>JALRFY010000230.1 GCA_023253625.1 Akkermansiaceae bacterium | reverse complement strand
AAACCCTCAAGATCCATCGCACCATCCGGGAAATGCTCGATGCCGGAATGCTCCGCGAAGAGGAGCAGGAACACCGCACCCTGCTTCATGCCACCCCGCTTGGACGCATCGCCTGCCGTCACCAACTCCGCCCGGCGACCGTCCTTCACTTGCGCCGTATGCTTGAGCAAACGTCCGACCTCACCGATTTTGATCTCCTTCTTGCCTGTGCCAGCGCTCCGGACTGCGAACCGGTGTTGCCGGTCGATTTCGAGGATCTGGAAAACCTCGCCGAAGAACTCGCCGGCCAATCCTCCCGCTTGCTTGCGGACCAGGGCCAAGCCCGGGCACAGCTACCCATCAGCGGCAAGCGACTGTTGTCCGCCTTGAAAACCTGCATCGTGCTCTGGCGCTGGACCGTCCTCGGCGACGAGGAAACCGTCGCGCATGAGGACGGCATCTACCCTTTTGAAATCCACCGGCTCATTGAATCGATGGATCGTCTGCTGTTAGCCGCCGCATCCATCCGTAAACTGCTTGATCAGCCCGTGGCACCGGAAGACCCGGATGCCGAGTCCAAACAGAAAGCCCCCAAATCCGCCGCCCTGCTCCGCATTGAGTTGTTACGACAAAAAGTCCTCAACGGGATCGATGGCCCTGCCGCATCCCTCACCTTGGTCGATGGCATCGGCTCCAGTTGGGCACGCAAACTTTCAGCCAACGGCATTCCCGATCTGACGGCTCTTGCCGGTGTCCCGGTCGGGAAACTTGCTGCCCTTCCCGGACTCTCCGAAAAGCGCGCCGCCAAGTGGATCGAGGACGCCGCCGCAGCAAGCCTGCAGATTCCACCTCCTGTGTCCGCCCCGCGGGTGCCGACCTTCCCACCCGACCACGACACGCCCGTGGACCCTTACCGCTTCCGCCGGGCGCTCGACCTCACGGTCAAAGGCGACGGCAGGAACCGCTGGTCGGTGACTGGTGGATCCGAGCCCCGACTCGTCTCGCTTGAGAACGAAACCTTCACCTGCTCCTGCCCCGACCATGCCAAAGGCCGCGAGTGCAAACACCTCCTTGCCGTCCGCCTGCACCGCAAGGATTCGCTGCTGTTGTCCCTCAAAAAATCAATCGTCCAGAACACCGCTTCCACCCCCTATCTCGACCTCTTCCAACTCTGGTTTGAACGCTGACAAACAAACCTCAACCACATCAACTCATGCCCTATCGCAATCCAGAAACCCTCACGCCTGAAATCGCCCTTGAGCATGCCGGCGTCATCATCTTTCACACCTACCGAGGAGGCGTTTTTGAAGAAGGACGAATGTCCTGCTGGTTCACCACGAATCCTGACGATTTGGAGGAACTCGACCATTTCGACGTGCGCCAACTGCGTGCATGGATGGAAGTTCCACCGGGGGACGAGAAAACCCGGGTTCTTGCCGCCTTGCGCCACGCCATCGACAACGGGGAGATTGGAGGTGGCGAGCCATGACGACGATAGACAGTTGCGCCCGAGTGCTGAAGACCCCTTCCGGCACCATCCGGTTCCCCGCCTACGTGCCCGTCACGACCTTCGGCGGGAAGTATCCGCTCGATGCCCTCATCCAGCCCTACCTGCCCCGCCTGGCCCCGGCGGTCATGGTCAGCCACCACTATGCCCGGCAGATGAAGGAGCGCCCCCGTCTGCCGCTGATGATCGATTCCGGTGGCTTCGCAGCACTCTTCGAGGGCAGCCGCATTCTGCAACGTGATGGTCTCGGCGTGCTCGAAATCAACCTCGGAGAGACACCCGAACTTCTCACCCCGTGGGAGGTATTGGAGTTCCAGGAGCAGCATGCCGACATCGCCTTCACCCTCGACTTCCCGATTCCGCCGAATCTGGATCTGAAAGATTCCCGAAAACGCCAGAAACTCACCATCGCCAATGCCCTCTGGGCGCTGCGGAACCGTCGGCGCAAGGACATGTGCCTCTATGCCTGCATCCAAGGCTGGGACGTGGAGAGCTTCACAGCCTGTGCTCGGGCTTATGTTGAAAAGGGATTCGACGGTATCGCTCTCGGCGGCATGGTGCCCCGCGCCCGGGATCGTGTTCTGGTTTTGGAATGCGTTCGTGCCGTCCGGAACGAGGTTCCAACCCTCCCCCTCCACGTCTTTGGCTTGGGGCATCCGGAATTTCTTGCTGACCTGTTTTCGGCGGGCGTCGATTCAGTCGATTCCAGCTCCTACGTGAAGGCTGCCGCCGATGGCCATTCCTGGACCTCGAATTCTCGACTCCTGGATCCAGCGGTTTCCGACCGCCTGTCGATCGCGCTGTCAAACCTTGCTTTGGCTTCGGGAGCCATGTTGCCGCTCGTCCATCGAATCAGGGACGACAGGTTCCGGAACTGAATGGTTGACAAAAGTTGACGCCTGCGCTTGGGTGCCGGCGATCCCCGCATGTCGAAAACTCTCAATATCCCCCTTCTACAGGAAACGATGGACGAGAAGGGACTGAGCCAGACGGCTCTTTCGGATTTACTTGGACTCAGCAAGGCGGCCGTCTCGAAGTGGTTCAAGGGCAAGTCCTTCCCCCGCCCACAAGAGCTGCTGAGACTCGGTAAGGTTCTGGAGCTTGGATTCATGGACTTGGTCCAGAGCGTCCCCGCAGCCACAGAGCCGCTCGTCGCCTTCCGAAAACGGGCGGGAACTGTTACCAAGGACGAGCACACATCGCGGGCTCGGGACATGGGTAGGCTGCTGGCCCCTGTGGTCAGCCATCTGCCTTTCGACAGCTTTGTCGCTCCCGCCAGGCTCAAGGATCCCCAGCTCGACTACGCCTACATTCAAAAGTTGGTCACCAAAGTAAGGTTGGAACTCGATCTGGATCCTGTGAAGCCAATCGACTTTCAGAACTTGATCGGAAAATTCAACGAGTTGCAGGCGGTGTTGGTGCCGGTGATGTGGGGCAAAAAATCCCGCCACGAAAACGCGCTTCATATTTATCTTCCGGATTCGAAAACAACGTGGGTGTTTCTGAACCTCGACAGCGAGTTGCACGACTTCAAATTCTGGATGGCGCATGAACTCGGCCACGTCCTGAGTGTCAGCTTGCTTGAAAAAAACGAAATCGAGAAGGCGGAGGATTTTGCGGATGCATTTGCAGGAGCCTTGCTTTTCCCGGAATCTGCGGCCGCCCAGGCAATCGGCGAGTATTCCCGAAAGAAGACGGATTCATCCAGGATTCACTCAATCGTCGGAGTCGCGAAGGATTACCTCATTTCCCCATTCTCGGTATACCGTGAACTCCAGCGCTACTCGGAACATCACGGTCTGAGCTTGACGCCCGTGAAGCAACCTTCGCTTCATGCCGCGATCAGCCAATTCAACAAGGGCTACAAGACGATTCGGGAGATCCTCTTCGATGATTCTCTGCCATCGGCTGACCACTACATGCGGATTAGCAACGAGACCTTCGACACTCCGGTCTTCAAGGCGCTTGGAGATTATGTGAAGGCCACCGAGATCGAGCCTTCGGTTCTTAGCCGGATGCTCGATATTCCCGTTCTGGATGCTCGTGAACTGAAGCAAGCCTTGGTCTAAAACCGCCACCTCCACTCACATGGCGCAGACCAAGGTACTTCTGGACACCAAGCAGCATTCCCGCCTGGCTCCCCGCGCCCCAGAAAACGTCTTCTTCCTCCAAAACAGTCCAAGTGAGTGAATTAGCATGATGGATTCCTTTCAAATCTTTTATCCCGGCAGCCTCGGCGCGTTCATCCCCTTGAACTCAGGGCAGAAGGTTCTTGAGTCGCAGGCTTCGCAGGTGGGTTCGTGTTCGGCGTTCTGTTTTAATGGTGGATTATACTGCGCAGTGAAGGCAAAATCATCGATTTGCGTAGGTTCGTGACGAGCATGAAATCAGGATTCTACAAGGATCTCGCATTGCTTCAGGTTTGTTGTGACTAGACTGGAGTTTGCGCTCATCCATGCGGCTAGTTGTTCACGGACGTTTTGAGATAGATCCGCAACTCCAAACTTACGAAAGCCGATTCTTGAAAGTCGCTTCCAAGCCTTTTGTCCATCAAAAATTCCACGATCCTGCGGCACTCTTGAATATGCCTCGATTGTCATCGCGGGGTTAAAGCCGTTTTGTTCCGTAATAGCCGTCGGCTTCTGAATGCGGGAATAAGCGCAGAATTTGGAAGGGGCAAACAAGCCAGTCCGCCTGTCGTAAACAAGATACTTTACCCGTCTGTTACCCCACTGGGTCTTGCTCTTGGCAATTTGAGCATCAATGTTCCACTGCCTAACATTCAAGATAACTTCCAAAGGGTTTGTCGTGTAGTAGATTTCGGTGTCAAGATCACATGTTACGGGCTCGGTAAGTTCAATGACTTCTCGCAAGTCCGGAGTCGGAAGTCCCGATAACGGGGTCTTACCCTGGTTGATTCTACTGATTTGGGCACCTGTCAGATCCCTGAGCAGTGGCATTTGAAACGCCCGAATGCCTCCGACTCTCATCAGGTAGATCGTATGAGCAGCAAGGTTTGCCCGCCCCCTGGTCACATGGTTTGAAACGAGCGAAATAAATGCGTCTTGGTGGGAAACCGGGTGCATGAGATGGGCGGACGCGAACTTGGTGTGATTTGCCACTGGGTCTGCTCGGCTGATTTCAATCTCAATCCAAAGACGCTGCTTAGACCTCAAGTTGGTAAGCACGACATCGACAAGTGGACGATAGCCGAGAAGCCCTCTCTCATCTTTGGATAACAAGTCCAACTCCTTGACGACGGTCCACCCCGCCGGAGGATCTGTAATCCAACGGCGCTGAAGCTCGGCTGCGACCTGAAATTTCATTTTGCAGTTAGGTGTTTTACCGCTTTTGGAGTGCGTGTGATACGGTCAACCTCTGAGGAACAGGAACAGTTATTCTGCTGATCTGTAAGCTTCTCCAGCCAGGCCATGAGATCGAATTTCGGATCGAGTAGCTTTGCCACCTTATCGGGTTCCGTATGGAGTCCGTGCAGCAAGCGGGCTGCGAGGTCTCCCTTCAGACCGACCAACCCACAGGAGAATCGCTTCGCCTCCGGATTGGACACCGGCACCACCCGGACGTTTTTCAGGGTGGGCAGTTTCTTCGCCATGCCCGTGCCGCAGAGCAGCAAGGTCGGTCCGCCAAACTTCACTGCGGCATCCAAATTGCAGGATGAGTTCCTCGATCCAGACCAACTCCCAGCCGCCTTCGGGCTTCGCCTTGGGGAGGACCTCCAAAGTGACGTAGCGCGTTGGTTGTGCGCCCCGTAGTCGCTGATCTCCTTACTGCACGGACACAGCGTGGTGACGGGCACGGTGACCCGCAGGGCGAAGTGGTCATTGCTGCCGTTGGAGGTGCCGAGGAACACGCAATCGCAGCCGACTTTGGCCGGGGAGCCCGAGACCGGGGCCTTTTTGGTGACGAAGTAGGTGAATACCACCTCGATGTGCGCCTCCTCGGCATCGAGGTTGGTTTTCAGGTCGTGGAGGATGGCGGGCAGGGTGTGCATGGTGACCTCACCCTCGTGGACCGACAGAACCTCCAGGAATCGGCTCATGTGGGTGCCCTTGAAGTGGTGGGGCAGGTGGACCGACATCGAGATCATGGCCACGGTAGGGAACGGACGCCCCTCACTGTCGAGCACTTGGATCGGGTAGCGCAGGTCAGAAATTCCAACCTGGTCGATGGCGATGCCACGGGTGTCGGTCTGATTTTGAACATCCTTCACTTGATGGAGCGGGAGGAGATAGCTTTTTTACGGGGGATGATCTCTACGGTCTTGCCGTCCTTACGGATGACCATCGGGACTCCCATGCGCCTGTGTCTTTCGGCGGCCTTTTCGACCCCTTTGTTGATGGCATCCAGGATGAGGATTTCTTTGTTTTTTTTCGTCTTCATCGTCAGGTGAGGTGGATGTGTTTCAGAGCTGCGGGGTCGTGGACGGTTTCATCGGCATCCGTCCTGGATAGAATCAAGCGCACCGGAGTGGTCGATGCATCGAACAGGTAAAACTCGTCAGCCATACGGCAATACTGCGGCAGGTTTTCAAGAGAGCGCTTGTAGCGACGCATGATGTCCTTGCGTGGGATGTTGTGGCCACCCATCAGAACCCGCCCCTTGACCCTCCTGGCGGCGAATGACGAGGAAGGCAGCCATAGATAGTAGAGAACGATTCGAAATCCTCCGGATGCCAGATTACGCAGTAGTGGAAGGTAACTTTGGCCGGAAAGGGTTGTCTCGAATCCAAAATCCTTCCGGGCCTTGCCGAGTTCATGAATTCGCTCCAGGACCAGGCGACCGGCCCGGAGTGCGGCGGACGCCGGGTGCAGGGGTGCCAGGCCTGCCGCAATCATGTCCGCATTCACGAATTCCGAGCACTTCGCGACCGTCGGCAGATATTCGAGGGCAAAGATCGATTTGCCGGCCCCGTTGGGACCAGCGAACACGTGACAACACGGATGCTTTCCGGATACGGTCATGATTGAGAATATTCAGCCCAAGAGGAGGTGGTTTCCCAAACACGGACGGAGACCAGGCGGACCTCAGGACGGAGCGGGTAACGGGCATCCGCAGATGCCGCGTAGGTGGCAAGAGCGGTGGTGGCGTGGTCGAAAATCGTCCGGGCCATCAGTTCCGTGGTCGGATCCTGGTGCTCGAAGCCGATCACCCGGTCGCCATAGCGGGCCTTGAAGTCGGGGTAGGCCGGGTCGTCGGTGTTCATGCAGAGGGCGTGGTCGAAGCGGTCGAGCCAGTCACCTAATGCCGTTTTGATGATCTTGAAATCGCAAACCATCTGATTTTCATCGAGTTCCGGGGATTCGAGGATAAATTCCACCTTACGGGTGTGCCCGTGTGGAAATCGGCACTTGTCCGGGTGCTTGGAGAGCATGTGGCCATTCTCGACCTCGATGGATTTGCAGATTCGGTAGGGCATTTGAGGGAAAATAGCAGGTGGGATGGGACAAATACGGGGTCAGGTTCCGCGGGTGTTGCCAAACAAATCGATATGCAAACGAGGACAGTAACGGAAGCCGAATTGCTTGCAGAGATCCAGAATCCAGGCCCGCCGTAAGGCCAGGGTTTCCGGGTCCGTGCCCTCGGGCATGAGGAGGATTTTGTGGCGCGGGACGCCGTTCAGCGCCAGATCGGTCAATTCGGGGATTTCCGCCCAGTCTTCCGAACCGGAAACGACGAACTTGAGCTGGAAATCGTAGTGCTGAACCCACTCCGCGATCACATCCGGTTGGAGGCGGGTTTTCTCGTGGCGCTCGACCCAGGCGGCCCCGGCCTTTTCTTCAGACGGGGTGGAATTCGCCAATTTCGGGCTGAGCGATGCCAGATCACAGGCGATGCCCGCCGGTGCGACCGTCCCGGCCGTTTCGATGGTGATGTGTTTTCCGGCGGCTTTCAGGGCGGCTGCCAGATCGTGGATACCTTTGGTGACCATCGGTTCGCCGCCGGTCAGGACGACATGGCTGGCCGGGTGTTTCAGGACTTCCAGGACGACCTGCTCTACAGTCATTTCCTCGCCCTCCGGGTTCCACGACGCGTAGGGGGTATCGCACCAGGCGCAGCGCAGGTTGCAGCCGGAGGTTCGGACGAAGACGGAGGGGACTCCGGTTAGCTCCCCCTCGCCTTGGATGGAGTAAAAGATCTCTGAAATCCTCATGGCTCGGCAGGGGTCGGAGCGGCTGGCAGGGGTGGCGTTTGTTGATAATCAGTAGGATCCGGAACCCCAGCCAGCAGGAATGCCTCCCGACGCTCGACGCAGGTGCCGCAGACCCCGCAGTGGACCTCGCCACCCTTGTAGCAGGACCAGGTTTCGGCGAAATCGATGCCGAGCTCGAATCCACGGCGAGCGATTCCGGCCTTGTCGGTCTCGATGAACGGCCTGAGCAGTTCGATCCGGGCGTAGGTACCCTCCCGCATCGCCTGCGCCATCCCGGCCATGAACGGTTCCCGGCAATCCGGGTAAATGGCGTGATCCCCGGAGTGCGCGGCGATGACAAGCCCCTCCGCCTCAACACTTTCCGCGTAGCCCGTGGCGATCGCCAGCATGATCCCATTGCGGAACGGAACCACTGTCTTCTTCATGTTCGCCTCGGCGTAGTGCCCTTCCGGGATGTCGCCACCGGACTGGAGGAGGTCGGAGGTGAAGAGTTCGTTCACGAATCCCAGGGAAACCGTGTGGTGCGGCACTCCATTCCGCTCAGAATGCAGGCGGGCAAACGGGATTTCGCAGTGGTTGTGCTTCGACCCGTAGTCAAAGGACAGACACCCAACCACCTCGTGGTGGGCCAGGGTTTCGTAAAAGGCGGTGACGGAGTCCATTCCGCCGCTGAGCAGCACGCAAACTTTCATAAGGGAATCATGATGCACGGAGCGTGCCTGATCTCCGCCTCAGGTCGATGCCATTCCCAGAAATTACGCACCGAAACATCACTCCTCCGGCGGCGGCGCGTCGTACCCTTGTTCACGCACTCCGTGGTCGGGCTCGGGAGGCCTTGAAGGAATCGAAAACCAAGGCTGGGTAGCGTGTTCATGCCGGTCTGGTATCCGCGACCGTAGCACCATGGTTCTCGGCGGACAATCGACTCAGACCCAGGCAATGGGCTGACCGCGGCACAGGGGCAGCGGCAGAAGATGCATGGCTTGTGAGAACGACTAAAGGGCCGCCTGCTTGTATCCCTGCGGAACCGTCTGCCCGTTGACGAGGGCGGCCTTGAGTTCGCGGGCGTGCCGGCAGGTGCCGCGATACTCGAATCCCGGGCAGGTGCAGGTGACCTCGCTGGCCTCGAAGGTCAGGGTGTATTTCTTCTTGGGGTCGGAGCTGCTGGCGATCTCATAGACGGTCGCTGATGGCCGGGTGAGCACCCGGGCGAGGGCCAGGATGGCCTCCCGGCTCAGCGGTGGTGCCGCCTTCTTCACGATAGCCTCCTGGCCGTCCGGCCCGGTTTCCTTTTCCACCTCGTCGAGCAGCGCCGCGACCCATTCCTCGTCGGTGAGAGGCACGTCGCCGTCAGCGATGCGCGCGGAAATCCGGGCGACCATGTGTTCGAGTTCGCCGAGCACGTCACGGGTTGCGGCCGGGGTCAGTGCCGCACCGTCGACGACAGCTTCGACCAGCGCCGACTTCACTTCGAGCACGCTGCGGACGAACTCGTCGATCGTGCCCTCGGCCACTAGGTAGTGGACGTTGACGGTTCCCGTCTGACCGATCCGGTAGGCGCGGTCCTCGGCCTGCCAGTGGTTGGCGGGCACCCAGTCGAGGTCGTTGAACACGACGTGGCGGGCGGCCGTCAGGTTGAGGCCCACTCCGCCAGCAACGATGTTGGCGACGAAGACGCTTACGGAGTCGTCGTTCTGGAAGCGGTCGACGAGTTCCTGGCGCTTGGACGCCGGGGTGGCCCCGGTGAGCAGCACGCAGCGTCCCTCGAAGTGCTTTGCCAGCGCCTTGACCGGCCGGTCGTAGCACGAGAAGACGATTGCCTTCCCACCCTGCTCGACGATGCCCTCCAGCAACTCGGTGGTTGCCTTGACCTTGGCTCCGGCGAGCTTCTCGCGGGCCTTGGTGAGTTTGGCCAGCAGGCGGGTGCGGGAGCTGTCCTGGCTTGCCGCGCCGCTTCGGGCGAGCAGCAGGCTTTCCATCACCTCCCGCATCTCGGCGTTGGCGGTGCCGGCCTCCACTTCCACGTCGAGCCACGAGCGCAGCTTGGGTGGCAGGTCCAGCACCTCGTCCTTGCGGCGGCGGATCATGATCCCGTGGAGCTGGAGTGTGAGTTCCTCCAGATTGCTGGCGCCGTCGGTGACCCAGCCGTAGTCGTTCTGCGTCGCGGCACAGTAGCGCTTGGCAAACGAGAGGAAGCTGCGGCCCAGCGGGTGACGGACCAGCTGCAGCAGCGGAAAGAGGTCGCGCGGACGGTTGGTAAGCGGAGTGCCGGTGAGGGCATGGACGACCGGATCGCCGTCGCCTTCGAGCGCGAGCCGCCGGGCATGGGCGCCGCGTTGGCTCTTGTGGTTCTTCAGGTAGTGAGCCTCGTCGAAGATGATTCCGGCCCACGGGACGCCGGTCAGCCAGTCGATCCGCTTGCCGAGGATGTCGTAGTTGAGGATGACCCAGCTTTTCGGCACGCCGGCGGGTGTGCCGCTGTCCTTGCCGTGGAGGATTGTGCACGCGGCATCAGGGGCGACCTGTCGGATCTCGCGCTGCCAGTTCAGCTTCACCGAGGCCGGACAGATGACGAGGTAGGGGCCTTCGGGCGCGGCGTGACGCAGGGCGACGATCGACTGGCGGGTTTTTCCCAGGCCCATGTCGTCGGCGAGAATCGACCGCCGACGGGCGAGCAGGAAGGCGACGCCTTCGATCTGGTGTGCGAACAGTCCCTCGGAGATCCGGAGGGACTCTTGGAATGCGGCGTCCTCGACCTCGGACGACGGAGTGACAGCGTTTGGGGCGGATGATTTGGATTTCATGGCGACGGGGTTGGTTGGGATTGGATGGATAATGGGAAATGGGGTGGGACATTTGGGAACCTATGCCCTGAAAAAGTCGCGCGGTTCAAGCCACGGCCTCCGCATTCCGCAGGATCTGGAATGTAGCAGTCCGCCAGCTGGCATTTGATCCGTGCTGAACCGGGTAGAGGCAGGAGCCGTCGGCTCTGGCGGCGATAGAGAGAAATCCGCGGTGATTCATGGATGGTGTTGGCAGGAGTTGGCATGGGATGGGTTGGTCGCGGCAAAGCCTTTTCGACGCTCTTCGTCAAAGAGCAGGAGTCGCTTCGTGATCTGGCTGAGATCGCTGGCCTGTATGCCGGAAAACACATCATCCGGATTTGCAGCGGTGTCATATGGCCACATCGCGCCTGTGGCTGGATTGAACATGTAGCGAGTTACGCTCCCGGGCAGCCACCACATGATATGACCGGAGCCGGGAACTGTATGCGTGTGGATATGATAATCAGGACGGATTTGGAGTCTCATCAGGATCGGGATTGGTTGGAAATTTGTGGTCATCGTTCACAGCGCCATCACCGGCCTGAAAACGACGGAGGAGTTGTGCCAACTCTCCGGGGCTGCGGTTCCGTTCAGTCGCACCCGGAAGGTCCGCCATTTTCCGCAGAAGGAGTTCGTGGATTTTTTTGAGATGCTCTTCGGGAATCAGCCTGAGAAGTTCCTTGATCCGTGCTTGATAGATTCCCTCTTTGTAGGCCCATTCGAGATCACGGCTGTCCTTGTTGTAGCGGTTGAACCACTTGGCCTCGCGATCGGCGCAGGCAAAGGTGAGGGCGGAGAGGTTTTCGATGAGATCGTTCATGGCCGGGTGTGTTTTGGTGGAGGCTGGACGGAGTAAATCAGTGGAGGCCGAAAGCTTCGAGGATGAGAACGTCATCAGACCACTCGCGGATCTGCGGTCTTGCCCTTGGGATTGCAGGCGGTGATCACCCAGAAGTCGGCGGGTTTGCCGTCCGGGATGTATTGAAACACGGTATCGAGATATGCGGGATTGGTTTTCATGGGATGGTGGCAGGTTGTCGGTTGAATGATGAGATGGGCGCAGGTGCCGGCTCTGAAGCGGAGTTCCACGGCAGCGCGGGATCAAAGAAATGCGATCCCCGGCCGGAGGTGCGCAGGCAGCGCCATTGACCACGGCTGACTTTCAGCAGGCTTTGAAACCCGAAGTCGGCATTTGCCGGCGGCCGCCCGCCATCGGCGAAGGACCAGGTGACATCCAGCGGGTCATTGATTCCGGGCGCATAGGTGATGCGGACCTGCGCCTCCTTCGCTCCATTGCAAACCGCCTCGATGCAGGCCTTGCGCGCGGCATAGGCACCGGTGCGGTCGATGTGGGACAAATCCTTGCCGCTGAGCGCGCCGCCACCGAGTGGGATACGGGGGCCATAGTAGTCCGCCACCAGTTTGCGGCCGGTCTGGCCGTTGTCGCTGTTGGAGCCGCCGTCGAAGAACGGCCCGTTGGGATTGACCAGCAGGCGCGTGCCGCGGCGGTCGAAGCGCCAGCGTGGATCCGCATCCGCCACCTTGCGGAGGGTTTCCCGGATGATGGTGGTCACCGCGCCTTGGAAGTCGATGAAGGACTGGCCGGGTTTCTGTTGGAGGGTCACGAGGATTGTCTGGATTTGCCACGAGGCGGGCCTGCCTGCGAGGGCGGGCGTTTCATCCAGATGAACGATGAGTTTGCCGTCCGGGCCGTGACCTTGCAGCGCGTTGCCATAGGCGCAGGCCTCGTCGAGCGCCTCGCGCAACGTGTGGGCGAGGAAATGCTCGGGGCTGAGGAAACGGGTGGCGGCATCGCAGCCGGCCCAGCCGATGATGATGGCCTGGTCGTTTACATGGCGTGTCCACTCGCGCGGATCGCGGACCTGGCGGCAGATGTGGTCGTGGATCTGATAGCGGTTGGCATCGATCGAGTTTCCCGGAGTGTAACCGATTTCCTGGCCGACGGTGCGGACGACATCGGCGAAGACCGTTTCGAGCGGTTCGCGGGTCACGGTGGCACCGGTGAGGAAGATCTGGTCGGACCATGCGGCGACCTCGATCTGGCCGTAGGCGTCGGGATCGCATTCATAGGCATGATAGAGGATGCGGTCGGCGATCTGGTCGCAGAACTTGTCGGGGTGGCCGCGCAGGACGGCTTCGCTGGTGCGGATCATGGGGTGGCGGTGGCTTGGATTCGGGGGAGCGGAGTGCAGGGGATGGAACGGGCCTCGAAGATCTCACGCGTGCCATTGGCGGAGACGAGGACATGGATTTCCTCGCTCAGGGAGCGGATCTGGCGGAGGAGCTTGGGGTCCGGTTGCTCGATGTAGCCATCGGTGATGATGAGCGACTTGCCGGGGCGTTGTTTGATGATGTGCTGCAGCACGTCGTTGAAACAGGTGCCGCCGGTGGTGTCGGTCTGCAGTCTGCCGTCGACGATGCGGGCCGGATACACGCCATTGGAAAACGCGTGGAAGGGTGAGCGGATCCAACTGCGCAGTTTCCACAGCAGGCCGGTGAGCAGGTTGAGCTCCGCGTTCATCGAGCCGCTGACGTCGAGGTAGACATTGACGCGTCCGCCCGGTTTGAGGCGTTCCGCGGACCACTCGAATTCCGGCAGGATGGGATTCCACAGGGCGCGAAGCGCGGCGCGGCGGTCCCTGGTGGTGGCGACAGGCAGGCAATAGGAGAGCTGTCCGTCATGCACCGGCCGGCTGCGCGGATCGGGCACCAGCAGGCGGCGCAGGATTTTCACGGTTTCGGCGCGCCACTTCCGGTGCGGGTCGCGTGCCGCCCACTCTGCGATGGACGCGGCCGGGCCGATTCCATGTTCGAGGGGGCGCCGGAAGATCCCGTCGCCATCGAGTTCCCGGAACAGGCGCTCGAGGCGGGCGCGGTTGGCGGGATGCATTTGCTCGTCCCCGTCATGGCTGCCGAGGAACAGGACTTCGCCCGGCAGCACGATGTCGAGCGAGTCGAGGAGATCAAGCACGTCATCGGCGAGAACCTCGGCAAGGGCCAGACCTCTGCGGATCTGGTGGATGATGAATGCCCTGCTCCAGCCGTAGCCGGGCCGGGGCGTGAAGTAGCCTGACTCCGCTTGCCCGGCAGACTGCCCGTCCCGCGGCCGGATGTCTCCCGGCGCGTGCGGGCGCAACAGCCAGAGCGGGTCCTCGTCTCTTGCGGGCTGATAGAACCTGCGGAAGAATTCGCCGCATTCCTCGCCGAGTTCGCGTTGCACGATGTGGTTGATCACCGCGTCGAGCGCGAGGTTGGTGGCGGGATTGTTCTTCTTGAACAACTTCGTATGGCCCAGCAGCACATGCAGGAACTCGTGGAGCAGCACCGCGCGCAGGTCGTCCTCGGTTTTCACATGCTCCGCGATGAAGTCCGGGTTGACCAGCAGCAGTGGCGGATCGTCACGCAGGGTGACGGCCAGCGTGGGAACCTCCCGGGTGAAAACCAACCGCGCCACCGACAGGATGCCCTGGCAGGCGAGCGGGTTTTCCTCCACGAAGTCGGCGAGCACCGTCTCGAAGTGGGCACGATCGAAGGGAACTTCACTCATCGTCGTCACGGGTGAAGGTTTTCGAGTCGCAATGCACGAGGCGCACCGCGCGGGCGAGGCGGCGTTCCGACCATATGATCGGACGCGCCGGGCTGAACAAACTGCCGCAGCACTTGCCGAGCACGAGAGACGCAATGAGGCTCTCGTGTTCATATTCATGCGCGATGTCCGGTGCCAGGTCGCGCGGGGAGTCGACCACCAGTGCGGGTTGGTCCGGGAGTTGGTCACGGAGGGATTCCCATGCTTCCTCGGGTGAGGAAAAGCCGGCCTTCCGCAGCAGGCGCATCGCGAGTTTCCGGAGTCCGCCTTCTGTGAATCGGGGCAGCATTTCATAGTGGGCGATTGGTCGGAATCCAAGCGTTTCGGAACCCTTGCTGAGCACGCGGCTGACGAGCGGCGTGGCGACCACGCGGGAACGCGGGCCGCCGGTATTCGCCCACAGAAGCTCTTCCTTCGGCAATGAGGCGGACCAACCACAGGGCGCGGGCGGGCATTCCGCAAACACGCCGAACAGGTTGCGGATGAAATCTAGCAGGAGGTGCATGATGTGGTGGATTTGAGATGGGAGCTGACGGCGCGGATCGCCCGGTCGAGGTGTTGTTCAAGCTCCGCCGGCTCCGCAATCGGGATTTCCCGGACGATGCAGTGATAGAACAACTGGCGGGCGCGCTCGCGGCGGCGCGGCGGGAGGGATTCCAGGAGCGCGGCGCACTCGCTGAGCATGGGATGCGGGTTGTCCTTGGGCTGGAGGTCACTGCGCAGCTTCCACTTCGCCTCACCCTCAATCTCAAGTATGGGGGCGGCGACCTCCATGACTGCGGCCAGGCTTTCCTCGCCGAATGCGGCGGGCTGGTCGCGGACCACCGGCAGCAGCGCGAGTGCGAGCACCGCGGCATGGGCCTTGGGGAGTTGCACCAGGGATTGGCGGATCGCCAGCGTGGCGGTGTCTCGTGAAGGGGCTTCCTGGAAAAGGAGTTTGCAGCGTTTCGCGATGTCGGTCTCTAGCAGCACCTGGCTGAGCCAGCGCACCTGTGGTCCCTGGGTGAGCAGATCCCACGCGGCGGCATGGGCACCGCGGACCACCGGGTCCGCCACCCGGACTCCCCAAGCCAGTTGTGGCAGGGAGGCAGTGAGTCCGGTTAGGAATACGTCGCGCTGCGGTTGGCCTCCACTGATGAGCGTCAGGGCGACCAGATTGCGCGACAGCATGCGGACGCGGCGGGGTGAGAGTCTGACGGCGGGCTGCAGCAACTGGGTGGCCACGGCCGCACTGTAGGCCAGCGCGGTTTGATGCAACTCATCGGAGGCCTTCGCAAAGCGCCGGCGACCTTCCTCCACCGCGCGTGCCAGGCCGACCTGGTCGATGGATTGGACGTCCACGCCACGGGCATCGGCCACGAGCTGGCGGTCGGCCTCGGTCAGGCCCTCCCAGTCCGGCACTTCGATGACGAAGGCGAACCGGTCGGCAAGCGCCTGATCGAGCGCCACCGAGCCCTCATAGAAATCGTCGCTGTTTTCCGCCTCGCACGGATTCATGGCGGCCCAGCGGTAGCGGAGCTTCGGCAGGGCAAGTCCCTGGATGCGGCGTTCGTGAACCAGTGAGAACAGGCGGTTCTGGTGCTCCGGTTTGCAGCGGCTGACCTCGTCGATGAGCACCGACTCCGCCTGCCAGATGGTGGCCGGGGTTTCGATATAGCGGATCCCGGTTCCGTTCTCCATTGGATAGGGAAAACCGACGAGGTCGTCGAAGGCGATCAAGCTGGCGTTGTAGTGGCGGTGCTCGAGTCCGAGCGCCTCGCTCAGCGAGTTGAGCAGGAAAGTCTTGCCGGTGCCGGCCTTGCCGATGAGCAGGAGCGGATCGCCGGTGATGAGCGAGGCGAGGATCACATCCTCCACGGTATCGTAGCCATAGACGCCGAGGGCGCGCAGCCAGCCGGGTGCGAGGAGACGGGAGTGCGCGGGAAGGTGGTTGAGTCGTGTGATGGATGCTGATTTCATGGAGGTTCTTTTGATGCTGATGCCTGATCCTATCGAAGGGAGTGGGACAAATGCGGGGTCTGGTTCTGGAGAATGTCGAAAAGGGATTGATTGGGATCACGCAAGGAAGGATGACGCGCAGCGCTCGGCGAGCATGCGGTCGCGGAGCTGCCGGGCGGTTTGCACATCGGAGGTGCGGAGATTCTTGCGCAGCCTCCACTTGGTGAAGTCCGGCAGGTGGATGGTGCAGTGCAGCCACCAGGTGCCGTGGTTGTTCCAAAGATGGTGGTCAGGGCCGTCCGCTTTCTGGCGGCGGGAGATGGCGATGGGGTTGGGATTCATGGTGATGTCGTGTTTTGGTTCACGACACCGCGACCCCGGAAACACAAACGCCCGTGCCGAAGGACATCGGCGCGGGCGTCGGAGATTCTCCGGTGAGACTTTCGTTGGGCAGGTCTGTCTGGTCCTGCTCCCACATGCCGGGTTGGTTACCGGTAGCACCTTGGCGTCTCGGCCAGGTTGCCGGTCCGTGCTCGTCACACGGACACTCGCGATGTCGGGTGGAGAATGACGAAACCGGGGGCCTACGGCAAGGCGAATCGCCGGTCTAGGTTGTCATAAACCGGGACCGAAGAAGGCGTATCGATTCACTCCTCCGGCGGCGGCGCGTCGTAGGGCAGGTTGAAGTAATGGAACACGTCCCGCGTCCGGTTGTAGATGTCGATTTCGCTCATGCCTGCGCGCTCCATCATCGCGTTGAGCGGACCGAAGTTCTTGATGATGAAGTTGAGCTGGTCCCTCGGGTCGTATTCGACGGCGGCCTTGGGTTCGCCGAGGCGCTTGAAGCCCTGGAGGTTGGGCAGCAGGCAGAGGGTCATCATTTGCAACGTCTCGGTGTGGAGGTCGCAGAAGTAGAACCAGTAGGGCCAGACGTTGTGGAAGTGTTGGTAGAACTTCCGGATTTCCGGGATGGCATAGAGTTCGTTCGGGTCGTCGTTCCAGCCGTCCACTAAGAATACGAAACTGCCCATCATCCGAGCCAGCGCCAAGCCTTCCGGCAGTGCGCCCGGGCCGAAGGTCTTGAGGAAATGGTTGAGCTTGCGCTGCCGCACCTGCTCCTTGCTGAAGGTGATGATGATGGCGTCTTTTCCTGAGGGCATGATTTTCAGTTCAGTTTCGGGTCGAAGCCACGATTGGCGATGTTCAGGCCCAGTGCTTGGAGGATGGCGGCGGCCTTGGCCCGATCCTCAGGGCCGGGTTTCCGGGGAGGCATCATCCCCGAGAATCGCCCCTCGCTCTGGCCGTAGGCGACCGGAGCGGTATTGCCGAAGCCGACGAACGCGCCGTTCCAACCCCGGACGATGGGGATCAGCATGGATCCTTGGCGGGTGCCGTCCTCCAGCATCAGGGCTACGATTTCCTGCCGGTTGGGTGACTGGGAGGGCGGCGTCTCGGTGTCGAGGTGGCCGCGGGCATCCGGCAGGCTCGCCCATGCCTCGGCGATCAGCGCCAGAGCGCAGGCGTCGTGGGCCACCGCCACCAGACGGGCCACGTCGGCAAAACGGTCCTTGGCGGCATCGTCGGTGAACGCGCCCGGCACGCAGAACACATACCCATCCTTGGTGTCCGCAATTACCGTGAGAGGCACCGAACCGGCGGTCCGCATCATGTGCAATGCGTAATCCTTCGCTTGGCGGGCGAGGGCGTCGAGTTTGTCGGAGGCCGGGTGCATGCGGTCGTGCGTCACGGTGTGCATCTTACGCAGCATGGATTCGGAATGACCAGCCGATCCATGCCCGGACTTGCCTTGGGTTGAGCTGGCTGCGATTCTTGCGGCAGCGGCAATGCCATTTACCGCCGCCGTTTTCACACCCATGCCGTTCGCCCCTGAAGTCCAGCAACTCATCAGCCAAGTCGAGCAATCGTCCGGCCTGCCCGTGCATGTGGCGGCGGAACCGGGCATGAGGTTGCGGGCGACCATCGTCCAAGCGCGCGGCAACTCCCCGGCACACCTTCTGCGCTACAAGCCAGGATCGCCGAATCTCGATTACCTGGTGGCGAACCAACTCGGTTTCCTGTCACGCACCTTGTCGCTGCCACCGGCGGAGTGCTGGGACATCGCCGCGACGGCGGCGGAGAAGGAAGAGGGCATCCGCGCCATGGGACTCGGTGTCTTCAGCAACGATTTCGCCCGCTCCATGATGGACCAGATCATCACTCAGACTCGGTCTTATCCCGTAGTGCTGCGGCAGGAGGATCCGCAGGCGTGGCTGAACCTGGCGATGAATCTCGAACAAGGCGGCAACGTCGCGGACGCGGAAACCGCCTACGCCCGGGTGATCGCCCTGGATCCGGGCGGTCTGCTCGCCGAACGGGCCGAACAGGCGCGCAACCGGATCAGTGGACGCAAGTTGCGGGAAGGTGGCGAAGTACTGCGCCTCGACGTGGTCGCGTTCTGTCGCGAGGCGATGCGCTTGTTTGCATCCATGCCAGCCGACGAGGTGAAGAACATCACCATGGAAATCGCAATGCTCGGGACCAAAGGCCTATCCGTGAGCAATCCGACCGCCCGCCACACGCTGCGCTCACTGCCGGGAGAGTTCTCGGGGTTGCAACTGCTTTGCTACGAATACACCGGCTTCAAGCTGATCGAGCCGTCGATGGACATCGGCTTCGACATCGCGGCGGAGTATGAGGAGGCGCGTCGGACGCATTAGCCCGTCTTCGCGGACTGAGGAGGGGGCTGAGGCTGGAACCCTTGATTTTACGACATCTTGGTCAAAAGGTCGGCACTACAGGATTTGCTCAATTCGATGGCGGCTGCGGTGGGGCTTGGATC
>JALRFY010000163.1 GCA_023253625.1 Akkermansiaceae bacterium | reverse complement strand
AGCCGAACCGTCGGACCCCACCATTTCATACACGTTTCATTCTCCGGTTCCCCCGGCGGTGGAACCCTACCATTTCATTCACCCTCCATTCTCCGGTTCCCCCGGCGGTGGAACCCTACCTCTTCATTCACGTTTCATGCGCCGGTTCCCCCGGCGGGGGAACCTCACCCCGACATTTTCAAAAACTTGCCAATGCCGCGCCGCCCGCGTTCACTCCGTGGCCCCAGCCATGGCTTTGATCGTCCAGAAATACGGCGGCACGTCCGTCGGCACGCTCGACCGCATCCGCAACGTCGCCGCGCGCATCAAGCGCACCCGCGACGAGGGCCACCAAGTGGTGGCCGTGGTTTCCGCCATGTCCGGCGTCACCGACGGGCTCATCAAGATGGCCAGGGAGCTATCCGAAAACCCGAGCGAGCGCGAGATGGATGTGCTGCTGGCCACCGGCGAGCAGCAATCGATCGCGCTGGTCACCATGGCGCTGCAGGACCTCGGCGTGGAAGCCGCCTCCATCACCGGCCGCCAAGCCGGCATCAGGACCACCGGCTCGCACACCCGCGGACGCATCCTGAACATCGACCCCACGCTGATGCGCCAGTTCCTCGACGCGGGGAAATCGCTGGTCGTCGCCGGCTTCCAGGGCGTCACCCCGGACGGCATGATCCACACGCTCGGCCGCGGCGGCTCGGACCTCACTGCCATCGCGGTGGCGGCGGCGCTCAAGGCGGACGTCTGCCAGATTCTCACCGATGTGGACGGCGTTTACACCTGCGACCCGCGGATCGTGAAGAACGCGCGCAAGCTGCCCGAGATCTCCTACGACGAGATGCTGGAAATGGCCTCCTCCGGTTCCAAGGTCATGCAGTCGCGCTCGGTCGAGTTCGCCAAGAAATTCGGCGTCGTTTTCGAAGTCCGCTCCTCACTCAACGACAACCCCGGCACCCTCGTGTTAGAAGAACATCCCAACATGGAAAACGTCGTGATCCGCGGCGTATCGATCGAGCGCTCGCAGGCCCGCCTCACCGTCACCGGCATTCCCGACGAGCCGGGCATGTCCGGCAGGATCCTCGGAGCGCTGGCAGACGCCGAGATCAACATCGACATGATCATTTCCAACATCGCGCATGATGGCTACGCGCGACATTCGTTCACCATGCACGGCAGCGATCTCGGCAAGGCGCAGGCCGCGCTCAAGCCGCTGCTCGCCGTGCTGCCGCAGGCGAAAATCGAGACCGAGGCCGGCATCGCGAAGCTTTCTGCGGTGGGCATCGGCATGCGTTCGCACTGCGGCGTGGCCGCCACCATGTTCCGGGCGCTCGGCGCTGCCAACATCAACATCGGCATGATCTCCACCTCGGAAATCAAGATCGCCGTCACCGTGGACGAGACCCGCATTGAAGACGCCGCCCGCGCCGTGCACGACGCCTTCGAGCTGGACAAGGTGCCAGCCTGAACAAGGGGCGGCGCAACGTGTCCGCCGCGCCCGTGTGAGGCCAATGCCGGGCGCATGGCCAGCCGCGAACCTGTTCCAAGTCACCTCGATACCGAGGCAGGAGCATCCTTCAGCACGACGCGGAAGCCGACATTGAAGACGCGCTGCCATGGCGGATAGGCAAGCTGTTTTTCCACCGTCGCGCGATGCGGCCGGTCGCGCCATGACCCGCCACGCGCGATGCGCAGGCCGTCGTTGGTGGCATCCGTGGTCCATTCCCAGGCGTTGCCGATCATGTCGTGCAGACCCCAGGCATTGGATTGGTAGGCCCCGACATCGGTGGTGACGAATCCACCGTCGTCGAAGCGGTCGTCGCGCGGGATCCAATCGTCATAGCGGTTGGGGTTCCCGATCGGCTCGGCCGCGTGATAGGCTTTGCGGGCGGTGCAGGCGGCGAACTCGCGCAGCATCCGGTCGCCGAGGTTCGCATGTGGTGAATAGTCCGCATCGACATCTCCGAATGGAAACGCGCTGTTCGCACCCGCGCGGCAGGCCCATTCCCATTGGATGCCGTCAGGCAGCTTGACGTCCGCGCGCTGGGTTTCGCCCAGCCAACGGGCAAACGCAGCCGCATCGTTCCAGGAAACCCGCACGGCCGGTTGGCGGCCGCCATTCATGTCATATCCCCTGCGGCCGAATTGATAACCGTGGCGCGATTCGTCGCGGCTGTCATGGCTGGATTTGAATCGCCGGATTTGCGCGTTGGTCACCTCGGTCTTGCCGATCCAAAACGGCTCCACTTCCCGGCCGCTGATGCGTCCTCCGGGGACTTTGATGCAATCCATCGTCACTCCGCCGCCGAGGTCGAGCGTGAGGGTTTGCAGGCTTGCCGGGCCGCTCTCGATGACGGGCGCTGGGGCTTCCACCGCCAGCGGGGGCTTGGCGACCACCGGAGATGGATCATATTCCGGCAGCCGCGGGATGGTTTCATAATCCGGGATCGGCCCCGATCCGGCGTAGCGCCGGCGCAGTTCGGTGGCCCTTGCCAACTGGCCTGTGACCTGCTCGGCGCCGACGATTTCACTCCACGTGCCATGGAAGGGCGCGTTGATGTCCGCCCAGGTGACGATGCGTTCGTGCGATTCGCGGTCGAGCTTCACGCCATGGTGTCCCTCGCGCAGCATGCGGCCGAGTTCGGTGGTGCTGAAATGATAATCCAGCGGGCTGAGCACGCGCATGTCGCTCTCGATGCCGGGGCGGCGGATGTAGCGGTGGAGTGCAGCATAGGAAGCGGTGAACTTGCCGCCGGATTTCCCGGCACTGCCGGAGATTTGCGAACTCCAGTCGCCGATCCAACGATCGCCCTTGAGATAGGGTTCCGCGTGGCCTTCATCTCCCGCGTGGCATTGGATGCAATGGCGGTCCAGCACCGGCTGCACCTCCCGCACGAAGTTGAACCCGCGGACCGGCGCATGCCATGTGGGCTCGATCTCCACCGG
This sequence comes from Akkermansiaceae bacterium, assembly GCA_023253625.1. Classification (GTDB taxonomy): domain Bacteria; phylum Verrucomicrobiota; class Verrucomicrobiia; order Verrucomicrobiales; family Akkermansiaceae; genus Luteolibacter. Next base: position 7,653 of record JALRFY010000163.1, on the reverse strand, counting down.
CGGGCGCCGCGCCGCCAAGGCCACCGCGGCAGGCGGCGCCTCGTTCATGCCCGCGTGGCAGCCGATGCACGACACCCTTTCTCCGGGCATGCCGGTGAACCAACTGCGCATCGTCTGCATCGCCTGGCCGCCGGCATCCAGCGGCTGCACGAAGACGGGCGTGTTGGCGGGGATATTGAAATGAGCGGAGCCGTCCGCCTCCACCGGCACGGTGCCGAGCACGCGGCGGATGTCCCACGGGCCGTCCATGCCGATGGTGCCGAGCACTCCGCCTGTGCCGCGCGGGCTGAAGTAATACTCGATCACGCGCAATTGCTTCACCGTGCCGCGCGCCACGCCCTTGAGGCCGGGGCCCTGATAGATATCAGTGAGCAGCACCGAGGCGTCCTTGCGGTTGAGATTGATCCGGTCCGGAATGACCGCTTCCACCGGCCGCTTTTGCAGCGCGATCGGCTCCAGCAGCGAATTTCCCGGCACTTCGTGGATGAGCGTCAGGTTGTCGAAAACATCCACCAGATAGATCCCCCATGATGCCTCGGGCGATGGCTTGCAGGAAACGATGACATGTTTTTCATCCAGCGGCCACGGCATGAGGAATTGCGGCCACACGTCCTTGACCAGCTGGTCTTTGACGATCGGCTCCACTTTTCTTCCGCGGTGCGGGAACTCGTGCACCACGCCATCGGCCTCGGTGCGGCCGAGATCCGGATCAAGCATCATCAACCGTCCCGCGCGTGCCACGCCGTGGTGGCCGGTCACGATGCCCACCACCTTCGATGGATGCCCCGGCACCGGACGGGCGTGGAAGAACGAGTTGGGGAAATACGAGCCGCTGCCGTATAGCTCCGCCTGGTTGGTGCCGTCCGGATTCATCTGGAAAAGCAGGCGCGAGTTCGAGTGCGGCAGGTCGCTGTATTCCCAGCGTTGATACATCACGCGCCCGTCCGGCAGCACCGTCGGGTTCCAGTTGTGTTCCTGGTCAAAGGTGAGGCGGCGGATTTCGCCGGTGGCGGTGATGTAGCGGTGGAGATTGGCCACTTGCGAGCTGCCAATGACGCAAGGCACGCCGACAAAAGTGGAGGTGGAGGCGAAGATGATATTTCCATCGGGAAGATAACAGGCATCGTAATTGTCCACATCCGGCTCGTCGATGAGTGGCAGCGGTTGCGGCTCCGAGCCATCGAGCGGCATCTCGAAGACCTGCCAGCGGCCGTTGGCGCCAACCATCGAGAACAGGATGCGCCCGGCACCGGGATGAAGTTCGGGATCGGTGATCAGCTTGCGGCTGGGCGGATCATACACCGTTTCGAGCCGCGGCTCGCCGCGGAGGTCGCGCAGGATGGCGATGCGGTTGGCGACTTCGCCGCGTGGCAGCGAGCAATTCCCCTCCCAGTTTTGCGGCAGGCCGGAAACACGCGCCTCGCGCTCGACGAGCAGGATGCCGTCGGAATCGAGCAGTGGATTCGCCAGCAACGCCTCGCGTTGCAGCGCGGCGAGCGCTTCCGGGGCAGGATCATCGCCAAGTGCATCGAGACGGGCGAGATAGGCCGGTCCATCCGGATAACTGTCTCCAAAGGATTCAGTCAAATCGATGATCGCTTCCCGCAGGGTGGATGCGGTGCCCGTCATTTCCGCATGGACAACGGTTGCTGATAACAAGAGCGCGGCGATCCATACGGGAAGTTTCATGATATCCGGGATTCGGGTTCGCCCATGGCGTCGAGTTCAGCAGTGATGCGTTCGAGATCCGTCGCGGGCAGCTCGATATCCGCGGCGGCGGCGGTCTCGCGGATGTGATGGAGCTTGCGCGCGCCGGCCAGCACATGGGTGACGCCGGATTGGGCGAGCGTCCATGCAAGGACGAGCTGGGCGGGCGTGCAGTCATGGGTTTCGCACAGTGGCCGCCAGCCATCCAACAAATCGAGGACGCGGCGGCGGTTTTGCGGCAGCAGCCATGGGAACCAATCCGCGCTGGTGCGGAACTCGCCCTCCTTGAACACATGATCCATGCCGATCTTTCCTGTCAGAAGGCCCTGCTCCAGCGACATGTAGGTGAGCGTGGCGAGGCCATGGCTTTGGCACTGTGGCAGCAGTTCCTTTTCCGGCTCGCGCGAGAGCATCGAGTAGCGGAACTGGTGGCTGGCGGTTACTCCGCATGACAGGTATTCCTCCAACTCCGCCGGCGACAGGTTGCACACGCCGATGGCGCGGATTTTCCCTTCATCGCGCAGCTTCAGCAATGCGGCCATCGTTTCAGGAATCGGCGTCTTCTCCGGCTCCACGGCGGGCCAGTGGACCTGATAGAGATCGATGCGGTCGGTGGCGAGGTCGCGCAGCGAACGTTCCACCTCGATGGCGATGGTGTCCGGGCGCAGCGAGCGGTATAGGCTCCTGCCGTTGAACTCGGTGAAATACGAACCGCGGGAGTCGTCCCACCAGAGTCCGCACTTGGTGGCGAGCAGGACCTCGTCGCGGCGGCCCGCGATGGCCTTGGCAATGAGCCGCTCGCTGTGGCCCCAGCCGTAGGCGGGCGCGGTGTCGAGCAGGTTGATGCCGGCATCGAGGGCGGCCTGGATGGTCTGGATCGATTCCGCGTCGCCGGTGGTGCCGCCCCAAACCGCGCCGCCGCCGATGGCCCATGCGCCGAAGCCGATGACGGATGCGGACATGCCGGAATTCCCAAGAGGAAGATGTTTCATTGCCTGTATTTTGTTAGAGTGACAGCAGGTATTCGATGAGATCGTCGAGTTCCGCCGGGGTGAGCGTGCCGGTGACGCCGTGCTGGTCGTCCGCATTGTGGTGGGTGAAAACCTCGCGGAGCGTGGCGGCACGGCCGTCATGGAGGAACGGTGGATTGCGCCATGCCTCGACGAGTGATGGCGTGTCATAGGCCGGTTTGGCACCATCCCGCGGCGTGGATGTGCCGACGTCGCTCAGCGCGAGGTCGGTGAACAGCGGTGCCGGATGGCACTGTGCACAGGCGGTGGACTCGCGGTGGAAGATGGCTTCACCGCGCGCGGCGGATGCGGTGAGCGAGCCGTCGGGCTGGCGGTGCGGTGAGGTGGCGGGTTCCAGCGATTTGAGGTATGCGTTCACCGCCTCGACCTCGCCGGGCTCGGGTTGGGTGAACTGGATGTGGATGAATCCCGCGCGCACCGCGGTTTCCATCTTGTCGCGGACGCCGAGCGACATGACCGGCGGGGTGGCGTGGCTGAGCAGCATCGTGCGGGTGTTTTTCGGGTTGCCAATGCCATCGTTGAGCAGGTCCCAGTTCAATCCGTCGGAGCGCGCACCCGGATGGCAGGTGGCACAACTGAGCCAGCGCTGGAAACAACGGTTGGCGTCGTGGAAGGCCATCTCGCCGCGCCGCACGATGTCCGGCTCCGGTTGCGGGCCGAGGGAAATCGAGACCGGGTTTTTGGCTCCGGCATCGAGCATGACGACATTTCCGGAAAAATATCCGGCCACGGCCAACGCGCGGCCATCGGGCGTGATGGTGATGCCGCGCGGCCCCTTCGCCGGCAGATCGATGCGCCGCATGATGTTCCCCCGGTGCAGGGCGGCGAGATCATTGGCATATGCATCCGGATCCGGGCCGATCATGGCATGGAGCCGCTCCAGATCGATGGCGGCAAGCTGATGGACACCCGCGAGTGTGATATATAACTTCGTTCCCTGCGGATGAAGCGCCACGCCCCATGGATCGGCCGCGCCGTCCATGACGCGGTCCAGCAGCACTGTGGCGATGCGCGTCCCGGTTTGCAGGTCGATGACGGAAAGCGCGTTGGTATTCACCCAGCCGCGGTCGAGCTGGGTGGTCGGAAGATGGAAGCGCCCGAGCGTATGGGCCACATAGGCATGCGGGCCCTTGCCGCTGATGGCAATGCCGCGGGCATTGGTCGAACCGGTGGGCAGGACGATGGCGGAGCGGACGGCGAAGGTTGCCAGATCGATGATGCTCACCTCGGTGGCGTGATCGGGCGCGGTGGCGGCCGTGGCGGGGATCAGATTGCTGACGACGGCGAACGATTCGTCCGGGGTGACCGCCACACGCATGGGCTGTCTGCCGACCGGGATGCGCGCGGTGGTTTTTCCGCTTTTGGAATCGATGGCGACAAGCTGGTCGTTGCCATAATCGCAAGCGAGCAGGAGATTGCGATTTGCCGCGATGGCGAGTCCCTGCGGGAATCGGCCGATGGTGAAGCGGCGGGTCACTTCGCCGCTTGCGCGGTCGATTTCCGCGATGCCGCCGGCACCGGATTCAGCGGCGAACAGGCGTCTGCCATCAGCCGACCATGCCAAGCCCGATGCTTGGCCTGCCAGTGGAACCATGAACAGGATTCCATGACTGGCGGAGTCCATCAGGTGCACCGCTTCAGCGGTGGAATCGCCCACCGCGAGCACTCCGCCATCCGGGGCGAATGCGACATCCTGGGGCGATCGATAAGCCGAAGCAAACAGTGGATTGGCGCATGACAATGTCAGCAGGACAAACCCAACGCGAAGAATGGCGAAGCGTTTCATGCCACATCCTGATACCGCAAGAAATGCGGAATTCTTTCCGCGTTCTGTCAGATTGCTGGCAAACTTGGATTGCGTGCGGAAACAAGGGCGATGCCCTCGACCTCGACCAACCACCCCGGGCGGCAGACCGCCGCATGGAGCACGATCATCGGCAGGCTGTGGAAGCGCCGGCGCAGGATCTCACCGATCCGCGCAGCATCGGCGGGGTCACGCAGATAAACCAGGATCATGGCGAGGTCGTCGAGCCCGGCACCCGCCGCAGCGAGCAAGGCGGAGATATTCTCCAAGGCGCGCCCGAGTTGCCTCATCACATCACCGGGATGCACGATCCGGCCCGTCGGATCGATGCTGGCGGTGCCGGAGAGGAAGATATGTTTCCGGTCGGCATAGGAAACGGCGGTGGCGCGCTCGAAGGTCACACCATAATGATAAGTAGGGCCAAGATGCTCCGGTGCGCTGAGATATGCGATCTGATCCCGCTGGAGACCTTCGACGGCATAGGAATCGAGCGACAAGCGCGCCGCCGGCAGGTCATGCCCGCCGGCGATGCCGGTGCTGGCGATATAATGTGTGTCCCGGGTGAGTTGGTGTTTTTCGAAAAACGCCCGCCTCACGTCCACCAGCGCTTGGTAATCGCGGTCGATGTCACGGACGAACCACCACGTGCGGACGACGTGGTCGGCGAGGTTCATGTCGTGCGCGGCCAGCCAATGGTCGTGTTGTTCGAGAACGCGGGCGCTTTGCGATGACGGATCGTCGCTGGCGGTGTCGCACAGTCCGGTAAGCCAATGATGGCGGAGCGCCCCGCGGGTGCAGGTGAAACAATTGCCATCGCCCGAGGTGACCAGCGGTGCGCGGGGGTCAGCGAGGTGTTGCGACCAGATCGCGAACCGTCCGCCTGCGAGCGGTGGCTGGGCGATGCTGGAAAACGAGCCGGGCCAGGCGCGGGCATGACGCGCGGGTTGCGAGCCGTGCGCACCATTATGAAACACCCGGCGCAACAACGTGCTTTCGGGTGACAAGCCGGCGGCGTTCAATGCCGCAAGCCAGGCGTCATCAAGTGCCTTGGCGGGATCCCGGCATTCCTCGTTGAGGGCAACCGTGACGTGCCACTCGGTGGCCCCCGATTCGCTGCGGAAACGGGAAACCGCCGCTGCGGCATGGCGGTGGATGTTTCCGGTTTCGAGAAACTCCACGCCCCTCTGGCTACGCACGCTTTGCTTGGGCGCGCGGGGGTCCGCATCGTGCGGGACGGCATGCATGACACATCACATACGCTGCGGGAGGCGGCGGTTTTTCGATGGAAGTGCGGGCGTGTTTTCCCCTTGGCGGGCAAACCGCAAGCGGTTAGTTTGCGGCATGATGTCATATGAATATCCATGGTTCGGAGGGTTGCTGGGTCTCAGCGGCGGCACACTCACCCTGCTGGTGGCGCTCGGTGTGCTCGCGGTGGTCGTTTTCTGGGTGATCGGTGTTTACAACGGGCTGGTGCGCCAGCGGAACACGTTCCGCAACGCCTTCGCGCAGATCGACGTGCAGTTGAAACGCCGCCATGACCTGATCCCGAACCTGGTGGAAACCGCCAAGGGCTACATGGCCCACGAGCGCGAGACGCTCGAAGCGGTGATCTCCGCGCGCAATATGGCGGAAAGCGCCCGCGGCACCGCAGCTTCCAATCCGGGTGACGCCTCCGCCATGGCCGGACTGGCCAGCGCGGAAGCCGGCCTGGGCGGCGTGCTTGGCCGCCTTTTCGCGCTTGCCGAGGCCTATCCGGACCTCAAGGCGAACCAGAACATGATGCAGCTCAGCGAGGAACTGACGACCACCGAGAACAAAGTGTCATTCGCGCGGCAGGCCTACAACGACTCGGTGATGAACTTCAACAACTCGCGCGAAACCTTCCCGACGAACATCGTGGCGGGCCTGTTCAATTTCGCCGAGGCCACCCTGTTCGAGATCACCAACGTGGCGGAGCGCGAGGCGGTGAAGGTGCGGTTCTGAGCCGGGCGTTTTCGCCGCCATGGACTTTTTCACCGCACAATCCCGCGCGATCCGGACCAGCCGCTGGCTGGTGCTGTGGTTCGCCTTGTGCGTGCTTGGCGTGATCGCCTTGCTCTGGGCGCTGGCCAGCATGGTGACCTCAGGCTCGCCCTGGGCGCCGGACCTGTTTCTGCCGATCGCCGTCGCCAGCTCTGCCATCATCGGCGGCGGCAGCACCTTCAAGCTCATGCAGCTCTCCGGCGGCGGCGCGGTGGTGGCGCGCGACCTCGGCGGCCGCCAGGTGGACCCGGGCACCCGCGACCTGTTGGAACGACGCCTGCTCAACGTGGTCGAGGAAATGTCGATTTCATCCGGCGTGCCGATGCCGGAAGTCTGGTTGATGGACCAGGAAAACGGGATCAACGCCTTCGCGGCGGGCACTGATCCTTCCAATGCGGTGATCGGCGTGACCCGCGGCTGCCTTGAGCGGCTCGACCGCGCCGAGCTGCAGGGAGTGGTGGCCCATGAGTTCAGCCACATCCTCAACGGCGACATGCGCCTCAATATCCGCCTCATCGGCCTGGTCTTCGGCCTCGTCGGATTGGCCCAGACCGGCTACATGGTCTTCCGTTTCGTCTCCGAATCCCGCTCCTCGGGCCCCTCCGCCTACGGCCCCTCGTCCTCATCGTCCGACAGCGACAAAAAATCCGGTTCCGGCGAGGGAATCTGGCTAATGCTCCTGCTCGGCGGCCTGACTCGCCGCATCCGGACGTACAGCGCGAGCGAGCTTCCCGAGCTGCCGGCGATCGCGGCGGAGCACGGGCTGAAGGTGACGGCCGGTGCGTGGCTCGACGGGCGCGCGGACAACGATCGCAAGGAGCTCGACGCACTGGTGGAGGCGGTCCGCACCCATCCCGGCATCGAACGCGTGATCGTCGGCAACGAGACGCTGCTGCACGGCTCGGTCGGCATGGATCGGCTGGTCGGGTACCTGCGCGAGATGCGTCGCGCGCTGCGGGTGCCGGTGTCCACGGCCGAGCCGTGGCACATCTGGATGCGCTACCCCGAACTCGCGCGCCACGTCGACTACATAGCCGTTCACCTGCTCCCTTACTGGGAGGGCGTACCGTCGGATGTGGCGGTCGACTA
>JALRFY010000088.1 GCA_023253625.1 Akkermansiaceae bacterium | reverse complement strand
GTCGTTGGAGTAGGGGATGCCCCAGTAGGAATCGAAGCCGTGTTTGGTGGGCAGGTGCCGCGGCAGGTGGCCGAGGTGCCACTTGCCGATCATGCCCGTGGCGTAGCCGGCCGTCTTGAGCAGTTCGGGGATGGTGATTTCCGATGCTGGCAGCCCTCCTGCGGAATCCGGGAAAAGCACTCTTCTTTTGGCCGACATCATGCCATTGCGGATCGGCAGCCGTCCCGTGAGCAGGGCGGCGCGGCTCGGTGTGCAGACGCTGGCACCGACGTAGAAGCTGGTCCATCGCTGGCCCTCTTGTGCCATGCGGTCGAGGTTTGGCGTGCGGATGGTGGGGTGGCCGTAGCAACCCAGATCGCCGTAGCCGAGATCGTCACAGAAAATCACCACGATGTTCGGTTTGGGAGCGGCTACGAGTGGCAGGCAGAAACCGGCGAGCGTGATGAGGATGTGTGGCAATCGTTTCATGATTTTTTCAACGCGCAAGGCAAGGCCGGATGGTGTGCCGGATCAAGAATGATTGTCCCGGACTTGGGTGTGGGATATGCGTCGCTGGCGTCGGGACATGCGCCAGAATTTCCAGCGGAGGGCGAGGGGTTCGGTCCATTGGGCGGCGAAACCGAAGGCGGCACAGAAAAACAGTGCACCGGCGGCGGCTTGCCATGGGTTGAGCGAGCGACGTAAGAGATCGTTGAGACCTATGCCGAAGATGCCGCCGTAGAGGACGATGACGTGTCCCACGTAGATGGGAAACGTGTTGCGGCCGATGCTTTGGAGCCAGCCGAGGTTTGGGCGGAAACGGTTTTCGATCCAAACCAGCAGGCCGAGCACCACGAGTGTCTCGCCGATCCGGCCGTGGAAAGCGGCGGGGAGGGACTTGCTGGCTCCTCCGTGGCCGGCGAGATCAAGCAAGCTGCGACCGAAGATTTCATCGAACGACCAGCCGAATGTCTTGAGCAACAGTCCGGCGATGAAGAAAGGAAGGCAGGAGGGGACGGCGGATGCTGCGGTGGGCGGCTTGCGTAGCAACACGCCGATGGCCGCTCCGTAGAGCGTGAATCCGAGCCAGGGTGCCACGGGAAACGAGCTGCGCGGGCCCTTGAGCGGGTTCTGAAGCCATGCGGGGGCCTCGGCCGGCACGTATCCGGTGTGGTTGGCGAGCAGGATGGACGCACTGAAGATGGAGAAACCGGAAACCAGATAGATCCCGGCGAGCGCACGCCGCCCTGCACGGCGGGCAAGGCCGTGAACCGCGATCATGAGCAGCAAGCCCACCGCGATGCATTGCAGCACATGGAACGCGCCCACCCATGAATCGGCCTCGCCGCGGAGGTATTCCGGCAGGCGGCTGGCATTCACTTGCAGCAGATACCCCCAGAAGAGCAGCTCTGCGGCGCGCAGCAGGCCGCGACGCACGCGCTTGATCCGGAAAAACGACGGCTCGATGGCACCGCTGAGCAGGTATGAGAAAATTAGGCCGGTGACCGTGAAAAACATCGGTGCCGCCAGCCCGCGCAGGTGCTGCCAGGCGTCATGGATCGGATTTCCCGCCACGCGCCAGTCTCCAGCCAGGGTCACGTCCACGAAGTGGCCTTCCAGCATGAGCAGGATGGCGCAGGCGCGCGCCATGTCGATGAAGCGCAGGCGGTAAACGGAAACCGGGGCAATGGCTTGCTGCATGGCGGGTGTCACAGATTTGCCTGAGCCCGGCCGGCTGGCGAGCCTGAAACCGAACGGCCGCTGTTGCGCCATGCCTCGCCTTGGGGCTTGGCATGGCGGGTTTTCCGGACGATAACGACGGCATGTTCAGCGCCAGCAAATTGACACCAGAGCAAGTGGATTCCCTCAAGCAAGTCGCCGCGCGCGGGGGAACGATGTCGGATATCCAACGCCACTTGAAAGATCAGTTCGGGCTATCCATCACTTACATGGACACGCGTTTTCTGGTTCTCGACCTCGGCATCGAATTGATCGGCGAGGTCAAGGATGCGGCGAAAACAGATTCCATCACCGGTGCGGATGCCGGGCAGGCGGTGCCGGCCGGCAAGGTGAGCGTGATGCTCGATTCGCTCACGCTGCCCGGTGCGCTCGTCAGCGGCAGGGTGACCTTCAGCGATGGCGAAACAGCGGTCTGGATGCTCGATCAAATGGGCCGTCCGGGTTTGGATCCGGACACCGCCGGATACCGGCCCAGCGAAGCGGACATCATGGAATTCCAGGCGCAGCTCCGGACCTTGTTGCAGAAGAGTGGTTTCTAATAGAATGAGCCATGCGGCATGGACGCCACCCGCCACCTCCAGAAACTGAAGTCCGCAGTATGGAATCATCGCATGCGGCTCCGCTGGTGCTTTGCGGCACCATGGTGGTGCCTCGGTGTGGCTCTGGCCATGTTGCTGGGTTGGGGATTTTTCCGGGTTTTCCGCCCCCCTGATCCGCGCGGTGGCCTTCCTCCGCCGTTGCGGGTTGATGTTTCGGGCCAGCGGCCGCCGATGGCGGAGAGACTGGCAGGTGCATGGATGCAAGCCGCCCGCATCCGGGGCGAGCAGGGGCGTCCTGCCGAAGCGCTGGCGCACTTGGTGATGGCGCTGCGGGCGGATCCACGGGCGGAGGTGGCGCGTGCCATGGCGGAGGAGATTCTCGGCCGGACGGTATGGCATTTCCCGGACCTGGCGATCCGCCATCCGCTGCCTGTCGAGCGGCTGGTGGCCGGGAGCGATGGGGATTTGTGGGTGGGCATGGGGGGTGAACATGGCACGGTGGCGCGGTGGAAACTGGCGGAGCTTTCGTTGGATGCGGTGTTGTTTCCGGTGGTCGATACCGTGCCGCGATCGATGATTCCGTGCCCTCGCGGCGAGAGGCTGGTGGTCGAGCGCGCGGGCGTGCTGCTGCTCTTGGACGCGACCACGCTCAAGCCGGCGGCGGACCTTGGTGGTTTGCCGCAAACCGTGACGCCGGAATCGGTGATCGTTTTTTCGCCGGACGGTTTGTTGTTCGCCCATCCTGCGGCTGAAGGCGGGCGGCTGGTGTGGCTGCTGCGCGATGCGCAAACCGGGCAAGTCCTGCGTCGATACGAGCCGGAGGCGGAAAGCGAGCTGTCACGGCCTTTGGCCGCGACGTTGGATCGCCGGCAACTGCGGGTTTTGCACGGCAATGGCGTGGTCATGACGATTCCGGTCTCACCGGTGGATGCACCGGTGATCGAGCTCCCGGAGGCGCCGATGCATTTGGCTCACGCGCAGTATTCCGCCGCTGGTCGATCTTGGCTGGGCTCCTTGGATCGCGGTCCGCTGGAGTCACCCGTCTTGAAATGCCTGCCGGAAGATGCAGAGCATGGGGTGGGGGAATTGATGGGCGAATTCATGTGGCGTTTCCCATGGAGCCGCCAGCCCGGAATCTGGCGCGGACTGATGCGGGATGAGGAGAGTGCACCATGGATCGTGCGGAACGACACCTTGTTTTTCCGTAGCGAAACGATCGCACCGATCCATGCCCCTGCGGCGGTTCACGCGGTGGCGCGCGCGCCGGGGGCGGTTTTCGCCGGCTGCGTTGATGGCAGCCTCGTCCGCTTCCAGTTGTTGCCGCTGCCGGATGCGCGTGAGCCAGCACAGGCCATCGTGGCGAATGAGGCGGCAGTGGATGCACTTGTCAATCTGGCCGCCGCCTTGTGCGGGATTGAATACGATGAAAACCGCAGGACTGATGGGGCGCTGGATGCGGGCGCGCGGCTGGCGGCGGCGCGGGATTGTGATCCTGTGGCACTTGCAGGGATGTTTCCGGGGTTGGATTTTTCCGGGACTCTGGATTCACTGCGCGCCATCACGCCGCGTGTGGCCGACGAGGAGCTGCTTCGGCCATTGACCCTGCGCCTTGAACCTGCCGATCCGAAGGCCACGGCACTGGCTGCGGCCTTCGAATCAGCGAGTCCCGGGGAAATCGCGGATTGCCTGGCCAATGGCGACGACATGCCGCCACTGCTGCGTGCGCTGGCGGAATCCCGTATCGCCTGGCTGGAAGGTCGGAAAATGGAGGCCATTGCTCGCTGGCCGGAGCCGTTCCCCGATTACACGCGGCTGCGTCTCACACAGGATTGGAGCGGCTGGGAGCGACCGGATTTCGGCCCTTTCCTGGATGCTTTCCACGATGACGTGAAGGGTGAACTGCTCACATTGAGGTTGCCGGAAAATGCCACCCCCGCTCAGTGCGAGGCTTTGTTCAATCGTCTGACCGACCCGCAGACCGCACAGGCGCTCGGGCGGCCGCGGTTGGCGGCTTTCTGCCTGGAAGCGGCGAAAAGCCTTGCCGCATTCACGGATGATTCGGCGCGCACGCTGGTGCTGGCGACCATTGCCTACAATTTCGGGGCAGACCCGGCGGCGGCACTTCGCATCATGGCCCGGGCACATGCGGCCGCGGGCGACCATGAGGCCGCCCACCAGCGATGGATCGAACTGATCAGCGACCAACCGGGGGACGGTCATATGGCGGAGGATTACAGCGAGGCGGCCTACAGCGCCTTCGAAACCTTCAATTCCGACCAGGCCATGGAGATCCTGCTTGCCGGCATCCGCCGGTTCCCCGGGGATGCCCATTACGCGCTGCGCGCCGGCTGGATCGCCTTGCTGAGCGGCCAGGACAAGCATGCCTATCGGTTTCTGTTGGCTGGCAAACAGGCGGGCTATGCGGCGGAGGAAACCGAGCGCGCCACCGTGCTGCTGGCGATCACCGCGGCAAGAAACGGCGATGTCTTCGAGGCCGACGCCATCTTCGAGGAGCTCACCACGAACCATCCCGCCTGGAGCGATCCTGCAACGATCGAGGCGCTGGATTGGCCGGAGGACTTGAAATCGACGCTGCGCCAGTTCACATGGTGAAGACGTGGTCAAACCGTCACTGCGACTCCTCTTCGGTATCGGCGGCCTTCGGCATTTTGTCCACTTCGTCGAGCAGGTTGACCAGATCCACACCGCGGACGGCTGAGGAATCGTGGCGGAAATGCAGCACAGGGGTGGACTTCAGCACCACGCGCCTCATCACCTTGGCTTGGATCGCGCCGTGCTCGCGGTTGAGCTTTTCAATCACCGGCGCGGGGTCGCCACCGAGCACACCGACCCAAACCTTGCCCTCCTTCAGATCCTGGGTGACCTCCACTGCGCCAACGGTCACCAGTTTCCCGTGCCACTCGAAATCTTTTTGAAGGATGTTGCCGATTTCGCGGCGGAGCAGCTCGTTGATGCGATCGGTGCGGCGGGACATTGCGGAAGAAGTTCCTAGTTTTCAGTTTTCAGTTTTCAGGAAAGAGCGGAGCTCAGCATTCGGAATTCCAACCTGAAAACTGAACACTGAAAACTGACAAACTCTTAGAGCGTCTGCGGGACTTTTTCGAGTTTGTAGCACTCGATGATGTCGCCTTCCTGGTATTCATTGAACTCGCCGAGGCGAATGCCGCACTCGAAGTTCTGGCGCACCTCCTCGACTTCCTCCTGGAAGCGGCGGAGCGTGGACATCCGGCCGTCGAAGACCGGAACCCCTCCGCGGATGACCCGGGCGTGCGCCTTG
>JALRFY010000033.1 GCA_023253625.1 Akkermansiaceae bacterium | reverse complement strand
CATCCGCTTCGCCGCTGCGGGACTGCGCGAGGGAGTCGAATTGGAGGAAACCCAGCCGGCCGGACCGCAGGCGACCTTTGATTTCTGAAACCGCCGCTCAGGCCATGATGTCGGCCGCAATTTTTCCGGCGGTCGCCTCGTCTGTGAGACGGGCGACGAGTGCCAGGCCGAAATCGATGGCGGTGCCAGCACCGCGCGAGGTGATCAGGCTGCCGTCCTCCACCACACGTTCACCGAGTGAATCGGGGAGTTGATCGACCATCGAGCAGTGCGCGGTGAAACGACGCCCGGCGAGCAGGCCGGCGTCGTGCAGGACAAGCGGCGCGGCGCAGATCGCGGCCACGATTTTGCCAGCGGCGGAAAAATCGCGCGCCAGCGCGGCAGCCCGTCCGTCGCGCCGCAAGTCCCCCACCCCGGGCCCGCCGGGAATCAGCAAAAGGTCGAAGTCATGCGCGCCATGGTTTGTTAGGGCCACATCCGCCATCACCCGGATCCCACTGCGGCCGGTGGCCCCGTCGCCATGGATCGCGGCCACCACCACCTCCACTCCCGCGCGGCGCAGCAGATCCACCGGAGTCACGAACTCGATTTCCTCGAATCCATCCACCAACAGGCACAGCACGCGTTTCTTCATGGCATTCCGGTGTTTGTCATATCAGTCCGACCGCGCGGCGCACGCGGCCGAGCACTTTCGCCGCCTCCTCGCGCGCGCGGGCCGCGCCGCCGGCGAGCACCTGGTCCACGTAGCCTGGATCTGCGAGGATCTCCGCCCGGCGGGCGCGCATCGGCGCAAAGAAATCCCAGTAGGCATCGGCGAGACGTTTCTTGAAATCGCCGTAGCCGGTGCCGCCGCGCTGGTGGTCGGCGAGCAACGTTTGATAATCCGCGTCGGAGGCGAAGAGCTTGAACAACGCGAGGATCGTCGAGTTTTCCACTGGCTTCGGTTCCTCGACCGGCGTGGAATCGGTGACGATGCGCATGAGGGTTTTGCGCAGCGGTTTCTCGTCGCCGAAGATCGGCAGGGTGTTGTGATAACTCTTGCTCATCTTGCGGCCGTCGAGGCCGATCACGACCGCGGTGTCTTCGCGGATGATCGGCTCGGGCAGGATGACGGTTCCCTCACCGTAGACGTCGTTGAGTTTCACCGCCAGGTCGCGGGTCACTTCGAGGTGTTGTTTCTGGTCCTTGCCCACCGGCACCTGGTTGGAATCGTAGAGCAGGATGTCGGCAGCCATCAGCACCGGATAGGCGAAGAGCCCGTGGTTCGGAGCGATGCCCTGGGCGATTTTGTCCTTATACGAATGGCACTTCGAGAGCAGGCTCATCGGGCAGACCGTCGAGAGGATCCACGCGAGTTCATTGACCTCCGGCACGGCGCTCTGGCGGAAGAACACCGCGCGCTTGGGATCGAGGCCGCAGGCGAGGAAATCAATGGCCAGCTCGCGGACGTTTTCACGCAATGCGGCGGGATCCTGCATGGTGGTCATCGCGTGGTAGTCCGCGATGAAATAAAACGCCTCCCCTTGTTCCTGCAGGCGCACGGCGGGTTCCATCGCGCCGAAGTAATTGCCGACGTGGAGTTTGCCACTGGGTTGGAGGCCGGTGAGGATGCGCATGGCGCGGAGCATGGAATCCGGCCGCGCACACGGTCAAGCGCACCGTCCAAGCGGTTCAGGGAACGAGGAGCACTTTTCCCGCGCGTCCGGCGGATTCCAAACGCTCCAGAGCCGCGAGGAAATCGCCCAAGGCGTGGGTCGAGTCCACCGGCTGCGAAAGTTTCCCGGCGGCGATGCGCGCGGCCAGTTCGCGATAGACGCCGCGGACTTCCTCGTCTGGCGCGTTTTCCACCCAGCGGGTGACCCACAGGCCGCGCACCCGGATGTCACGGAAAATGAGCAGGCCGTTGGGAATCGTCACCGGTTTGCGGCCCATCGCGCCGTAGGTGACGTGCGTGCCGCCCTCGCGCAGCAATTTCATCAGCCGCAGCGCGCTGTCGCCGCCCACCGCATTGAAGGCGAGCGCCGCCTTCGCGCCGCCGAGCGCGGATTTGGCCGCGGCCAGGCCATCGTGGTTGTCCAAGAAGATTTCCGATCCTCCGAGCGCGAGCAGTTCGCCGATGAGTTCCGGCCGCCGCACGAACGAAATGGTGCGGATGCCGAGGTCGCGGGCGATCTGGATGACGCAGCGCCCGACCGCCGAGTTGCCGGCGTTCTGAACGATGCAATCGCCGGGATGCAGGCGTTCGAAGCCGTGCAGCAACTGCCATGCGGTGGCCGGGTTCACCTTGAGCAAGGCCGCCTGTTGTGGGTCGATGCCCGGCGGCAGTTTGAAAAGCGAGGCCGCGGGCACGGTGCTGTGGGTGGCCCAGGTGTCGGCACGACGCAGGAAAATCACGCGGTCGCCCGGTGCGATGCCATCGTCCCGGCTGGCGAGCACCTCGCCGCAGCCTTCGATGCCGGGCGTGGCGGGCAGTTCGAGTTTCACGCCGTAGGTGCCCTCCACCGTATTGAGGTCGGCCGGGTTGACGGGCGCGGCGAGAATACGGACGAGCACTTCGCCATGCTCCGGCACGCGCGGAGTGAAGCTTTCGACTTCGAGCACAGCGGCGGGTTGGCCGGTCTCGCGGAAAACCAGACGGGTGCCGTGCAGGGCGGAGGATTGTGCGGTGACCATGCGAAGACTCTGCCAGTCACCCGCTGCGGGCCAAGACAGAACCGCCGCGCCGACTACGGCATTCCCTCCTGGCGTGCGAATGACCCGATATCCGCGCTGTGCAAGGGCGTAAAAATACGCTATCCATAATGCATGAAACTGATCCGTTTCGGCGAGGCCGGCCGCGAGGAACCCGGCGTGTTGTTGGACGACGGCCGCCGCATCGATGCGAGCGGCGGGTTTCATGATTACGATGAGGGTTTTTTCGCCAGCGGTGGTCTGCATGCACTGGCCGAATGGGTGGCGGACGGCTGCCCGGGCGGCGTCGAGGTGGATCCACGCCAACGCCTCGGCCCGCCGGTGGGCCGACCATCAAAGATCGTTTGCGTGGGAAAAAACTACCTCGATCACGCCAAGGAGCTGGGCGAAGGCATTCCCACGGAGCCAACGCTCTTCATGAAGGCGACCAGCGCGTGGAGCGGCCCCTTCGACAATGTGCTGATGCCGCGCGGTTCGATGAAGCTCGATTACGAGGTGGAGCTGGCGATGGTGATCGGCCGCACCGCCTCTTATGTGGACGAATCCGAGGCGCTCGATCATGTGGCGGGCTATGCGACGTTCTGCGATTTTTCCGAACGCGCCTTTCAGAAGGAAATGGGCGGTCAATGGACCAAGGGCAAGAGTGCGGACAGCTTCGCGCCGATGGGTCCGTGGCTGACGACCGCCGATGAAATCGCCGATCCCCAGAAGCTGCGGCTCTGCTGCCGGGTGAATGGCGAGTTGAGGCAGAGCAGTTGGACGGGCGACATGATGTTTTCCGTGAGGCAGCTGGTGAGTTATATCAGCCGCTTCATGACGCTGCTGCCCGGCGACGTGATCGCCACCGGCACGCCCGGCGGGGTGGCGATGGGCATGGAACCGCCGCAATGGCTGCAGGCGGGTGATTTCGTCGAGTGCTGCGTCGAGGGGCTCGGCAAGTTGGAACAACGCGTGGTGGCGGCGCCGGTGGCATGATCAAGGGATTTTCCAGGACCTGGCGGGCGATGTTGCCATGGCCGCGGCCGCGCGGCGGGACGCGTTATTCCGCGTGCCATTTCTGCGACACGCTGCATGAATTCGCGCCGCTGGAGGAAGACATGGCGGCGCGTTGCACCCGCTGCGGCGCGGTGATCTATCAAAACCGTCCGGCCTCGCTGGCCCGCGCCACGGCATTTTCGCTTGCGGCCCTTTTACTGATGGCATTGGGCCATGTATTTCCATTCCTGACCATGGACGCGGCGGCGATGCGGCGCGAACTCACACTGGCGGGCGCAGCCACCGCGTTGATTGATGAAAATGCGCCGATCCTCGGCTTGTCGGTGATTCTCTTCACGATGGTGACGCCGGTCGTGCTGGCCGGCGGCATGATCTATGTGTGCCTGCCGCTGATGTTCGGGCGTGCCGCGCCGGGCGCGGAATTCACCGCGAAGTGGATGTCCCGCAGCGAGCCTTGGAACATGGTGGAGGTGTTCCTGCTGGGAGTGATCGTGAGCTTGCTGAAGCTCGCCAAGGTGGCGGAGGTCGGGTTCGGCATCGGCTTCTGGTCGTTCGCCGGAGTGATGCTGTGCATGGCGGGTGCGGTGGCAGGCATCGACCGCGACGAACTATGGGACCGCCTGGAGGTGGCGCGGTCATGAGCGGGCATTTTGTCAAAGCCGCCGACCGGGGCCTCGCCGCCTGCCACAGTTGCGGAAAAGTCTCGCCGGTGAAACTGGAGGACTGCCCTCGCTGCGGCTCGCGCCTGCACCTGCGCAAGCCGGCCAGCATCGAGGGCACCGTGGCGCTGATGCTGGCGGCGGCGGCGCTTTACATCCCGTCGCACATCCTGCCGGTGCTGCGCACCACCGAGCTGGGCGTGGTAATCGACAATACAATCGTCGGCGGCATGCTGACATTCTGGCAAAGCGGCGCGTATCCGATCGCCCTGGTCATTTTCGCCGCCTCGATCCTGATTCCCTTGCTGAAAATCGCCGCACTATCCTGGCTCTGTCTGGCGGCCACCGGCAAGATGCATCCATCGCCGGAAAAACTCGGCCGCGTTTACTGGATCACCGAGTTGCTGGGGCGCTGGTCGATGATCGATATCTTCGTGGTCGGCATCCTCGTCTCCGTCCTGCAACTCGGCAATTACGTGACCGTAAAACCCGGCCCGGGAGCGCTTGCATTCGCCGGCGTGGTCGTGCTTACCATGCTCGCGGCCATGCGTTTCGAACCCCGTTTGCTTTGGGACAGGCTCGACGAAGACGCCGAAGCACCCGCCACCACCCACGAATCATCACCATCTTGAGCGAGAAGCATCCACCATCCGTCGCCGCGCCCATGGTGCGCAAGGCGCAGCGCTGGAACATCGTCTGGGTGGTCCCGCTCGTCGCGCTGCTGCTCGGGGGCTGGCTGCTTTACCGGAATTTCGCCGCGCAGGGACCGGTGGCGGACGTGCGCTTCGAGACGGCCGATGGCATTTCCGCCGGCAAAACCGAGGTCCGCTGCCGCTCGGTGCGCGTCGGCTTCGTGCGCGACGTCAAACTCGCTGAAGACCTGAAATCAGTCACCATCCATCTGGAACTCGACGATGCCTACACCGACCTCCTGCGGCGCGGTTCGCGGTTCTGGGTGGTCAAGCCGCGCATCACCGCCTCCGAGCTGTCCGGCGTGGGCACGCTCATCACGGGGGCTTACATCGAGATGGATCCGGGGCCGGAAAACGCCCCGCGTGAAAATCGCTTCACAGGGGAGGAAATCCCGCCCACCACCAGCAGCAGCGTGCCCGGCCGCCGGCTCGTGCTCACCGCGGAAAAAGCCGGCTCGATCATCGTCGGCGCTCCGGTTTACTGCCGCGGCATCGAGGTCGGCCGCATCGAAGGCCGCCAGCTCTCCGCAGACGGCTCACTCGTCACTTACGATGCCTTCATCAGCGAGGAATTCAGCCACCTGGTCACCGACCGCGCCCGCTTCTGGATCTCAAGCGGAATCGACATCACAGCAGGTGCCGACGGCATCAGCCTGCGCACCCCGTCCCTGCAGGCGATGATCTCCGGCGGTGTTTCGTTCGGTCTGCTAGGGCCGGAACACATGGCCAAGCCAGTGGTCGACGGCAGCAGTTTCACGCTCTTTGAAAATGAGGATGCCGCGCGCAAATCCGCCTTCAACCCCACGCTGCGCTTCCTGCTGCTCTTCGATCAGTCGGTGCGCGGACTAAGCCAGACAGCTCCGGTCGAATTCCGCGGCATCACCATCGGCCGGGTGGCGCAAATTTCCTTCGATCTGGTGATGGGCGCGGCGGACCCGCGGATTCCCGTGCTCATCGAGCTGGACCCCGCACTCGTTCGCCCGGAAACCGCCAAAGCCATGACCAAGCCGGACTCCGAGTTTTTACAGGATGAGGTGACCAAAGGCCTGCGTGCCGCGCTGCGCACCGGCAACCTGATCACCGGAGCATTGTTTGTGGATCTCGATTATTACCCGGATGCCACGCCGGAGACAATCGGGCGCTATGGCGAACATCTGGTTTTCCCCACGGTCTCATCCGGATTCCTCCAATGGGAAGCAAAGCTCAGCTCCATCCTCGACAAACTCAACGCCCTGCCACTCGACCAAGCCGTGGGCGACATTGCCGCCGCCGCCGCCGAAGCCAAAACCACCATCGCCGAAGCCCGCTCGACACTCGACGAACTCGAAGCCGCCGCCGCCGCCGCCCGCGGGACGCTGGAAAACCCCGAGTTCCGCGAACTGCCAGCCGACCTCCGCGAATCCATCGCCGAACTCCGGAAATCCGTCGCCAGCCTCGGCCCGGACGGTGCCGTGCAAGGTGACCTGCTGCGCACACTCGACGAATTGCGCGCCTCGCTCCGCTCGATCAAGGCGGCCACCACCACCATCGAGGAAAAGCCGAACTCGCTGCTCTTCGGCCGCGATTCCACTGGCAACCCGCTGCCCAAAGCCCCGCGCTGATCCCACGCCATGATCCGATTTCCATTTTTCCTGCTCGCCTGCCTCCTGCTCGCCGCTTGCGGCACCGGAGCCAGATCCTTCTATGTGCTCGGCAGCGACGGCCCAGCCCCATCCGGTGGCGGCCCAGGCATCGGCGTGGGCCCCGTGGCTCTGGCCGAATATATCGACCGACCGAACCTCGTGATCGTCCAGGCGGAAAACCAACTCGGCATCGCCGAAAGCCACCGCTGGGCCGGCGATCTCTCCGCATCCATCGCCCGCGTCACCGCCACCAACCTCGGCCGCCGCCTCAATACCGGCAGCATCCTCACCTATCCATGGCGCGGCGACGACGGCCTGCGCTACCAAGTCACCCTCGACATCCGCCAATTCCACGGCGCCGCCGACGGCCATGCCGTGATCGAGGCCGGCTGGCGCGCCTATGCCCTGCCCGAGCGCCGCATCGTCGCCTCCCGCACCTTCACCGCCCGCGAACCGCTCGCCGCCGACGGCTACCAGCCGCTCGTCGCCGCCCAATCGCGACTGCTCTCGCGCCTCGCCGACGACATCGCCGCCTCGCTGCGCTGAATCCGGCTGACCCGCATTCCACGCAATACATGCGGGAGGTGGTCGCGGCGTTTGAATCCAGCAGCCTCAGCGCGCCGGCATTCTCCCGGCTGTGCGGCATCAAGAAGCTGGCAAGCTCACTCGATGAAGCATGAAAAGATATCCAAATGTGAACACGCGAGGCCTGGCCCCATTTACGGCGGGCGATGTCGGCTCCACCTTCGAACTCTCCATAGGCAAGGCGCGACTCACCGGAAAAATCACCGAAGCGCATGATCCGCCAGTGCGCGGGCTCGAGGATGAGCGTGTGCGGCGGACGGAAAGTTACGCCAAAGACTTCCGCCCTCAAATACTCGGAGCGATCAACCTCGAAAAAGGCGCGGGCACCCTCACCCTGAGGGCGCTGGAAATACCCGGTAGCCAGGTCATGGAGTTCCGGTTGTTGACTCTCAGGCGCGTGGAATGAAATCGTGTTCCCAATCCATCATCATCCATTTGCCCCAAGACCCTTTACCCGCAGGGAAATATCGACCCCATGAAAAGTCCGCAATGTTTCCAAGGTAACCGGGCTTGGATTTACATGAATTTGGGCTGCTGGGAGCCAAACATGGATCCCTCGTAAAAACCCCAACCCGAACCACTGAACCCGTCATGTCCCGTATCATCCAAACCAGGCCGCTGCGAAATTTGCTCATGGCGCTGAGCCTATGCGCAGCCGGACCCTTGTCCGCCCAACTCCCGCTCCAGCAGGATGACACCGTCTGCCTCATCGGCAACGCCCTCGCCGACCGCATGCAGCACGACGGCTGGGTGGAAACGCTGCTCCAAAGCCAGCTGGCCGGAAAAAACATCACTTTCCGCAACCTGGCGGTCTCCGGCGACACCGTCACCTCCCGCCCCCGCAGCAAGGGTGTGCCTTCGGTGGAAACCATGCTTGCCCACAGCAAGGCGGACGTGGTTTTCGCCTTCTTCGGCTATAACGAATCCTTCGGCGGAGCGGCGGCGTTGCCGAAATTCAAGGGCGACCTCGCCGCGATGATCGACAAATACCGAGCCGCCAAATTCAACGGCGAGTCGGCGTCGCGCATCGTTCTTTTCTCTCCCATCGCCCACGAAGACCTGGGCGATCCGCTGATGCCGGACGGCAGCCAGAACAACGCGAACCTCGCCCTCTACGCCGAGGCCATCAAACAGGTCGCGGCAGAGAAGGACGTCGCCTTCGTCGATCTTTTCACCACCACGCAGGCGCTTTATTCAAAGGCTGATTCCCCGCTCACGATCAACGGCGTGCATCCGTTTCCCGAAGGCAACCGCCGGATCGGCGAGGTGATCGCCACGGCGATTGCCGGGAAACCCGTTTCCTCCACGCCCGCCATGGAACCGCTGCGTCAGGCGGTCATGGACAAGGACTGGCACTGGCACAACCGCTTTCGTGCCACCGATGAAAACGACATCTGGGGCGGACGCTCCGGACTTAAATTCGTCAAAGGCCAGACCAATGCCGAGGTGCTCCAGCACGAGATGTCCATGCTCGATGTGATGACCGCCAACCGTGACAAAAAAATCCACGCCGTCGCCCAAGGCCAAGACCACAAGGTCGATGACTCGAACGTGCCGAAGCCCATCCCGGTGATCTCCAACGTCGGCGGCGGCAGCAAAAGCTCCAGCGCTCAGAAGGAGGGCAGCACCGAATACCTCAGCGGCAAGGAAAGCCTCGCGAAAATCAAAGTCCCGGAAGGCTTCGCGGTGAACCTTTTCGCCGATGAGGCAATGTTCCCCGCCCTCGCCAACCCCGTGCAAATGCAGGTCGATGCCAAAGGCCGCCTCTGGGCCGCCTGCTGGGCCACCTATCCGAAATGGGAGCCGCTCAAGGAAATGAACGACAGCCTGTTGATCCTGCCGGACGAAAACCGCGACGGCGTGGCCGACAAGGCCATTGAGTTCGCGAAAGTCCACAACCCGCTCGCCTTCGCGTTCTGGGGCGGCGGCGTGATCGTCTGCTCGCAGCCGGACATTCTTTTCCTCAAGGACACCGATGGCGATGACGTCGCCGATGTCCGCATCGTCCTGCTGCAGGCCACCGGCTCCGCCGACACCCACCACGCGGCGAACAATTTCATCATCGGCCCGGACGGCGGGCTTTACTGGCAGAGCGGAATTTTCCTCCAGCACAATTACGAACACCCATGGGGGCCGTCGCTCAACTCCACCGCCTCGGCGATGTATCGCTTCGATCCGAAACGCCACACGATCCAGATGATCGCGGGCAACAGCCCGAACCCGCACGGCACCAGCTTCGACCGCTGGGGCTACCTCTTCGCTTCCGACGGCACCGGCGGCCGAGCCTTTCAGGTGCGCCCGGACGGAAACGGATTCAAGATGTTCCCTGTGCTGAACAAGGAAGTGCGCCCCGTCCCCGCCAACGGTATCATCTCCAGCGCGAATTTCCCGGACGATATCCAACAGGATTTCCTGGTCTGCAACACCATCGGCTACCTCGGCATCAAACGCTACGAGCTGAAACGCGACGGCCACACCTCCGGCAACCAGACCTTTAAACAAGGCGAAATCTGGGGCGAGCCCACCCCCGATTTCTTCCGCAGCGAAGACAAGAACTTCCGCCCCACGGACGCCAAGTTCGGCTCCGACGGCGCGCTCTATGTCGCGGATTGGCAGAACGTCATCATCGGCCACATGCAGCACAACATCCGCGA
>JALRFY010000021.1 GCA_023253625.1 Akkermansiaceae bacterium | reverse complement strand
GCATAGTGAAAGAACGCATCACCATGACGTTGGATCCGGCGATCCACCACCGGGCCAAACAGGCCGCCAAGCGGCGGGGCACCACCTTTTCCGGCCTCGTTGCCGAGCTTCTGCAGCAAGCCATCGAAAGCCAACCGGTGCGCGGCCAAGGTCTGCCGTCCTTCTCATCCCGGTGGGCCGGGCGCGGCAAGTTGGCGACCAGAAGCGGAGCCCGCTACGAAAAACTGCGGGCCAAACACGGATTGTAAGTCAACCAGAGTCTCTAACAAAACCCAATAGTGAAGATTATGCTAGAGTTCAGCATCAAACCAATCATGGTGATGTTTGACCTGCTGACCAGATCATGGCTTTGGCAGCAGCTTGCCCTGCGCGTCGCGTTTCACCTCGGCGACCGTCATCAGCGGCTTCCAGTCGAACGTGCTGGCATTGGTGGCGATGATGACGTCGGCAAGCAGGGTTGCTGCTGCTGCGAGGCTTCTGCCCATGAAGATTGGGTTCATGTTGTGGTTGTCGTTTGGTGGATGGTCCGGCTCTCTGCCAGTGTGCGGGGCTGCGATGGTGCCGGCCGGCGTCGTTGCGTCAACGATGCAAGCCTGCACGACGTTGGCGCGAATGGAAATGAAGTGACGGGCGGTTTTTCATGTACAAATCCGACTTTTTGGGCGCGGCAAGCCGGAGCCAGCACGCTCGAAGTCGAGGTCACCAACCTGCGGGTCAACCGCCTGATCGGCGACGAACAGCAGCCTGACGATTGCGAATGGGACGGCTGGAACGCGGGTGGCCCCTGGATCACAGAGCAATATGCCATGAGCATGAGGCATAAGACCCAGGCATCCGGAGGAGAAAGCGGCGGCTCGCAGGCCACCACGACCTACAACGTCCACGTGGCAGACAAAAGCGCCCCACAACCAATTTGTCAGAGCATCTCCTGTGTGTATGGATCAGATCAAACCAGAATGGAACCCACCGAGGCCAGTGGAAGGGCGGTGGCATCGTTGCCCAGTGGATAGGGGTTTTCACAACGGCAGAGAATCGCCACCGGCGGAGCTGGCTCGAATTCGGCGCGGATCCGTTCGAGCCGCCCTGTTCCGGACGGGTGCTGGGTCCACTTGGCATCGGCCAGCATGATGTGTCCGGCGCGGTGCAGCAGGAAATCCGCCTCCTTGGTCCGGTCCCGCCAGAACGCAAGCTGCCAACTGCCGATCTCCACGGCGAGCAGCCGGTGGATTTCCGTAAACACCATCGTTTCCCAAAGGCCGCCAACCAGTGGCGAATCGTGAAGATCGGACACCGAATTCATGCCCATCAGGAAGGCGCACAGGCCGGAGTCCTGGAAATGGAGTTTCGGCGATTTGACCAGCGACTTGGTGCGGTTGGAAAACCAGGGTTCCAAAAGCGAGAGAATACCGGAACGTTCGAGGGCCGAGAGCCACTGACCTGCGGTTGACGGGCTGATCCCGACGTCGCGCGCCATATCCGCACGATTGAGGAGCTGTGAGGTGCGCAGGGCGGCGGCACGCAGAAATCGCTCGAAGTCCCGCAGATTCCCAACCTGCAACTGGCTGCGCAGATCCCTCTCCAGATAGGTGGCGACGTAGGATTGGAAAAATCCGCGGGCATCGATTTCCGGTTTTTCGTAGAGTTCGGGAAACCCGCCCCGCAACATCGCCTGTTCGACCGTCGTTTCAGGTCGGGCACGGAGGATTTCGGCGTAGCTCAGGCCACCCAGAGACAATACCGCGGCCCGCCCGGCAAGAGACTCCGCCACTCCCGACATCAGTTCGAAGGGTTGCGATCCGGTGAGAATGAATCGGCCGTTTTCGTTCCGGCGCTCGTCCACCTCCCTCTTCAAGTGCCGAAGCAATCCCGGAGCATACTGGACTTCATCGACAATCAAAGGGGCGGGATGGCGGGCCAGAAATGCGGACGGATCCAGTTCCGCCTGTTCGGCCTCGCTGGGCAAGTCCAGGCTGACATAGTGGTGCGCCGGGAAGAGCCGCCTCACCAACGAGGTTTTTCCCGTCTGCCGGGCACCCGTCAACACCACCACCGGCCGGGTCCGCGCACGGTCCAAAACCACGGGTTCGATCAATCGCTCAATCCACATAGCGTGAAAATCGTAGGCCGCGATCAAACAATTTGCAAGCGAGGCCCGAATTTTTTCCAAGCACCTCCCAATGGTCCTGCAGCAACTCCCCTCTCAGAGGCAAGGTGAAGATCGCCGCCACCGGCTGCATGCACATCCATTTGCGCAGCAAAAACAAAGCCAACTGCATGGGCATCTGGTTCGAGGAAACGCCGCATGTGCAGGTAGTGCCTCCGGCGGATCAACATTTCCTCGGCTGGGCAGAGCTGCTGCGCGGAATCGGATCCGCAGGGAACCTGACGACGGACACCCACCTTGCCGCCCTGGCGATCGAGCGGAAGCGCACGCTTTGCAGCACGGATGTTGATTTCGAGCGATTTCCGGGGCTGCGGTGGGTGACCTCGAGTCCCGAGCCATACACCTCGTGTTTCGAAGGGATGCAGGTCAGTTCACACCCATGATGCGGTAGAACAGCTTGCCGCTGCCGACCGGGATGGTCACGGTGTAGTAGCGTAATCGGTCGGTGCGCCGGTCTGGACGCCGTCGAGGGCGGGGCTTTGGGCGGCCGTGGTCCACGACAAGGCTTCCAGGGTGGCGCTTTGCTGGAGCGTGTAGGTCGCGCCGGATTCACGCTGCAGCCAGCGGAGGACGAGGTTGCCGCCACTGGAGGTGGTGGTCACCAGCGATCCGTTGCCGGCAACCGGCGAGCTGCCGAAGAGGAACTCCTCCCCGTTGTTGAAGCCGTCGCCGTCTGGATCGTCGCCGCGGTCGCGCTGGTTGGTGTCGGCAATCTGTGCGGCCCAGATGTCGTAGGGGTTGGTGGCACCACCCACGCCGAAGTCGTCCACGGTCGCATTGAGCGCTCTGTCACCGGCCATCACGATTTGGTAGTTCACCAGCGAATCCTTGGCGGCGGTGTCATAGGTGTCGCCCGCAGCCGGCGACGCGGTGGTGTAAAGCAGAACGTCGTTGGCCAGGAACTCGTAGTGATCACCATTGCGGACGATATCGAGCGTGACCGGAGCGCTGGTGGCCAGGTCGAAGGAACTGCCCTGGTAAAGGATGAAGTTGCTCGTGCCGTCCAAGTAGGTTCTCCGCACCTCGTAGCGAACACTCGTGCCGCCGAGGGCAGCCAACCCCAGCGTGTAGGTGTCATCGCCGGTGGTGATATAGCCCGGGTTAGCGACTGCCGAGATCATCAGCCCGAGAAAGCCCCACGAGCCACCACCCGAACTGCTGAAGTCCTTGACCGTCATCGTCACGGGATCGGTCGCCGACCGCGTGGAGCCGGTGCGAAACACGCCGACGGCCCACCCGCCGGCTCCGGACGTCAGTTTCACCAGGTCGAGGTCCTGATCCGTGCTGTTCCATGTGGCCACGCCGCCGGGAGGAGAGTTCCAATATCCGTAGCTCGTCCACTCGGTGGAGATGTTCGGATCGCTGCTGAAGTCGTCGAAGAGCACGATCTCAGCGGTGGTGAAGCTCCATGTTCCCGAGCCGCTGATCCCCGC
>JALRFY010000190.1 GCA_023253625.1 Akkermansiaceae bacterium | reverse complement strand
ATCAAGACATTCCGCTCGTTTCCCGAGGCGGTCAGGAAACTGCCGCCGCAGCTCAAGGAGCAGCCCGTCGTGATGTTCTGCACCGGCGGCATCCGCTGCGAAAAGGCCGGCCCGTTCATGGAGCTGGAGGGGTTCCGCGAGATCTATCAGCTCGACGGCGGCATCCTGAAATATTTCGAGGAATGCGGCGGCGATCATTACGAGGGCGATTGTTTCGTCTTCGACCAGCGTGTGGGCGTGGACCCCGCGCTGCGCGAGACCGGCCATGGCGTGTGCTTCGGCTGCCTCGCGCCGCTCGATGAGACGGATCTCGAGGATCCGCGGTATGCCGAGGGCAAGAGCTGCCCGCATTGTTTCAAAAGCGAGCCCGAGCGCATGGCGGAGCGCATCGCCGCCCGTGAAGCCGCCCTGCAACAGGTCTGCAATCCGCTGCCCGGCTCGGTGCCGCAGGAAAACCGCCGCCCGATCCATGTCCCCGCCAGCCATGACAAGCGGTGCCTGCTCGACGCGCTCGTCGATTTGTTTCCCCAGGTCCCGGCTGCCGAGTGGGAGGCGCGCTGCGCGGCCGGCCGTTTCGTGAACTATGCCGGTGAGGTGAGAAATGGCACCCACATCGTCCGCGCCGGTGAGCGGGTGCTGCAGGTCTTTCCGCCGGAAGCGGAGCCTCCCGTGGCCACCGCCATCCGGGTGCTTTACGAGGACGAGGCGCTCATCATCCTCGACAAGCCCGCGCCGCTTCCAATGCACTCCGGCGGCCGCTATCACCGCAACACGCTGCAGCACTTCATGAACCTCGCCTGCGCGCCGCTCGTGCCGCGTGCCGCTCACCGGCTCGATGCCAATACCACCGGCGTCGTCGCCTTCGCCACCACCCGCCACTTCTGCAAGTTGCTGCATCGCCAGTTTGTCGAAGGCACGGTGCAAAAGACCTATCTCGCCCGTATCAACGGCCATCCGCCGGATGATGTTTTTTCCTGCGAGGCACCGATTTCAACCGATCCCGGCGAAACCGGCGTCCGCCGCATCGCAGAACACAATGGACAGCAGGCGCTGACGCATTTCCGCGTGCTTGAGCGCTACCACGACGGCAGCAGCCTGCTCGAGGTGGTGCCCGTCACCGGACGCACCAACCAGATCCGCATCCACCTGCGCCACCTCGGCCATCCGGTGTGCGGCGACCCCACCTACACGGCCGTGCCGCGCGGCATCCAGACACTCGATCCCGCCGCGCCGCCGCTTTGCCTGCATGCTTGGAAACTCACCATCCGCCATCCGCTGCACGGCCATGAGATGACCTTCGAGGCGGGTTGCAGTGCGGACGGGCGCTTCGCCCGCCCATCGTGTGTATGACTGCGGCACGCTGCCCGGATCAGTGATCCAGCGGACTCTCGCCAGAGGCGTCGCCGAGGTGTTCGAGGCTCTTGGGGAGGAATTTCTTGAAGCGGGTTTTGTCGATGGCCTTCATGTAGGCCTCTTCCGGCGAGATGATGCCCTCGCGGAGCTTGCTCCAGATCGACTCGTCCATGAACTGCATGCCCTCGCCTTTCCCGCCGGTGATGACGTCGTAGAGCTTCTGTGTGGCGCCCTCGCGGATGATGGCGGAGACCGCGGGGGTGGCGAACATGATCTCGTGCACGGCCGTGCGGCCGGGACGGTCGATCCGCTTGCACAGCAACTGGGCGACCACGCCGCGCAGCGAGGCGGCGAGCATGGTGCGAACCTGCGACTGTTGGTCGGCGGGGAAAACGTCCACGATGCGGTCCACCGTCTTGCGGGCGTGGTTGGTGTGCAAGGTGCCGAAGACGAGCAGACCGGTCTCGGCGGCGGTGAGTGCGAGCGAGATGGTCTCGAGGTCACGCATCTCGCCCACCAGCACGATGTCCGAGTCTTCGCGCAGCGCGGCGCGCAGGCCATCGGCGAACGACGGGGTCTGGATGGGAACCTCGCGCTGGGTGATGATCGATTTCTTGTTGGAGTGAACGAATTCGATAGGCTCCTCGACGGTGATGATGTGGCGGTTGTAGTTGGTATTGATGTAATCGAGCAGCGCGGCGAGTGTGGTGGACTTGCCCGAACCGGTGGGGCCGGTGACAAGGACCAGTCCGGACCGCATGTAGGCGAATTCCTTGACGGCCGGCGGAACGCCGAGGTCTTCCAGCGAGGCAATCTCGGTGGGAATGAGCCGGAAAACCGCGCCGAGGCCGTTCTGCTGCTTGAGGTAGTTGCAGCGGAAGCGCGATTGCTCGTCCATCTCGTAGGCGAAGTCGAGATCGCCGCTTTGGAGGTAGCGCCCGAATGCCACCGGGTCGCAGATTTCCGCCAACATGTCCTTGAAATTCAGGCCCGCCAGCACTTCCTGCCCGGGAATGGCGCTCACCGATCCGTGGATGCGGATTTTTGGCGGCTGACCTTCGGAGAGATGGAGGTCGGAACCTTTGTTGGCGACCAGGTAACGGAAGAGTTCGTCGATGCGGGCCATTTGGGGATGTGAAATTTGAAATTCGGGATTTGGGATGCTTCCGCGTCAGGACTGGAAAAACTTCCTCATTTCCACCTTGTCGGTGGCGCGGAAGAGGGCCTCCTGGGGAGTGATGACGCCGTCGATGTAAAGGCGCTTGAGCGACTCGTCCATGGTGATCATGCCGACGTTCTTGCCGGTCTGCATGATGCCCGGGAGCATGTAGGTTTTGCCTTCGCGGATGCAGTTGGCGACGGCGGCGGTATTGACGAGCAGTTCGAGCGCGAGCACGCGGCCCGAGCCGTTGCTCTTGGGGACGAGTTGCTGCGAGAGGATGCCGCGCAGCGACTCGGAGACCATGATCCGGATCTGGTCGCGTTGGTCGGTGGGGAACACATCGAGCACACGGTCAAGCGTGCGCGGGGCGTTGCCGGTGTGGAGCGTGCCGAGCACAAGGTGGCCGGTCTCGGCAGCTGTCAGCGCCAGCTGGATGGTTTCAAGGTCGCGCATTTCACCGACCATGATGACATCGGGGTCCTCACGCAGCGCGCCGCGCAGTGCCTTGCCGAAGGAATCGGTGTGGGTATGGACCTCGCGTTGGTTCACGTGGCAGCCTTTGGATTCGAAAACGTATTCGATCGGGTCTTCAAGTGTCAGGATGTGGTCCTCGCGGTCGCGGTTGATGAAATCGACCAGTGCGGCGAGCGTGGTGGACTTGCCGGAGCCCACCGAACCGGTGACCAGGATGAGTCCGTTCTGATAGCGGGTGAGGGGGGTGATGTGTTCCATCGGCAGTCCGATGTCCTCCATCGAGCGGATCTGGGTGTTGATGATCCGGAAGCACATGTCGAGACCGAGGCGCTGCTTGACCACCGAGGCGCGGTAGCGGCCGCGCTCGGAGGCGTAGGCGAAATCGACATCGCCTTTTTCCTGGAGGCGGTTCCATTCCGCCTCGCCGAGAAATGAGCGGGCGAGCCGCTCGGTGTCCGCCGGGGTGAGCGGT
This sequence comes from Akkermansiaceae bacterium, assembly GCA_023253625.1. Taxonomy (GTDB): domain Bacteria; phylum Verrucomicrobiota; class Verrucomicrobiia; order Verrucomicrobiales; family Akkermansiaceae; genus Luteolibacter. The sequence goes on along the minus strand of JALRFY010000190.1, from coordinate 6,596 downwards.
TGGTGATCGCTCCAAATGGGGGTGAGTTGGCCGAAGCGCCGCCAGGCCGGTGGAAAGGACGTGGCGAGGTGGATGTCGGAGCATTCGTATTCGCGACCGAGCGCGAGATATTGGTCAACGTGGTCGAGAACCTGATGTGCGGACATAGAGCGGTGACTGCGGCGGTGGTATTATCGTGGAAGCGGTCTGGCAACTGGGCGCCCGGGAGATATCTTGGTTTGCGAGCGTAGCAAGAGTTCTTTGAGGCAGCCGGCCAGCCATGCCTTGACGAGCGGCTTGGCGGCGGAGGCGAGCATGGCTAGAATGGCGAGCAGCAAGCCTTTGGATGCGGGCGGTGCGTGTTTGGGTTTCCGGCGCAACAGGAAACTGGCGGCCATGCCGGAGAACAGCGATCCGGCCATCCAACGACCGGGGTGTCCGCCGAGCGAGCCGCGCACGCGAGCGGGAATGTCGAGATTGCGTCGCAGCTTCAGCGCTTGGTCACCAAGATGGGAGCGGGCGGCGGCGGACTGCCGGATCAGTTCCCCGATCTGTTTTTCTTCTTCAGCGTTTCGAGCCATTGACGGTCTTTTTCGAATTCGGCGCGTGTCAGCGGGAAAGGTGTTTCTTCGTCCGGTTTGCCACGGGCTGTCAAGGCCAGTGCTGCAGCGAGATGGAACAGCGCGGCGGCAATGGCAAGCCAATGCCACGGCCACTGTGTCGCTGCGGCCACCGCGCCGATGCCGCCCACGACGAGCAGGATCCAAGTGAATACCACACAGAGTGCCGCCGCGATGATTTTCGCCGCGCGGGTCGTGGCCCGTCTGGCGGAGGCCCGTGCCTCAAACTGGATCAGTGCGATGCGTGAGGAGACCAAGCATGCAAGGGCATCGACCCAGCCGACGGGTTCATCGGCGTGCTTTGCCGCAGTGGCCGGTGGGGGATGCGGGTTGGAATTGTCCGGGCGTTGGTTCATGCGTCTGGGCCAGATGGCCTCCGGAGCTGGATCGTGGCCTTGCGGGATGCGCCATGGCGTGTCCGCTGATGGTTCATCGACGGACGATCAGACCGGCGAGAAAACCAAGTGCGAGTGCGCTGACCACGCATTTGGTGGGGTTTTGGCGGATGTAATCCTCGGCGGTGACATGCAGTTCGCGGGCCCGGACGCGGGTGTCCTCCCACTGGTCGTTGGCACTGTCCCGGAGGTGTTGGGCCCTGGCACTGGCGCGTTCCTTGAATTCGGTCGCCTTGTTTTCGGCGGCATGGACGAATTCGCGGGCTTTTTCGCCGGCTGCGGTGCGCAGTTCGTTGGCGGCCTGGCCAATGGACGGGTTGTGGGTGAAACCGGCTTCCGGATCGAGATTTTCGGGTGTGGAGAATGAATTGGACATGGTTTGCTGGGATTGCGGACGTGTCGTCATGTTCACGCCGCCACAAGCGACAGATGACATCTATCGCCGGGAGGCGCAAGGCACGACTTGTGGAATTCCCCAGCCTGCGCGTCATTGCGGAGCGGCGACGACTTTCGCCTTGGGCGGCTGGCGCAGAAGTTCCGCCTGGGCGGGCGAAGGGGTGCTGAAGATCACGTTTTCCCAAACCGGATGATCCAGCGGTCCGTTACCGCGGAATTGGAACATGCCGTAGAATGGCCTCAATGGCAGGGTGATCAATCCGAGCAGCCCCCTCGCGTTCATGCGCATGGTCATGTCGAAGGTCCTCCGGGCGAGGTCCACCTCGCCCTCTCCGGCGAAATTGAGCGAGGTGGTGGAGGTTTGGAAATCGTTGCTGCGCAGGATGCCCTCGCGGATGCGGAAAGTACAGAAGGCGCTTTTGGCACGCTCGAATCCCGCGCGGCGGTCTTGCAGCACGCCGCTGATGAGCGGGCTGAGCGGTCCGAAAACGGGCACCGAGAACAATTCGGTTTTTTCCAAGGCGAAGAGGCCGTCGCCATTCATGGTTTCCACCCGGCCGCCGGTGAGGTCGAATTCGATGCGACCGGTGAACAGGCCGCCACTTTTCAGCTCGTGGCCGTAAGTGGTTGTGAGCGCGGAAAGGTCGAGACGGGTCCAGGCGATTTCGCCCTCGATCCTCCCGTTGTCATTCTGAATGAAGCTGGCGGTCAGCGGCCCGTTGAAGGCGCTCAAACGGAGGTCGTTCACGTGCACCTTGGATCCGTTGACCCGCACCTCGCCGCCGGGCTGCGAGAGTCGGATATCCTCGCCAAGAAAGCGGTAATTCACATCTGCAGCCGATTGGAATGAGACATTGAGCCGGGTGCGCCCGCCGGGGGTGACGTCCACCACTCCACTCCCAGCGAGTTTCGGTGGCATGTGGAACCGGTAGCTTTCCAGATGGTCTGCCAATTTCGACGCGAAGAGCCGGACCAGCGGCGCGGCCCAGATGTTTCCCGAAACGTTCTCGACATGCACCAGCTTGTCGCTGGCAACGTAGCGGATGCGCCCGACCCGCGCCGTGGTCCGTTCGGGGCCGCCGAAATCCCGCCGCAAGGCATAGTCGTGATGGTCGAAGACCACCGTGCCTGAATGGAAATCCAGCTCCTCGTGATTCAGTGAAAAGCGGCATTCCGCCGAGGCGAGCGGAACGCCGCGGAAGCTGAAGTTGGCTGCGGTGCCGCCGCCGACGTAGGCCCATGAATGGGGGGCAGTGGCGTCGAATCCGCCTTCCAGCCGCACATCGAATGAGGCCCCATCGCGTGGAACGAAGTCCTGCAGCACTTGCTCCAGCGGCTGCCCTGCGAACAGCGGCTGATACACGCCGGATGGCAGGGTGCTGTGCAGGGCCATTCGCACGAGTGGCCATTGGATCAGCGCCTTGCCGGAGGCTTGGCCATCCGGGCGGGTAAGCCGGAGATCGCGCAGGAAAACGCCGCTATCGCGCCAGGCGAAGGCGCTTTCCACATGATCGAACAAGACTCCGCGCAACATCACGGACTCCGCATGAAGCCGCCCGGTCATCTGCAGCTCCGGGATGTGCTGATCATCGAGCCGGAAACCACCCTGAGCGTCCAGCGACTGGCTGCCGCCGATCACGATCTGGCCGGGAAGCGGCGGGAGCTTGAACCACGCACTGAGCAGAGGCTCGATGGCCAAGCTGGTGGCAATATCGAAGCGGCCTTCCCGGGCGGCGATGTCATAATCGAGCCGTCCGTCGAGCCGCCCGCGGAAATCGGCCGCCTCGATGCGCGTGACGGTGAGCAGTTCACCGAGGATTTGCGCATCGGCGGATAATTTTTCAAGACGGTGTCCGCGCTTGGCAATCTCTTCAGCTTCCAGAGTGATTCTGGCCTCGATCGAGTCGCGGCGGTTGACATCCGCCACCAGAAAAACGCGGAGCCGTGGCGGCTTTGCGGGGTCGAAATCCCAACGCGCCAGCTCCTCGAATATCCGTGCGAGCAATTCCCGGCGCTTGCTGCGGTCCTGCGCGCTCTCGCCGGTTTTGCCGCTCGCCTGCCGGCCGGTCAGTCGTGCGTTCATCGATACGTCGATTCCCGAAACCCTGCCGCGCGCATCGCGGATCTCGAAACGGTTCCCCCCGGGCATGAGCAGGGTGCCGCTGGCGTTCTCGACTTGCAGCGCGCCAGCTTGTGGATGTTCCTCGTCGATGGGCAGCGAGAGGCTGGCGTTGCGCAGTTCGATTTTATTGAGCCGCAGTTCGCCGCGCGCGAGCTTCGTCTTGTCGATATCGAGCAGCACGCGCTCGAGATGGGAAACCTGGTTCCGCCCGGTCGCGTCGGAAAATACCTTCACCTCCGATGCCACCACACCACGCAACGGCAGGTAGCTCAGCGCGCCAATTTCCATGTGCAATCCCTCGCGGGCGATTTCGCGCTCGATCCATGCCCGCCACGAATCCGGCAAGCCGGTGCGGTTTGCCCACCAGAGCAGCGTGCCCGCCGCCACGATCACTGTCGTCAGCAGCAGGAACGCGAGCGAGCGAAGGTTGCGGGTGAGATGCAGGTGATACATGCGGCCGGGGCAGCCTAGACGGAATCCCCGCGAAATCAACCTGCACCGCAGCACGGCGCTCACGGCACGATGCCGGCTTCCCGGAACGAGAAATATCCCTGTCTGCCCGGGGACGGGCGGCCGATGATCACATGATCGATGAACCTGAGCTGCATCAGCGCCGCCGCATCGATGAGCCGCCGGGTGACCGACTCGTCGCTGCGGCTTGGTGACGGATCGCCGGACGGATGATTGTGGACCAGCACGAAGGCGTGCGCGCCGCGGGTGATCACCGGCCTCAGGATCTCGCGCGGGTGGGCCGGCGATTCGTTCACGGTGCCCATCGAGATCATCTGTGTGCCGATATGGCGCAACCGGGAATCCAGCACCGCCACCATCACCTGCTCCTGTGTCTGGTGGGAGAGCTGGGGGCCGAAGTATTCGTAGATCAATTCCGGTGAATCGAGCGGCTTGAGATTGACCTGTTCGCGCGCCACCCGCGCGCCCAGTTCAAATGCAGCGGCGAGTTTCGAGGCTTTTGCGATGCCCATGCCATGCTCCTTGGCGAGCTGCGTCACCGTCAGGCTGCCAAGTGCGCCGAGCGATCCGTAGCGGTGCAACAAATCGCGGCCGATCTGGATGGCGCTGCGTCCTTTGATGCCCGTGGAAATGAACAAGGCCATCAACTCGGCATTGTCCAGCGCGGTCGGCCCCATCTGGGCGAGCTTCTCGCGCGGCCGCTCGCCATGCGGCATGTCATGGATGCGCCGGTCGCCGGGTTGTATGATTTCCAAGTGTTCCATGATGGGGCACAGCCAAGCTGTCACCGCTTCCGGCTGGCAAGGATGAAATCCACATGCCCGGACATCCTCCCGTAGTAAAATTTCACCACGTTTGAAAAAAGAAACTTGTCCGACATCCATGGTTTGCCTAGTGCTTGGCCACATTCGCCGCGCGCGAGTGTATACCCGGCTCACCGCCGTCCCATGATTTTCCCGGAACGATACCCCATCCCATCACCCTCCGCGCCCAAGCGCGGCGGGACAGGCCGTGTGACTTGTTTGCCATGATCCGGCGGCCGCTCCATCGTTTCATATCCCTCTTCGCGGCGCCACCGTGCAGCGGCTACGGCCGTGCTCGGGACGCCGCGCCGCATCCACCCACCGGAGGACACAGCCATCGCTAAGCCAAACAAAAACCAAAACAGGGGTCGTTACCGCGATATGACGCGCGTGAACGACCGGATCCGCGCTCCCCGCGTGCGCGTGGTGGCCCCGGACGGCCGCCAACTCGGAATCATGAACACCCGCGAGGCCATTGCCAAGGCCCAGGCCGTCGGGCTCGACCTCGTCGAGATCGCCGGCCAGGTCGACCCGCCGGTTTGCAAGATCATCGACTACGGGAAATACAAATACGAGCAGTCCAAGCTGAAGAAGCAGAAGTCCAAGAGTGCGACACGCATGAAGGAGGTCAAATTCCGCGTGGGCACCGGCCAGCACGATTACAACATCAAAATGGGACGCGCCGAGGGTTTCCTCGACTCCAACCACAAGTGCCGCTTCGTGCTCCAGTTCCGCGGTCGTGAAAACGCTCACAAGGACCTTGGCTTCGTCGTGCTCAACCGGATCATCGAGGATCTCAAGACCATGGGCCAGGTGGACCAACCGCCGCGCCTCAACGGTCGCGCTGTCGCCATGATCCTCTCGCCGCTGCCCCAGCACCAGCGGAAGCGCAAATTCCACCTCTTCCACGGTGAACTCATGGAAGAGGACGAGGACGATCACGAAGATGACATCGATCAGGATGAATTCGACGACGATGTGCCGGACGACGATGTCCCGGACGACGATCTCGATGAAGCCGGGGTCTCCGGCGATGCCGGTGAGCCGCAACCGGCATCCTGAGCGGGTTTCCATGGCGCGATTCAAGCTTCGTGATGCGGGCGGAATGCGCGCGCCCCGTTTCCGATGGCCTGGTGATTGCCGGGTGATTCAGTGGTTCCGCATGGCGGTAGCCGTGTCAGAATGCCACTGTCAGATCATGCGTGCCGCAGGTTGTCGTTTCGAGGGATGCTGAATGGAATCAGCAACCGAGCCCATTCCGAAACCTCTGTGCCCGCAATCTGTGGCCAATCAGCCTGAACTTTTGTGACAACTGCGGATTTCAGGATGAACGTCGCCGTCGTCCACTATCATTTGCGCGATGGCGGGGTGGCCGAGGTCATCCGCCGCATGCGCCCGGTCATGGCAGGGAAGGGGATCCGGCAGGTCGTTTTCACCGGCGGTGAAGGATCGCGGGCCGACTGGCACCGCGCGGTCGATGGCTTGGGATACGGTAGTCCGCCGCTCAAGGCGGAGGAGTTGCTGGACCGGCTCTGCACGGCGGCACGCGGCGAGTTCGGAGCCATGCCGGATGTCTGGCATTTCCACAACCACTCACTGGGGAAAAATCCGCTGGTTCCGCAGATTGTCGATTTTCTCGCGCGAGCAGGTCAGCGTTTGCTGTTGCAGATTCATGATCTCGCCGAGGACGGGCGTCCCGGCAATGCCCGACACTTGGTGGAGTGCCCACGGCTTTATCCCGCCGGGCCGCGCGTTCGTTATGCCTTTCTCAACCGCCGCGATCGCGGGCGTTTCACCGCCGCCGGGCTGC
>JALRFY010000066.1 GCA_023253625.1 Akkermansiaceae bacterium | reverse complement strand
GCAGGATGGCGAGATACAGCTCGCGGCTGATGTTGACAGATTCAGCGACCATCACTTTGCGCACCACCTTGCCGGCTTCACCGGTTTGTTTGGTGACGAGGGTTTCACCGAGCATCTTCTCGGCCACATCGCGCGCCGCCTCGGGCGTCTCCACGAGGTGGACACCGCCCTTGAAGCCATTTTTGAACACCCCTTTGCCGCGGCCGCCGGCATGGACCTGGGCCTTGACCACCAGGTGGTTGACCCCCAGCCATTTCGCCGCGTCATGCGCTTCCTTGGGCGTGGCGGCGGCTTTTCCCTTGGGACTGGGCACGCCGAAGCGGTCGAAAAGTTCCTTGGCCTGGTATTCGTGGATATTCATGGAGCGGTGATTCGGTTGGTCGGGCGCGGAGCAGCGGGCGCACCCTATTTGCCCCCGCCGCACCCGGTCAAGGACAGGTCCGCGAAAATTCCGGCCCGCGGTGGCCGCTGTTTTTCGCGAGATAGAGCGTGCGATGCCCTCACGTATGAGGCGTCTGATGAAAACGCTCGCGTTGCTGCTCATGACGGCACTGGTGCTCCCCGCCATGGCGGAGGACGGCTCGGTGGAACTTTTCAATGGCAAGAACCTCGACGGCTGGACCCAGCGCAACGGCACGGCGAGCTACAAGCTCGAGGGCGACAGCATCGTCGGGACCACCGCCGAGGGCAGCCCGAACAGTTTCCTCTGCACCGACAAGGAATACGGCGACTTCGAGCTGGCCTTCGAGGTGAAGGTGGACAGCGCGCTGAACTCCGGCGTGCAGATCCGCTCACAAACCCAGGGCGGGCCGACGGGCCGGGTCAACGGCCCGCAGGTTGAGATCGAGGCGAGCGGCAAAAAAGGCGCGGAAGCCGGCTACATTTACGGCGAAGCCTGCGGCGGATGGATGACGCCCAAGGAGCAGCTCAAGCCACACATGCACTTCAAGGACGGCGAGTGGAACGCCTACCGCATCGTCGCGAAGGGTCCGCGCATCCAGGTGTGGATCAATGGCGAGATGATCTCCGATCTTGTCGATGAGGCGAAATACAAGAGCCATCCGAAGGGCTTCATCGGCCTGCAGGTCCACAGCATCGGCAAAGGCCAGGGCCCGTTCCAAGTGGCGTGGCGAAAATTGACGCTCAAGGAGCTTTGAGGACAGGCGCTCCGCCCGCGGCGGCTGAATGGCGAGCAATGACCGTGCTGTCAGCAGCATCGCGCGGGATTGGGAGGGGATCGGATTTTCGAGCCTGCGGAGCTGGCGAATGGGTCACCAAATTCATGGAGCCGCCGCGACGCGCAGGCGCAGCATGAGCAAGGCCGGCGGATCGAGCCGGCGCAGGGTGATCTGCCCGGCATCCGCACCGAGGCATTGGGTGAAAATGATTTGATTATCCCAGGCAGCCGCCCAGCCTAGCCAATGGCGGCACGCCCGGAGCTTTGGAGGAGCTTGGAGAGATTGCCGTTGAACTCATCCGCGGCGGCCATTTCCCCGAGGCCGAGGTGCATGCGGTAGCGCCAGTAGTAGGGCGTGATGGCGGGCACGTTGATGCGCTCGGCGTCCGGGTCGGGATGGCGGAGGGTTTCATCCATCGCGAGCAGGTCCTGCAGCGGGAACACGGCCCACATGGCGGGGGATTCGAGATGCTGGTGGATGATGCGGACGGCAAGCTCGGTGGTGAGATCCAGTGGGGGGAACGAAACACCGAGCATCTGCCAGGCGAAATGCGCGGTGGCTTGGGGGTCTTCCCGCCACCAGCCGCGCAATGTGGGCATGTCGTGCGTCGATGGGCTCACCACGCTGAGATACGGAGCGAGGGCTGGATCGGCGTATGCGACTTCCGATGATTTCGGCATGCGCTGGATTTCCAGCGAGAGGATGCCGAGTTCGCGCATCACTCCGGGAACGCACTGCGGCACCATGCCGAGGTCCTCGCCGCACAAGAGCATCCGGCTGGCATGGCGCATGGCCGGCAGTTTCTCATAAGCACGCGCCTCCCAGAACCCTTCCTGGCGGCGATGGAAATAATCGACATACAAGTCATCGAGCCGGCATTTGGTGTCGTGATCGAGTTCCAGAAACGACCGGGTCGTGTGCATCGAACAACGCGGATGGAAGAGGGTGCCGTGCGAGCCGGGAACCTCGAAAAAAAGGACCTCGCTGGCACAGTCGAGCAGGGCGCTGCGGAGCTGCGCGGCGCGTGGTGCTGCGGCGTCCTGGAAATGATCGACAATGCGCCGCTGGGTGGCGACGTGGCCGCGGAGCTGGTAGAAACCGTGTCCGCAATCGTCGAGGTGGTTGCGCAGGGCATCATCGAGCGTGTCGCCGAAGCGTTCGTGGAGGAAGTGCGCGCGAATGTAAGGGCGGCAGTAGCGGTTGCAATCGAACGGAATGCCGCGGCCGTGGATTTCATCGATATGGATGGGAACCGCCGGATCGAACCAGCCCATGACGCCCTCGACCTGGTCGTGCGGAATCTGCCAGATGCGGAAGAAGCCGAGGATGTGGTCGATCCGGTAGGCGTCGAAATAACGGCTCAAGTGCGCGAAGCGTGAGCGCCACCATGCATAGCCGTCCTCGCGCATGACTTCCCAGTTGTAGGTCGGGAATCCCCAGTTCTGGCCCTTGGCGGCGAAGGCGTCCGGCGGCGCGCCGGCCTGCGCGTCCATCTTGAACAAATGCGGGGCCGTCCATGCATCGGCGGACTGGCGGTCGATGCCGATCGGCAGGTCGCCCTTGAGCGAAAGGCCGTGCGAGTGGAGGTGCGCCACGGCGTCGCGCAGCTGGCGGTCGAGTTCGTATTGCAACCAGACATGATATGACATTTCCGGCCATGCGGGATGCTCCGGGGATGCCATGGCTTCCGTGGATTCGCGGCCGAAAACCGCCCACTCGCCCCAGCGGCTGAAATCGGCGGTGCCGAACTCTTCGCGTTTCACGCAGAAGGCGGCGTAAGGGACCAGCCAGTCGCGGTTTTCATCGAGGAAAGAGCGGAACCCGTCACCCGCGGTGATTTTCCTGTGGTGTTTCCTGAAGACCGCGCGGGTGAGCGCGAGTTTGGCATTGGCCACTGCTTCGTAGTCCACTTGCGCGAGTGGGTTGAGTTTTGCCCGCGCGGATTCGATGTCCGCATGGAATGAATCCGGCATGGCATGACTCAAATCGTCGATGCGCAGATAGATCGGATGGAGCGCGAAGGCGCTGATCGCGGAGTAGGGATAGGAATCGGTCCAATCGTGCGACGAGGTGGTGTCGTTGACGGGCAGGATCTGGATGAGCTTCATGCCGACGCCCGCCGCCCAGTCGGCGAAGGGTTTGAGGTCGGCGAACTCGCCGATGCCGAGGCTTTTTTCCGAGCGCAGTGAAAACACCGGTATTGCCACACCGGCACCACGGAACAACTGCTTGCCGTCGCGGCGGTAGCCTTCGTCGCTGATGATCGACCATTGGCGCGCGGCGTGGTCGCGCCACTCGAGCGAGCGGTTTTCCCCCTGCTCGATGGCGATGGCGCGGCCGAGCTTCGGGTCGAAGAATCCGTATTTGTATTCGATGATCGAATCGGCGGGCAGATAAAGCGCGGCTTGCCAAGTGTTGGCGGAAACTTCGCACATTGGCACGGCGTGTTTCCAATCCCAGTCGCCGAGTTCCGTGACGTTGCCGATGATGCAGGGCACCAGCCCGTCCGGCACGCCGGCCATGCGGAGTTGGATCAGATGGTTGGCATTGGGGTGAATCCGGGGTTGCGCAAAATGCTGCCGCTCCGGCAGCAGGGTGCGGAAGGCCGCGGTTTCGAACGCGTAATCCAAAGTGCCCGCCGAGCGCCAGGTGTCGCGCAGCAGCAGCACTTCCGCAGAGGCGGGATCCACCGTCTCCACGCGCGGGCCGTTCCATTCGTCGAGTTGCATGCCGTTTTGCTCGCGCCGGAGCTGATAGACGTATTCCAGCCGCACCGGTTCCTGGCCGTGCAGTTCGATTTCCGTCTGCCATTGTTCGTCATTGGCCCAGTGCAGTGGCAGCATCTGCCCGAAGCGCAGCCGGTCGTTGCCAAGCACGGCCGTCAATTTCAGCCACAGCGACTCACCGGGCACGGTGCGGTAATTCAGGCGGAAAAAGATCTTCATGGGATGTCGAGGCGGGGCGGCGAAAGGCTAATCTGGCCACATGCCATGGCGATGGGAAAAATTTCCGGAATCCGGTGATTGCCTGCCGAGCCTTGCAGGCCGCGAGCATGCGCCGATGCCCGGGGCACCCGCGCGCATCCATTCCACCGGCATGGTGAAACCGGCGGCACCGAGGGTCCCATCCAGCCATCAGAGGGCGGCGGCCGATTGGGTGTTGGATGGCCACGGGTTTGACCGCCGTGGCGGTTTTGATTTGCGGTTTCTTGTTTCTTGCCGCCCGGGAAATCGGCTTTTAGCTTCGCGCCACGGGTGGCTCACAAGCCGTTTCCGCAATCCATTTCGCCGCTGCCATGAGCTCCAAAAAATCCACTCCCAGTCACGATCACGACCAAGTCCATCAGCCGCCGAAGGAGTTTGCGAAGAAAGCGCGGATTCCCTCGTTGGCCGCATACAGGAAGCTCTACCAGAAATCGATCGAGAAACCGGCCGGGTTCTGGGCGAAGGAGGCGAAGGAGCTCCTGTGGCGCAAGAAATGGAGCAAGACGCTCGAATGGAAGGCTCCGTTCGCCAAGTGGTTCGTCGGCGGCAGGCTCAACGTGTGTGAAAACTGCGTGGACCGCCATGCCGAGGGAGCGCGGAAAAACAAGGCTGCCATCATCTGGGAGGGTGAGCCCGGCGACAAACGCGTGCTCACCTACGGCCAACTCCAGCGAGAGGTGTGCCGCTTTGCCAACGTGCTGGAGAAAAAAGGCGTCAAGGCCGGCGAGCGCGTGTTGATCTACATGCCGATGATTCCGGAGGCTGCAGTCGCCATGCTTGCCTGCGCCCGCATCGGTGCCGCGCACAATGTCGTGTTCGGCGGCTTCGCCGCGGATGCCATCGTCGATCGTCTCGAAGACTCCGGTGCCACCACCATCGTCACCGCCGATGGCGGATGGCGGCGCGGCAAGGTGGTGCCGCTCAAGCCGGTGGTCGATGAGGCGCTGGCGAAATACAGGCATGTCCAGCGCGTGATCGTGGTGAAGCGCTGTGAAAACGAGGTGTCCATGACCGATCCTCGCGACACCTGGTGGCACGACGAGGTGGCCGCCGTTTCCGCCAGGCACAAGGCGAAGGCCTTCGATTCCGAGCATCCGCTTTTCCTGCTCTACACCTCCGGCTCCACTGGCAAGCCGAAGGGCATCCTCCACACCTCCGGCGGCTACCTCACCGGCACCTACAGCACCTGCAAATACATCTTCGATATGAACGATGAGGATGTTTACTGGTGCACCGCCGATGTCGGCTGGATCACCGGGCATTCCTACATCGTCTATGGACCGCTGGCCAACGGCGTCACGCAGGTGATGTATGAGGGCGCGCCGAATTTCCCGGACTTCGGACGCTTCTGGAAAATGGTGGAGGAATACGGCGTCACGATCTTCTACACGGCGCCCACCGCCATCCGCGCCTTCATCAAGGCCGGCGATCATTTTCCCGCGGCTTGCGACCTGTCATCGCTGCGGCTGCTCGGTTCGGTTGGCGAGCCGATCAATCCGGAGGCATGGAATTGGTATCACAAACACATCGGCGGCGGCAAATGCCCGATCGTCGATACCTGGTGGCAAACGGAGACTGGAGCCATCCTCATTTCCCCCCTGCCCGGAGCCACTCCGCTCAAGGCCGGCACCGCGACGCTGCCGTTCTTCGGCATCGATGCCGCCATCCTTGATGAAGCAGGCAAGGAGTGCAAACCCGACCAGGACGGCCGCCTCGTGATCCGCAAGCCGTGGCCGTCGATGATCCGCACGATTCACGGCGACAAGGAACGCTACCGGAAAACCTATTGGTCCGACTACCCCGGTCTCTACACCGCCGGCGATGGCGCTCGCCGTGACAAGGACGGCAATTTCTGGATCATCGGCCGCCTCGACGACGTGCTCAATGTTTCCGGCCACCGCCTTGGCACTGCGGAAATCGAGAGCGCGCTTGTCTCACATCCGGCCGTGGCGGAGGCCGCGGTGATCGGCCGGCCGGACGACTTGAAAGGCCAGGCCGTCGCCGCCTTCGTCACGCTCAAGGGCGGCTTTGACGAGTCTGTGGGGCTCCGCGAGGAACTGCGCGGTCACGTCGGCAAGGTGATCGGTGCCATTGCCAAGCCGGACGATCTTTTTTTCACGCCGGGGCTTCCCAAAACCCGCTCGGGCAAAATCATGCGCCGCCTGCTCAAGGAATTGGTCACCACCGGCACCGTCGCCGGCAATGTCACCACGCTCGAAGACTTTTCGGTCGTCGAGAACCTGCAGCGGCAGATATCCGAATCACGCGCCCGCCAATGACCTCGTCGAAATATTTCATCGCCCGCATCGCCCAGGCCTTCGGCTATGTCCGCAGGCCTCAGCGCATGGCGGATGCCGCCAGCGAAATGCACCTGCTCCGCGAAGCCGAAGCCTATCTCGGGGAGGCCATCTGGCAAAAGGTGGAGCATGTCGAAAAACTCTCCGTGGAATACTGGAACCTGCGCAAGCTCATGAAAGAGCGCATGGCCGTGGATGAGAAACTCCAGGACTGCCAGACGCGGCTTGACAAGGCCCACCAGGAGCGGGCCGAGCTGCTCAACAACATGCCGGAGGAAAACCAGGAAATCGTCAATCAACGCGTCGCCCTGCTCACCGAGCTGGAGGCCCTGGCAAGCGAGCGAGACAAGATCGTGGCCGATGCGCGTGAGGTCCGGCGCGCATATGTGGGACTCAAGATGAAACTCGAGGTGCTCACCGGCGAATCGGGCGGCTCTTTCGCCGGATTCGAGGAAGCCGAAAAAGTCAAGGCGCGGCTCCAGGTATTGAAAGAGCGCTTTGCGGAACTTAAAGAAGAGCGCATTCGAATCGGCGGGCTCATCGAGCAGGGCGATGGCAAATTGGACAAGCTCGACCAAATTCTCAAAGAGGAGCGTCTCAAACAGCGTGAGCTAGCCTCGCAGGCCTTCCAGGCCATCGGCGAGTGCAACAAGGAAATCTCCATCCTGCGCGCCGAAAGAGGGCTGCTCGATACCCAGATGCGCCAATTGTTTGCCGAAATCGGCCGCTATATCAGCCGCTACAGCCACCACGATGCGTCCTGCGCCGCAGTGGCGGTTTCACAGCGTGGCTTGGTTGATGTGATGCGCGCCCTGCGCCGCTCGGTCGCCTTCAACCACCGGCTCGCGGGATTCCGTTGAGCCGGGAAATGACACACGCCATTCACCTGGTCTCCAGCTTTGGAACCAGGGTCATCCGGCTGTAAGCACTTCAATGCCTTGATCCCGCAGTTTTGCCAGGAATTCCACGTCGGCCTGCGCGTCGGTGATCAGGCAACTCAGGTCCGTGACCTTGGCGAAGAAAAACGGTGCCTTGCGGCCGAGTTTGCCATGATCGGTGAGAAATACGACGTCCTCCGCGCCCGCGATCGTGCGCTCCTTGAAAGCAGCCTGGTGGGCATTGCTCTCGCTGATGCCGCGCTCCATGTGGATGCCGTCGCCGGAGAGGAACATGCGGTGGATGTTGTAGCGCTCCAGAACGGTTTCCGAGGCCGGGCCGATGAACGAGCGTGACTTTTCCTCGTAGAGTCCGCCGGTGCAGATGAGCTCCAGATGCGGCCGCCCGGCGAGCGCCGTGATCACGTTCAAGGCGTTGGTCAGGATGGTCAGCGGAAAATCCGGCAGGAATTCCGTCAGGGTGAGCACCGTGGAACTCGCATCGAGAAAAATGTTCTCATTCGGCTGGATGCGCTCCGCCGCCAGCATCGCAATGGCGCGCTTTTCCCCGCGCATGATCGCCTGCCGCTCGGTGAACGGAAGATCCTTGCGGATTTTCTCCACCCGGCTGGCTCCGCCGTGCATCCGCGCCAGCTCGCCGCGTTTCTCCAAAACCTCAAAGTCGCGCCGAACCGTCTCATCCGTCACACCCAGGGTCTCCGCGGTCTCAGTGGTCCGCAGCGAACCTTGGGCCAGCAGCATTTCCAGAATCCGGCGTTGACGTTCGATCGCAAGCATTGAGTTGGATATTTCTGTGTTTGGTTGGGAATTTTTGGAAAAATGAATTGACTCAACACCCAAATCAAGGAAAAACAACGCCAGCTCATGTCAGCACAGCTTTCCAAATCCACACCACGTGCGGTGGTTGAACACATGGTCCGGGAGCAGGTTTATGCCCGTCTGGGCCTATCGCTACCCGCGGCGGCAAAAGCTCCGAACGCCCTGCTGGTGAATATTTCCGCCCGCCACTGCCACCTGACGCAGGCGGCCGTGGAGGCGCTGTTCGGCCCCGGCCACCAGCTCACGCCGATGAAGGCGCTTTATCAGGAGGGGCAATACGCCGCCAAGGAAACCGTCACCCTTATCGGGCCGCGCAGCCGCGTCATTTCCAACCTCCGCATCCTCGGGCCATGCCGCAATCTCAACCAGGTGGAGCTTGCTTACACCGACGCCGTCTCGCTCGGCTTCGACATCCCCGTGCGCATGTCCGGCGACATCAAAGGCACTCCGGGCTGCATGCTGATGGGACCGAATGGCTACTTTGAAATGTCCGACGGCGTCATCCGCGCCCAGCCGCACGTCCACATGCACCCGGACGACGCGCAATTTTACAACGTCAAGCATCTCGACACCATGAAACTCAAGGTTCACGGCCCGCTCGGCATGACCTTCGACAACCTGGTCGTCCGCGTGGACCCATCGTTCAAGCTCGAAGTCCATATCGATACCGATGAAGGGAATGCCTGCGGCCTCAAACCCGACACTTTCTGCGAACTGACCAAGTAATATCAACACACCAACCCCACAGCACCATGAGTACCGCACTCGGCATGATTGAAACCAAAGGCTACGTCGGAAGCGTCGAAGCCACCGACGCAATGGCCAAGGCCGCCAATGTCCAGCTCGTCAGCCAGACCCAGATCGGCGGAGCCTTCATCACCGTCATCGTCAAAGGCGACGTCGGCAGCGTCAAAGCCGCCGTCGATGCCGGAGCCGACGCCGCCGGCCGCGTCGGCGAGCTGATCAGCTCCCACGTCATCGCCCGCCCGCACCCCGAACTCCTCAGCCAGTTCGGAATCGCGTGAAACCAGTCTTCATCCTGAAAACTGAAATCTGAAAACTAACAAACTTTTAAGAATATGGCCAAACAAGCAATCGGCATCCTTGAAACCAAGGGCCTCATCTCGCTCCTCGAAGGCTCCGACGCCGCACTCAAAGCCGCCGACATCAAGATGACCGGCTGGGAAAAAATCGGCTCGGGCCTCGTCACCGGCTTCTTCACCGGCGATGTCGCCGCCGTCAAGGCCGGCCTCGACGCCGCCGCGGCAGCCGCATCCAACCTCGGACAGGTTTCCTCCGTCCAAGTCATCCCGCGCCCGCACGACGACCTGTCGAAGCTCGGCGCGTGGCTCGGCTGATTTGAAATTTCAAATTTCAAATTTGAAATCCAAGATGCTCATCCTCGTCGCCAACCTCGGCTCGACCTCGTTCAAATACCGCCTCTTCCGCATGGAAGCGGGCGGGGGGGAGGTCGTGGCCAAGGGTGGCTACGAGCGCGTGGAGGATTACGGCACCGTGATCGATGACGCCCTGGCGTCCTTGCAGCGCGACGGCGTCATCTCCTCGCCGGATGAGATCGATGCGGTCGGTTTCAAGACGGTGCTTGGCAAGAATCTCAGCGGCTGTGTCATCGCCGACCAATCAGCGATCGACGCATTGGAGGGCTTTGCCGCCGTCGCGCCGGCCCACAACCCGCCTTACGCCAACGGCATCCGCCAGTTTGCCCGATCATTGCCCAAGGCTAGACTCGTCGCGCTCTTCGAGACCGCGTTCTATCAGTGGACCAGCGCCGCCAGTCACAGCTATGCCATTCCAAAAGCATGGCGTGACATCGGCATCCGCCGCTACGGCTTTCATGGAGCGAGCCACAAGTTCATTGCCGAGCGCTCCGCCGAACTGTGCGGGCGTGAGGATGTGGCGGAAACCGCCCGCCGCCTCTATCAGGACGGCCCGCGGCAAACCGGCGCCAAGCCATTCCGTGTTGTTTCCTGCCACCTCGGCGGCTCCAGTTCCGTCACCGGCATCCTCAACGGCGTGGCCATCGGCTCCAGCATGGGATTCTCGCCGCAGAGCGGACTGCCACAGAACAACCGCGTCGGCGATCTTGACTCGGGTGCCATTCCCTATGCCATCCGCACGCTCGGCATCCCGTTCGATGAAGCGGAACGCCAGCTCACCAAGGAATCCGGGCTGTTGGGAATCTCCGGCATCTCCAACGACATCCGTGACGTCCGCGCCGCCGCCGCCGCGGGCCATGCCGATGCCAAACTCGCCATCGAGTGCCTCATTCACTCCATCCGCCACTGGCTCGGTGCGTTCATGATCGAGCTCAGCGGCATCGACGCCCTCGTTTTCACCGCCGGGATCGGCGAAAATGGCGCCGACATCCGCGCTGCCGTCTGCGATGGACTCGAAGGCTTCGGCATCCAGCTCGATCCTGTCCGGAATGAAGCCTGCCGGGCCGTCGAGGCGGATATTGCCACCGGCACCTCTCCGGCCCGCGTGCTCGTCATTCCCGCCAATGAGGAACTCGTCCTCGCCCGCGAAGTCTTTCGCAAACTCTCATCCTGAAAATCACAACCACATACCAACCAAAACCATGGCCAAACAAGCAGTAGGACTCCTCGAAACCCGCGGCCTCGCCTGCCTCGTCGTCGGCGTTGACGCGATGCTCAAATCCGCCAACGTCGAACTCGCCGGCCCGATGAAACAAATCGGCAATGCGATGTGCAACGCCGTCGTCACCGGTGATGTCGCCGCAGTCAAGGCCGCCATCGATGCCGGTGCCGCCGCCGCCTCTGAGTCTGGCGAAGTCATCAGTGCCCACGTCATCGCCCGCCCGGATGAAGCCATCGAGGGAGTGCTCCCCAAGGACGCCGCCCGCGCACCGCGCAAGTAATTCATCGGCCAGCAGCCATCTGTTATCGCTCAACCGTTGACCGTTGACCGTTGACCGCTGGCCAAACCACACGCCCATGTTCCTCGCGGAAGTCATCGGACAAGTCGTCGCCACCAGGAAGGACGAGCAAATGGTCGGCAGGAAGCTTCTCCTGCTCCGTCCGAAACTGGTGGACGACAAGGATCCGTCCAAGTTCAAGGACGGCTCCAACACCATCGTCGCCATCGACACCGTCGGCGCCGGCGAGGGCGAACTGGTCATGTTCTGCCAGGGCAGCTCCGCCCGCAACGCCCAGGGCCTCAAGTCCATCCCCGTGGACGCTGCCATCGTCGCCATCATCGACCGCGTCGAGGTCCATGGAAAAACCCTCTATCGTGGCGGGTGAGGTTTGGGAATAGACGATTTTTTCAACCACTGAAGCACTGAGAACCACTGAGGACACTGAATAGATGAAGGGATTTGTCGATCAGCGGTATCCGCATTCCGAACTGACCGCTGCCATTATTGCGGCGGCGGCTGAAGTGCATGCGCTGCTTCGTCCCGGACTCGACGAAGTGATGTATGAGCGGGCGATGTGTATCGAGTTTGCATCACGTTCCAAGGACTTCAGCCAACAAACGGCTTACCCAGTGCACTACAAGAATCACTTTATCGGCAATCTGATACCGGATTTGATCGTCAATGGGAAGATCATCGTGGATTTGAAAGTCGTCGATTCATTCAACGATACCCACATTGCGCAGATGCTTGGTTATCTCAACATCACCGGTCTGGAAATCGGGCTGCTCATCAATTTCAAACACGCCAAACTCCAAATCAAACGCATCGCCAACCTGCCTAAACATTCCTGACCTCAGTGCTTTCAGTGGTTCTCAGTGCTTCAGTGGTTCAAAAACTCCAAATTGTCATTTAGCTCCGTATCGAATGAAAACTCTCGATCCCGATCTCGTCCGCTCCGTTGTCGAATCCGTCGTGGCGCGTCTCACCGCGGAGCAGGGTGCTGTCCCGGCTCCCGCGGTCAAGGCATCCTGCGGGTGCAATGGTTCCTCGCCCTCCGGTGGCGGCCAGCGCGGGGTGTTCAATTGCGTGACCAAAGCCGCCGAGGCCGCCAGCGACGCGCACCTGAAGTTGAAGAAACTCGGCATGGCCGGCCGCGCCAGGGTGATCGAGATCGTCAAGCACCTCGCCGTTTCCAATGCCGAGCCGTGGGGACGCTTTGAGATGGAGGAAACGAAGATCGGCCGGGTCGATCACAAGATTGCCAAGCTCCAGATCACCAAGAACGTCCCGGGTGTCGAATGGCTGCACCCCTACGCCATGAGCGGTGATGGCGGCATCACGCTGGAGGAATACGCGCCGTTCGGCGTGATCGGCGCGATCCTGCCCGTCACCCATTCGGTGCCAACCCTGACCGGCAATGTCATCAACATGGTGGCCGCCGGCAATGCCATCGTCTTCAACCCGCACCCCGGCGGTGCCCGCAGCGCGGCGATGGCCGTGCGCGCCTACAACGAGGCGATCCACCGCGAGCTCGGCATTGATCATCTCATCACCACCATCGAGCAGCCGACCCTCGAATCGTTCGATGCCATCTGCAAAAACCCGCTCATTTCCCTGCTCGCCATCACTGGCGGCCCGGCCGTGGTCAACGCCGCCATGAAATCCGGCAAGCGCGCGATCTGCGCCGGCCCGGGCAATCCGGTCGTGGTGGTGGATGAAAGCGCCGATCTCGCGAAAGCCGCCCGCGGCATCATCGAGGGCGGTGCGTTCGACAACAACCTGCTCTGCATCGGCGAGAAGGCGGTGTTCGTGGTGGCCTCGGTGATGAACCGGTTCTGTGCGGAACTCGAGAAAGCCGGTGCCGCGCGCATCAACTCCCGGCAACTTGAAAACCTCACCGCCGCGGCCTTCACCTTCAAGGATGGCGAGGGCGGCGGATGTGCGCATGCCTCGGTGAACCGCGCGCTGGTCGGGGCCGATCCCGCGAAACTCGCCGGGCATGCCGGCGCATCCATCCCTGCCGGCACACAAATGCTCTTCGCGGAAACCGACGCCGACCACCCCTTCGTCCAGGAGGAGCAGATGATGCCGATGATGCCCATCGTTTCCTGCCCGGACTTCGAGGCCGCCGTGCGCGAAGCCAAGCGTGCCGAGCACAATTACCGCCACTCCGCCATCATCCATACGCTCGATGTGAACCACATGACCTACATGGCGAAGGAGATGGACACCACCATCTTCGTCAAGAACGGCGCGTCCGTCGCCGGCCTGGGCCTCGGCGGCGAGGGCTATCTTTCCTACTCCATCGCCACCACCACCGGTGAAGGCATCACCACCCCGAAAACCTTCACCCGCATCCGCCGCTGCGTCCTCGTCGAAAACCTCCGCATCATCTGACTCTTCATTTCATCGTTTCAGCATTTCAGCTTTTACCCCAATGATCCCCGCCATCGTCGTCGGCCATGCGGTCAGCAGCCACTGCCATCCATCACTCAAAGGATGCAGGATGATGCTCTGCCAGCCGCTCGATGCGGAGCAAAAGCCGCATGGGGCGCCGATGGTCGCCATCGACCTCTTCGGCGCAGGCCTGCACTCCAAGGTCTTTGTCTCCACCGATGGCGTCGGGGCCCGCCACATCGTCCACGACGAGAAATCGCCGGTTAGAAACTTCATCCAGGGAGTCATTGATTGAATCATGCGCATCGCACAAGTCATCGGCAGGGTCACCCTGAACGTGCAGGACCCCTCCTTCAAGGGAGGCCGGTGGCTGATGTGCAATCCGCTCGACGCGAAGGACTACAACACCGCCTGTGTGAAGCCGCCGCCCCATTCCCCGCAGTCCTCACTGGTCACCTATGACAACCTCGGCGCCGGGGAAGGGGACATCGTCGGCCTCGTCGAGGGTGCGGAAGCCACCGCGCCATTCGATTTCCCGATCCCCATCGACGCCATCACCGTCGCCATTTTCGACTCTCTTTTCTATCAACCACCTCATTCATGAAAAAGACAGTTTATACTGGAGCCGATATCGAGGCCCTGCTCAAGGCCGGCAAGTCCGCCGCCGACATTCCCGCGGGCGCGGTGCTCACGCCTTCCGCAAAAGACATCCTTCGCAATGGGCTCGTCACTGCGCGCGGCACGGCATCCGCTCCGGCCAAGGCCCCCGCCGATCCGATCCTGCCGGATTACGAATACCACTGGACGCCCGGCAAGGATCCGATGACGCCTGCGGAAATCGAGGCGTTCTTCCACTCGCCGGCCATCGTCGCGCTCAAGGAGCGCATGGTGGACATCGGCAAGCGCATGTGGGCGCGCGAATATACCGACGGCAATGGCGGCAACCTCACGGTGCGTGTGGGCGACAAGCTCGTGCTCTGCACGCCCACGCTCGTTTCCAAGGGCTTCATGACCGCCGAGCACATGTGTCTGGTGGACATGGAGGGCAGGCAATTGGCCGGGAAATACAAGCGCACTTCCGAGTGCATGACGCATCTTGCCATCATGAAGCGCCAGCCCAAGGCGAAGGCCTGCTGCCATGCGCACCCGCCGCATGGCACCGCGTTTGCGGTGGCCGGAGTCCAGCCGCCCACCTGCATGATCCCGGAGGCGGAGGTGTTTCTCGGCCAGATCGGCATGGCGGAATACCGCACGCCAGGCACCCCGGCCAACGCCGAGGTCGTCGGCGAGGCCGCGGTGGATCACATGGCCGTTCTGATGGTGAACCACGGCGTCATCACCTGGGGCAAGGACATCGAGGACGCCTATTGGAAGATGGAAAATGTGGAGTCCTACTGCAAAACCGTGTGGGTGGCCTCCCAACTCAAGGGTGGCGAGCTGCGCACCATCACCGGCGGCCAGGCCAAGGAGCTCATCGCCCTGCGCAGGTCGCTCGGCATGGATGACAAGCGCGCCAGCTGGCAGGAATGCCAGCTCTGCGACAACGCGGAGTTTCATCCCGGCACCGTCTGCCGGATTCCAGAGCAGCCGGAGGCGGCCACATCCGGCAAGCTGGACCCCGAGGCCGAGAAGCTCGTGCAGGCACTCACCGACCAGATCCTCGCGTCGATGAAGTGATCGGCGCCAGATTTGTTAGGCACGGGAAATTCGGCTTTTATGCCTCCCGGGAGGTTGGCAGACTGTCCGCGTGCATCGCTCCGAAAAACGCCTGGCAGGCATCCTGCTCCCCGCCTTTTCCCCGCGCAGGGAAGGGGATCTCGGCATCGGCGACACCGCCGCATTGCGCGAGTGGGTGGACTGGGCGGCGGACCATGGCGTGGGTTTCATCCAACTGCTGCCGATCAATGAGAACGGGCCGGAGGAAAGCCCCTACAGCGCGATTTCCTCGGCGGCCATCGATCCGGTCTATCTGACGCTCGACGAGCATCATGTTCCATGGCTGGGCGAGCCGGCGATTTCCGGTGCCCGGGTTTCCCTGGGCGAGGCGCTGGACGCGCCGCGCGTGGACTACGCGGCGGTGCGAAGGGTGAAGCGCAACTTGCTGGAACTCGCATGGACGAAATTTGATGAGGCGGGCGAGGCGATGCACCGGGAATTCGCCCGTTTCCGCAAGGACGAGGCGGAGTGGCTGGAGGATTACTGCCTGTTCCGCCTGTTGATGGAGCATCACGGTGAAACGCTCAGCTGGGACCAATGGCCGCGCGAGTGCCACACGCCGCGGCGGGCGCGGGAATACCTCGCATCGATGCGCGCGAGTGATGCGGCCGGCGTCGATTACCGGCTGGGCTTCTTCGCGTTTATCCAATGGTTGTGCCATCGCCAGTGGGATGAGTTGAGGAAACATGCCGACACCCGCGGCGTGATGTTGATGGGCGACATGCCGATCGGCGTGAGCTGGCATTCCTGCGATGTGTTTTTCCAGCCGGAGCAGTTCCACCTCGAGTGGTGCGGCGGCTCGCCGCCGGAGGGTCATCAGCTCAACGATCCGTTCTTCCAGCAATGGGGGCAAAACTGGGGGATCCCGCTCTATCGCTGGGACCACATGCTGGAGACCGGCTTCGAGTGGTGGAAAACGCGCGTCCGCCGGCTCACCCGGGTTTTCAGGATGTTCCGGATCGACCACATCCTGGGATTTTACCGCATTTATGCCTTTCCCTGGCGGCCGGAACGCAATGTGGAATTCATCGGGCTGACCTACGGGCAGGCCGCCGAGCGCACCCACGGGCGGCTGCCGCAGTGGGTGGCCCGGCCGGACGATACACTGGAAAACAAGGCTGCGAACCGCGCCGACGGCGACGTCCGCCTGCGCGCGGTGATGGCAGCCGCGGGCGATGCGGAAATCATCGCCGAAGACCTCGGCTGGGTGCCGGATTACGTGCGGCCGCACCTGCACGAGCTGGGAATCGCCGGATACCGGATTCCGCACTGGGATTGCGATGCCGCGGGCCATCCGGTGCCCGGGGCGCATTTTCCGGGAAACTCGTTCGCCGCTTATTCGACGCACGATCACGACCCGGTCAATGGTATCTGGCGCAGCTGTCTTGAGGCGATTCGCCGGCACAATGAAAACCCGTCCGAGCACACTGCCGGGCAGGCGCACGGGGCGCATCATGCGCTGCGTATCCTCAGCGAGTTCGCCGGGATTCCGATTCGCGAGAATGCGTCCTGGCCGCCGCTCACCGAGGGGATCCGGCTCAGTTTGATCAAGGCGCTCATGGCCAGCCGCTCGCGTCATGCCGAGCTGATGATCACCGAACTCTTTGACATCGACGAACGCATCAACCGCCCTGGCAGCATCGAGGGCAATTGGTGTTTCCGGCTGCCATGGACGCTCCGGCACATCATGAGTGACCGCACACTGAGCGAGACCTGCCGCAAGTTTGCCGCGATCATTTCCATCACCGGCCGCGGGAATTGAGCCCCCTGGCCGCGCGGCTGTGGTCCGGTGGTTTTTTCATCGTCAGAGGCGGCGGTCCGGGTTCTATTCCGGCCGCCGCCATGTCCGCAGAAAAGACCGCCATCACGCCCACCCGCGCTCAGGATTTTCCCGAGTGGTACCAGCAAGTCATCAAGGCCGCCGATCTCGCGGAAAACTCTGAGACCCGCGGCTGCATGGTGATCAAGCCGTGGGGTTACGGGATCTGGGAGCTGATCCAGCAACAGCTCGACCGCAAGTTCAAGGCCACCGGACACCAGAACGCCTACTTCCCGCTGCTCATCCCGCTGTCTTATCTGGAAAAGGAGGCCGAGCACGCCGAGGGCTTCGCCACCGAATGCGCGGTGGTCACCCACCACCGGCTGGAAGCCGTGAAGGACGCGGCCACGGGAAAAACGAAAATGATCCCCACCGGCGAGCTGGCCGAGCCGTATGTGATCCGCCCGACCTCCGAAACGATCATCGGCGCAGCCTTTGCCCGCTGGATCGAGTCCTATCGCGACCTGCCGCTGCTCATCAACCAGTGGGCCAATGTGATGCGCTGGGAAATGCGCCCGCGGCTGTTCCTGCGCACCGCCGAGTTCCTGTGGCAGGAAGGCCACACCGCGCATGAAACCAAGGACGAGGCGATCGCCGAGACCCGCCTGATGCACGGCGTCTATGAGGAATTCCTCCGTGACCACCTCGCCATTCCGGTGATTCCCGGTGAGAAAACCGAAGCCGAGCGCTTCCCCGGCGCGGAGATGACGCTCACGGTCGAGGCGATGGTGCAGGACAAGAAGGCGATCCAGGCCGGCACCTCGCATTATCTCGCGCAGAATTTCTCGAAGGCGCAGGACATCAGGTTCACCGGCCGCGATGGCACCGTGCAGCACGCCCACACCACCTCGTGGGGCGTTTCCACCCGCATGATCGGCACGCTGATCATGGCGCATGCCGATGACGACGGCTTGATCCTCCCGCCGCGCGTCGCGCCGCAACACATCGTCATCCTGCCCGTCACGCCGAAGGAGGATTCACGCGATGCGGTGATCGCCTCGTGCATGGCGCTTGCGGAGACCTTGCGCCACCAAGTCTATCACGGCGAGCCGCTGCGCGTGCATGTCGATACCCGCGACCTCGGTGGCGGCGTGAAAAAATGGGAATGGATCAAGAAAGGCGTGCCCATCCGCATTGAGATCGGCCCGCGCGATGTGGAGAGCCGCAAGTGCTGTGTCCAGCGCCGCGACCAAGCCGCCAACGCCAAGGATTTTCCGGTGAAGGAGGACTTCATCCGCTCGGCGGTCGAAATCCTCGACCAGATCCACCATCAGTTGCTCGACCGCGCCACCGCTTTCCGCAGCGAGAACATCACCACTTGCGATTCGCAGGAGCAATTCGACGACCACTGGTCCGGCGAAAACCCCGGCTGGCTGCTCACCCCATGGGCCGGCACACCGGAGCAGGAAGAGGAGATTTCCAAGCAACACAAGATCACCATCCGCTGCATCCCGCTCGATTCCGTGGTGCTGCCGGAAACCGGGAAAAACTGCTTCCTGACCGGCAAGGAAACCACGGTCCGCGCGCTGTGGGGCCGGAGTTATTGATAGAAGCAGGCCACTCCTGCGTTATTCTCCGTCCATCATGAAGCCGATCGCCGCCGCCGCCCTCACCACGCTCGCCACCACCGCCGCGCTGTTCGCGGACAATGTCTGGAATACGGTCGAAGAAGACGGCCGCGTGCTCGCGCAACTGAATGGCAAGACCGTGCTCGGTTTTCAAAAAGCACCGATCAAAGATCCGAAAGGCGGCCAAAAATTCGCCGGCAGCCATTTCATCAGCCCGCTCGCCACGCCGTCCGGTTTCGTCACCACCGAGCTCCAGCCGTCCGACCACCTGCACCACTTCAGCCTGTGGTGGCCGTGGAAGTTCATCGAAGTGGACGGCAGGAAATTCAACACATGGGAAATCCAGAACGGCGAAGGTGCCCCCGTCGCCGATGGCGTGGAGGTCGTTTCCAAAGGCCCGGACGCCATCCAATGGCGGCTTGCGGGCCGTGTCGCATTACGCGGCAAGGAGGATGCGGAGCCACGCGTCGTGATCCGTGAGACCACCGATCTGGCCATGTCTTTGCTCGACGCCCAGACCATTGCACTTGATCTGACCATCCGTCAGCTCCCGAACCACGCCAAGGTAGTCATCGGCAAGAACCACTACAGCGGCCTCGGCTGGCGCGGCACCCCGGAATGGAACGGAGAAAACAGCACACTCGTCACCAGCGAGGGCCACAGTCGTGAAAACGGCAACGGCCAGCCGGTCCGCTGGATCCTCATCACCGGCGGGCGCCCCGGCGGCAAGGCCTCGGTGCTGCTGATGAGCGCCGCATCCGAAACCGGCGAGGCCGAGCGCATGCGCTGCTGGAACGCCAAAATGCACTCCGGCCACCACTTTGTGAACCTCAACCCCGTGGCGCAACAGTCCATCCCTCTCGATGACGAACACCCCGCCGTTTCGCAGCGCCGCTACCGCATCGTCACCAGCGATCGAGAGATCAACACCAAGGAAGCCGAAACGCTCTGGAAATCCTGGCTCGGGAAGTGAGCTTCACCCATCCGCTTGCACCGCGTGCACACCGATGCGGTGTTGCTGGCAGAGAGCCGCGGTTTTTTCCTTTTCCAACAACAACGTCTTCCCCGCCTCGATGGCGATGGCGGACACGCCCGCCTCGGCGCAATTCTCGATGGTTTGCGGGCCGATGACCGGCACGTCGAAACGGAAGTCCTGGTTGGGCTTGGAAACCTTCACCAGCATCACGTCCTTGCGCCGGCCGAGTTCGCCACCGCGGCGGATGCACGCGTTGGTGCCCTCAAAGGCCTCGACGGCGAGCACCGTGCCGTGGCGCACCACCACGCTCTGGCCGATGTCGAGCGCGCTCGTTTGCTTGGCGATCCTGAATCCGAAACCGGCATCGGCGAGCTGGCGTTTTTTGAATTCCGGCCCGCAGACATGGCCCGCGCCGGGCAGGTGGTCATCCAAAAATGTGGTCGCGGAAAGCACCGTGATACCGTCTTTCGCCAGTTCGTCGGCGATTCCCCCGAACAAGGTCTCGGCATTCCTTTCGCGCACCCGCGCCAACATCATCAGCACCCGCAGGTCGGGCCGTAGGTCGAACAGGTTCTTCGGTGAAATCTGCCCCATCATCACCGCCTCGGTCACGCCCTCGCGCTTGAAAAACCGGATCATCTTCCCGAGTTGGGCGACCCGGAACCACTCGGTGGCATCGGCCAGTGCCTCAAGTTCCGGCCGCGTCTCGCCATGGAACGCCGCCACCGCCAGCTTCACGCCCGGGCACTCGCGCCGCGCAGCGTGCAGGAAGGTCTCGGGATACACGCCGTTGCCTGCAATGACGCCGATGGTGCGGGACTGGGACATGGTCGATCGTTTCGAAAACCATCGCCGGCCCGTCGAAACCGGGAAAGTAGCGGCTGTGGGACTCGAACCCACACTCGTTAGAACTCGATTTTGAGTCGAGCGCGTCTACCAATTCCGCCAAGCCGCCTTGGTGCGGCGCAATCTGCCGCGGACCCGCCCCGCAGCGCAAGCGGATTTCCAATTTGGGCACCTTCAGCCGTCGGCCAGCCCGCCAACCAACCTGCCGAAAAATTCCGCGCCCGCCTCCAAGGCGGCGATCTCGATGAATTCGTCGGCGGTGTGCGCCTGGGCGATGGAACCCGGGCCGATGCAGACGGCGGGCAGTCCGGCGGCGGCGAGGTGGGCGGCATCGGAAAACCATGGCGCGCCGGTGAGGGCATTGCCTTTGCCGGCTTCCAGCAGCCGGCGGATCATCGGATGCTCCGCCGGAGTTTCCATCGGCGGATTTTCGTGCGGATTGACGATTTCCACCGGCAGGCGGTGGTTGTGGATGGTGGCTTCGAGCAATTGCAAGGCTCCGCCGGCTTCGGCCAGCGCGGGGGTGATCCGGATGTCAATTTCCGCCTCGGCGAGGTCCGGAACAATGTTCGGGCGCGAGCCGCCGCGGATCAGGCCGATATTGAGCGTGGAGCCGCCGAGCACCGGGTGCTGGTATGCGGCAAGCGCCGGGCGCAGTTCGCGGTCGAGCACGTCGAGCGCGCGGGTGAGCTTGAGGATCGCGTTGTCACCGCACTCGGGCATCGAACTGTGCGCGGCGCGCCCGGTCGCGCGCAGGGTGGCCCATAGCGAACCCTTGGTCAGATGCACCACGTCGAGCGATGTCGGCTCGCCGATCACCGCAAATTGGTAGTCCGCCCCGTGGCGCTTCGCGAAATCGCGCGATCCCCACTGCCCGGATTCCTCGCCCATGAAGGCGACGAAATCCACCGCCACCGGCAGCTCGCGCAGCTGGTCACGGTGTTCGCGCAGTGCCCAGAGCATCGCGGCCATCGGCCCCTTGGTGTCGCAGGTGCCGCGGCCCCACACGCGGCCGTCACGGATTTCGGCGGCGAAGGGATCGATCGCCATGCCGCCCACGCCCACGGTGTCGAGGTGCGGTCCTAACAGAATGCGCGGGCGGCCGTCGCATGGGGCGAAACGGGCGATCAGGTTTGGCCGGCCGGGGCGGATTTCCTCCAGTTGCACCTCCGCACCGAGCGACCGCAGCCAGCCGGCGAGGGCATCCGCGAGGGCTCCCTCGCCGGATTGATCGGTGCCCGGGTCGTTGTCCGGATTCACCGAGGGGATGCGGACCAATTCCTGCAGCAGCTCCGTCACATTGTCGGGGTTCATGGGCGCAGCATTGGCAACGGCATGCGTTTCCACAAACCTGAATTGCGGATTGTCACTGGCGGGCCCTGCGGCTGGCGTGTATCGGGAATCCATGCCAGCCACCGACTGTTTCGCATGTGCCGTCATTACCGGGGCTTCCGCCGGGCTCGGCGAGGAATACGCCCTGCAACTCGCGCCCGTGAGCGACCACCTGGTGCTCGTCGCGCGGCGCGCCGGGCTGTTGGAAAACCTGGCCGGGCGCATCCGCGCGGAGTTTCCGAAAACCGCCGTCTCGGTGATCGCCGCGGATCTGGCAGATGCCGGTGAGCGGCGCAGGGTCGCGGCCACGCTGCACGAGGCCAAGCTGCGGCCGGACCTGCTGGTGAACAACGCGGGACTCGGCGACTACGGCGAGTTCGCCACCGCCGAGTGGCCGCGCATCGAGGCGATGCTGCGGGTCAACATCGAGGCGCTCACCCACCTCACGCACCTGCTGCTGCCGGCGATGCCGTATGGCGGCGCGGTGCTCAATGTCAGCTCGCTGGCCAGCCTGCTGCCGATCCCCGATTTCGCCGTCTATGCCGCGACCAAGGCCTATGTGACGAGTTTCTCGGAAGCCCTGCGCATCGAATTGCGCGAGCGCGGCATTCGGGTGCTGGCGGTCTGCCCGGGGCCGGTGCACACCGAGTTCGGCAATGTGGCGCGGCGCGACGAAACCATGCCCGGCATGCGGACGCACGAGTGGTCCTATGTCCCGCGCGGGCAGGTCGTCGCCGAATCGCTGCGGGCCCTGACAGCCGGCCGCGCGCGGGTGTTCCCGGGTTTGAAAATCGCCGCGGCGGCGCTGGTGATTTCCGCCATCCCGATCGGCTTGATGCGGATCGTCATGGCGCGCCGGCCGCGGCGCGTCTGAGCGCCTACTTCAGGAAACTCTTGAGCATCCAGATGGTTTTCTGGTGCAGCGTGATGCGGCCGATCATGGACCGACGCCACAGGATATGCTTCGCTCGCCGCGTGAGCACGTCCGGTTACCGCGATGTCATGCCACTCGCTTCATGGCGGGAGAAGGCGGCGGCGCATCGTGCGCGGGCGGAAAAGCACACGGCTGCCGCACGCAAACGCCGCGCGCGCGGGCTGCCGCACCCGGTGCTCGACTTCCTGTTCCAATACTATCCGTTTCCGTTCTCGTTGTTGGAGAACTGGCATCCGGCGGCCGGTGAGGCGCTCGAATGGCCGCTGCCCTCCCTGCCCGAGGGATTTTCCGATGGATGCTATCTTCTCGAAAACGGATGTCTTGCGCTCGATCCGCGCAAGCTGCCGGAAAAGGCCCGCCAACGCATGCGGTGGACTCTGGAACTGCTGGAAGCCACCCGCGAACGCGTGCCGAACTTCGCCTGCCACGGACTGCACGAATGGGCGATGGTCTATCGCGGCCGCGAGATCCGCCACGAGAAAACACTGCGGCTCAGGCTGCCGCAGGCGGAGATCGATGCCCTGGTGGAAAGCCGCGCGATCTGTTGCTCGCACCACGATGCATTCCGGTTTTTCGCGCCTGAGGCACGGCCGCTCAACCGCCTGCAACCGGACATCCACAGCCGCCACCGCCACGAGCAGCCGGCCTGCCTGCATGCCAACATGGATTTATACAAATGGGCCGCCAAATCGATGCCGTGGACCGGCTCGGAGCTGCTGCTCGATTGCTTCGAACTCGCAGTGGATCTGCGCGCGCTGGACATGCGGGCCAGCCCCTACGATCTAACGGAGTGGGGCTATGCACCGGTGCCCATCGAAACCGCTGCGGGCCGCGCGGTTTATGAAAACGAACAACGCCGCCTGGCGGAAGCCGCCGCGCCACTGCGGCAACGGCTCATCACGGGCTTGCGGGGGAATATCTGGCAGGACGGATTTCACGGAGGGGCGTAACATGTTCGCCCGCGTCCATGAGAAGATCATGAACCGGGCAGACGTGCCACCGATGGGATTTGCATGGGCACGGCGGCCACGTTCCGCCGCTCCGTGTGACAAGGCGCGGGGAAATGGCATATCGGATCAAACCGTGCCGAACATGCGGTCGCCGGCGTCGCCAAGGCCGGGGAGAATGTAGCCGCGTTCGTCGAGACAGCGGTCGAGCGCGGCGGTGAAAACCGGCAGTTGCGGGAAAGCACCCGCGAGATGGGCGAGCCCCTCGGGCGCGGCCACCAAGCAGGCAAAGCGCAGCGATACCGCGCCGGCTTCACGCAGCCGCCGCACGGCCTCCACGGCAGACCCGCCGGTGGCGAGCATCGGGTCCAGCACGATCACATCGTGCTCGGCGAGTCGTTGCGGATGTTTCAGGTAATAGGATTCCGGCAGCAAGGTTTGCTCGTTGCGGGCAAGACCGATGTGGGCCACGGAAGCGTGTGGAATGAGATCGAGGAAGCCATCGAGAAATGCCAGCCCGGCACGCAGCACGGGGACGAGTATCACGCCGCGGGCAAGGCGTTTTCCGGAGGTGATTTCCAACGGTGTCTGGCAAGCGACCGTCTCGGTGGCGAGATCCGCGGTGACGGCCGGCACCATCAGCGAGGCGACACGCCGGACGCGCTGGCGGAATTCTGCCGAGGGGCAATCCGCTTCCCGCAGCCGCGTCATTTCCGCCGCGACGAGCGGGTGCTCGACAAGATGGAAATTTACCGGCGGCTTCATCGTTTGAGGAGCTTGCGCAGTTCGGTGATGGTGACCCCGAGCATGGCCGCGGCCTCCTTGAGTTCGCCATCGGAGCGCTCGACCGTGCGGCCGGCCGCCGCGCGGGTGAGCCAATCGAGCAGGCCGGCCCCGCCGGTGGGCGCGAGATTGATGATTTGATCGAGTGCGGCGGTGAGTGCGGCGGGTGATTTCACGGGCACCGAGGCGAGCGGGATGTCGGCGGGCAGCAGGATGTTGGAGGTGGCGAGCGCACAGGCGCGGGCGATGGTGTTTTCCAGTTCGCGCACATTGCCGGGCCAGTTGTGCGTTTGCAGCGCGCTGATTGCCTCGGCGCTGAGGCGGATGCGCGCCATGCCGTTCTTGCGGGTGATGCGCTGGAGGAAAAACTCAGCCAGCAACGGGATGTCCTCGGGACGCTCGCGCAGTGGCGGGATGCGGATTTCCACCACGTTGAGGCGGTAGTAGAGATCCTCGCGGAAACGCCCGGCGGCCACCTCCTCGGCGAGGTTCTTGTGGGTGGCGGCAATGATGCGCACATCGGAGCTGAGCGTCTCGTTCGATCCGACGCGCGAGAACGATCCGTCCTGCAGGACGCGCAGCAGCTTCACCTGGATGCCCAGCGGCATGTCGCCGATCTCATCGAGAAACAAGGTGCCGCCATCCGCCTGCTCGAAGCGTCCGGCGCGACGCGCGATCGCTCCGGTGAACGATCCCTTCTCGTGCCCGAACAGCTCGCTTTCGAGCAGGTTTTCGGGAATCGCACCGCAGTTGATGGTGATCATTTCGCGCTGGCGGCGCGGGCTGTATTCGTGCACCGCCTTGGCGATGAGCTCCTTACCGGTGCCGCTCTCACCGGCGATGAGCACTGGTGCATCCGATCGCGCCACGCGCCCCACCAGCTTGAAGACCCCCTGCAAGGCGCGGGAAACACCGATCATTTTCACCCGGCCATCCTGGCTTGGCAGCACAGCGTCGGCGTGTCCCGCGCTGCGGCGTTCCTCGCGCGTTTGCAGTGCGTTTTCCACCACCGATCTCAACTCGAAGGCGAGCGATTCCTTGCGCAGCACATCATGCGCGCCGCGCTGGGTGGCCTCGATGATCTGCCCGGTGGTGGGGAAACCGGCGGTCAGCACCACCAGCGTCTGCGGGCTCTCGCGCATCACCCGGTCGAGCAGGTCCATGCCGCCAAGGGGCTGCATGTCCATGGCCGCCACGATCACGCCCACCCCGGTCTTCTCCACCACCTTTAGCGCGTTGGCCGCGTTGTCGCAGCGCAGGATGCGCAAGTTGTCCGCCGCTAAATGGCGCGTGGCCCACTCCAGGAAATCCAAGTCGGGATCGACCAGCAACAGCGTGTCATCAGCGGGTTTGTCGGGCATCGCGCGCAAGGCCAAGTCAATCAGGGCATTCGCGGAAAACACGCAAAAAATCCGGCCGCCGCCGGCCGCCAATTGGATTGGCACTTGGCGCGCGCTGCCGGGAGACCTATCAGTGGCCATGCGCAACGACATCGAGCGGATTTTGATCGATGAGGAAGTGATCCACCGCCGGCTGGACACCATGGCGGGGGAAATCGAGCGCGAGTTTCCACCCGGCCCCTTGCTGGTGATCATCTTGTTGAAAGGCGCGCTGGTTTTCGCCGCGGATCTGCTGCGCCGCGTGCCACGCGTCTTGGAACTCGAGTGCCTCAATGTGGCGAGCTACCATGGTGGCACCGAAAGCTCCGGCACCGTGGATTTCCTCGACCGCCATTTCCCCGAGGTGAAGGGCCGCCATGTCCTCTTGCTCGACGACATCCTCGACACCGGCCGCACGCTCGATGCGGTGAAACGCCGGCTGCTCGAGGAAGGCGCGGCCGGCGTGCACACCGCGGTGCTGCTCTCCAAGGACAAGGCGCGGGCCGCTGAGGTGAACGCGGATCATGTGGGATTCCAGATCGGCGACGAATTCGTCGTCGGCTACGGCCTCGACTATCAGGGGAAATACCGCAACCTGCCCTGCGTCGGCGTGCTCAAGACGTCCGCCATCAAGGGTTGATCGTTACATCTTCCGCTTGGTTCCGAAGCTTGGATGTTTCTTGTCATGCCTGAAAACCACCATGAACACGATATCATCTCCAACCTCATACAGAAGGTGATACGGAAATCTCCTCAAGTTGGCGCGCCTCAATCCGCAGGGGTCGTAATGATGGCTTCTTGGGTTCCTCTCGATGGATGCAATGACCGCTTCAAGTTCATCCCAGAATGCTGAGAGGACTCTCTCTGAAATCTCCGCATAATGCATCGCTGCATCGCGAATATCCTCCGCCAGCTTCGGATGGCTGATGAGGTGCATCGCCTATGGCCGGCCGCATGCTTTCCAGAAGTCCTCCTTTGAGAGGCCTTTGATCTTGCCGGATTTGAGTTCTTCCAGCCGCCGGAGTGCCTCCTCATCGCTGACGTGATGTGGCTCAGGGTCCAGATCTTCAAGCAGTGAGGATACAAGCTCGGCCCGATCTGCAAGATCGAGCTTGGCCGCCTCCTTGAGTATGGCCGTGACTTGTGTCATGAGGTTTGGATAGCTGAATTCAGGGAAAACGCCAGCGGTTAATTTTGGCTCTAGGAGCGGCGATGCATGATCGCCGGGGAGTGAATGCGCGGAACATGTGCGGATGGGAATGCATGTCCATGGGCATTTCATTCGCACCGGCGGACACGTTCCGCCGCTCCTTGGACGCTCCACGCGGTGCGCGGGAGGTTGATGGAGGAAGGCGCGGCCGGCGTGCACACCGCGGTGCTGCTCTCCAAGGACAAGCCGCGGGCGGAGGAAGTGGAGGCGGATTACGTCGGCGTGCTCAAGAGGTCCGCCGCGGTGTGAACACGGTCGCGCCATCGATCCAGCGGCAGCCGATCATCGTGGCGCGCGGGTTTTCCGGCACGCCGCGTTCGTTCTGGTGGACCATCGAGACGAGCATGTCCATCGCCGCCTCGCCGACGAGGTCGTTGCGCTGGTCCATGCCCGCCCAGTCGCCGTGGTCGGGACGCCACTCGTATTGGATGAGGCCGATGTCCTGCGGCACCTTCATGCCGAGCTGCTCCAGCCAGCGCTTCACCTCGTGATAGAGGGTGAAGATGACGTCCGGTTGGTTTTGTCCGAGCCACTCGGAAAACACCGCTAGGTTTTCCCGCGCGGCGGCGACTTCGTAAAACGGCTGCGTCCGTTGCGAGACGGGGACCAGCCGGCTTTGTCCTGTGAGAAAGCCGGCGGTGAAGCGGCCTTCGATCAACGCGTCGATCACGCCGTCCAGCACCAGGGCCGGGCGGCGGTAGCCGAGTTCGATGGCTTTTTCAAAAGCCTGGAGCGCCAGCGTGTGCTGGTCGCTGCACGTGAATGACAGCGCGGGATCGCGCGTGCGCACGCCGGTGACCACGGCGGGGAATTCATCCCACAGCGGAGCCAGCCGTGCGGGCAGCCGGTTGCGCTGCAACAAGCCGACGATGACGATGCCGCGGATGTTGCGGGCGCGGAAGATCGACTGCCAGCGGGCGAGCGGCATGTCCGGATCGTGCATCCAGAATTCATCGAGCTGATAGCCGAGCTGCCGGGCGCGCTTGCGGCAGCCTTCCACGTAATGCGGCACGGTGGGGTGGCTGACGAGGGCGTCCTGCCGCTCATGGGCGTTGATCATCGCCAGCGTGGCCTTGAAGCCGGGCGCGCGGTTCTGGCGCAGCTGGGCCATGAGGTGCGCCACCGTCGGATTCAGCCGGTATCCCATGGCCTCCGCCGTTTCCGCGACCCGGCGGCGGGTTTCCTCCGCAACCCTCGGGCTGCCGCGCAGCGCCAGGCTCACCGTGTTTTTGGAAACACCGCTGGCCCGGGCGACGTCGGCCATCGTGGGTTCGGGCATGGGCGCTGTGTCGGAAAGAACAGGCGGCCGGTCCAGCATGAAATATGACTGTCATACGATTTGGAACTTTGCGCACTTCGGGGGCATTTGCGAATAGTCCAGCGCCATGTCGCATTTCACGAACATCCCGAAAATCCAATACGAAGGCCCGTCTTCCAAGAACCCGTTCGCCTTCAAGCATTACAACCCGGATGAAACCGTCGCCGGCAAGCCGATGCGCGACCACATGCGCTTCGCGGCCGCCTACTGGCACGTCATGCGCAACGGCCTGTCCGACCCTTTCGGCGGCCCCACCGCGTTGATGCCATGGGACGACCAGTCCAACAGCCTCGACAACGCGCTCAAGCGTGCCGACGTGTTCTTCGAGTTCCTGGATAAGACCGGTATCGATTACTACTGTTTCCACGACCGCGACATCGCGCCGGAACTGGAAAATCTGGCGAAATCGAACGACGCGCTGGAAAAAGTCACCGAGCATCTTCTCGGCCTGCAAAAGGCCAGCGGCAAGAAACTGCTCTGGGGCACCGCCTGCCTGTTTTCGCATCCGCGCTACGCCCAAGGCGCGGGCACTTCGCCGAGTGCCGATGTGTTCGCCTACGGTGCGGCGCAGGTGAAGGCAGCCATGGATGCCACCCACAAGCTCGGTGGTGAAGGCTATACCTTCTGGGGCGGCCGCGAAGGCTACGCCACGCTGCTCAATACCGACATGAAACGCGAACTCGACCACCTCGCCGCCATGCTCTGGCTGGCGGTCGATTACGCGAAGAAAATCGGCTTCACCGGCCAGTTCTACATCGAACCCAAGCCGCGCGAACCCTCCACCCACCAGTATGACTCGGATGCGGCGGCTTGCCTCAATTTCCTCCGCCAATACGGCCTGATGGATCACTTCAAGCTCAACATCGAGACCAACCACGCCACGCTTGCGGGCCACACGATGCTGCACGAACTCACCGTGGCCATCGATGCTGGCGCGCTCGGCTCGATCGACGCCAACCAAGGCGACGAGCTCATCGGCTGGGACACCGACGAATTCCCGACCGATCTCTATCTCACCACCTCGATCATGCTCAAGGTGCTCGAAATGGGCGGCTTCACCACCGGCGGCCTCAATTTCGACGCCAAGCGCCGCCGCGAATCGCACGAGCCGGAGGATCTCTTCCACGCCCACATCGGCGGGATGGATGCCTTCGCCCGCGGACTCAAGGCCGCCGTCGCCATCCGCGAGGACCGCCGCCTCGCCGACTTTGTGGCGAACCGCTACGCGACATGGAACAGCGGCATCGGCGCCAAGATCGAGGGCAAGTCGGTCACGCTCGAGGAAGTCGCCGCCCACGCGCTTTCCGCAGGTGAGCCGGTGCTCGCATCCGGCCGCCAGGAACTGCTGAAGAACATCGTCAACGAGTTCATCTGACGCTTCGCGAAATCCCGGGGTCGAAGCGCGGTTCAAGGAGCGGCGGAGCATGTCCGCCGATGCCCTTGAATCGCCAATGTCCGGCGCATCCACTCATCTCATTGTCATCTCATGGACATCGGCGAACACGTTTCGCCGCTCCATGGCCCTTGACTTGAAGCGCAGGCATGGAAGAGAGCGCAGGAATCCCCGGTATTCAACCCAGCGCCTCGGTGCGACGCCCGCGTTTTTCGAAGCGCAGCGTTTCCGCATAGCCTGCCTGCTTCGCCAACGCGATGGCCCGGTTGAAATCACGGCCGATTTCCGCCGGCGCGTGCGCGTCCGATGAGATCACCAAGGGCACACCGGCGGAGCAGGCGAGTTCGAGGAATTCCGGAGCCGGGTAGGCCTCCGCGCACGGCTTGTGCCAGCCGGCCGTGTTGATCTCAATTGCGCAGCCGACAGAGGCGATCGCGTCCACCACCGGTTCGTAAAACCGCGCAAGGTCGCCGGCGGGACGGTAGGAGAATTTCTTCACCAGGTCCGGGTGGCCGAGGATGTCGAACAGCCCGCTCTCCGCCATCCGCGCATAGGTCCGCCAGTAGTTCGTCCAGACTTCCTCCACATCGCTCTCCGCCCAGCGGCCCAGCCACTTCGGGTTGTCGAAATCCCAGCCGCCCAGATAGTGCACCGAGCCGATCAGATAATCCCACTCGAATCTGGAGGAGAGGTCGGCGATCCATTCTCCGCAACCTTCCAGCCAGTCGCACTCCAAGCCCGCGCGCACCGGGATGCGGCCCGCGGCATGGACGCAGGCCCGCTCGATCCAGGCGAAATATGCCGGCAGCTCCGCCTCAAACATGCGCCAATCGTCGAACGGCTCCGGCCGCTGCGGCGCATGGTCGGCGATTCCATACTCGCTGAGTCCCGCGGCCAGCGCGGCATCCACGTATTCCTCCGGCGTGCCTACCGCATGACGGCAGAGCGGCGTGTGGGTGTGGTAATCGGCGGGCATGAAACTCATTCCGGATTGAGGTTGAAGAACCCCGCCAGAAAACACTAGGTTCTCCGCAACGCGCAAGTGCCGCCGTCGCATGAACGACCATTCCGCAGAGCCACAGACCGGCAACCAGATCGTCAGCCACCTGCTCGACCAACTCCGCCGTCACCCGAAGCGCGTGGTTTTCACCGAGGGTGAAGACATCCGCGTGATCCGGGCCGCCGCCCGCCTGGTGCGTGAGCAGGTCGTGGCACCGATCCTGTTGGGCGACCGTGAACGCATCCGCTCGCTGGCCGCCAAGCACGATGTGCCGATGACCTTCATCCACACCATCGATCCGCCCAAGGCTTCGGATTTCACCTTGTTCTGCCAGCGCGTCAGCAATATGGCGCGCTACCGCGGGTCAAGTCTTGGCGATCCCGCGGACATCGTTTCCCGCCCGCATTATTTTGGTGCCTTGATGGCCCAATACGGCCAGGTCGATGCCATCGTCGGCGGCAACCGGGCACTGCCAGCCGCGTTTTTCCGCGCCTTGCTGCATACCATCAAGCCGATGCCGGAAGTGCCGAAAATCTTTGGCGTCTCCCTGCTCATCGCGCCGCACCTGAAGCATGTGGGCGGATCCGGCATCCTGCTGCTGGCGGACACCGGCCTGATTCCGAACCCAACCGTCGAGGAGCTTGCCGCCATCGCCATCGATACCGGAAAACTTGCGATGCATTTCCTTGGCCGCAGGCCGCTTGTGGCCATGCTCAGCCACTCCACCCACGGCAGTGCCGCCACGCCGGACGCTCTGCGTGTTGCTGCCTCCGCCTCGCTGGCCAAGGATTTCGCGATGCGGAATTTCATCGATATCGGCATCGAGGGCGAAGTGCAGGCGGATGTGGCGCTCGATCCCTCCGCGGCGGAAACCAAGCTGCCCGGTTCCGAAGCCCGGCCCTCCGCCGACGTGCTCGTTTTTCCCAACCTCGACGCCGCCCACATCTCGCTCAAGCTGCTCGAACACGTGGCCGGGGCCCAGTCCTACGGCCGCCTGATCCGCGGCCTTGCCCGCCCCGCAGCCCAGGTCCCGCGAACCGCCACTGAGGAAACCATCTTCGGCACCGCCGCCGCCATCGCCGTGGAGGCCATCAAATTTCACCAACTCTATCCCGAAGGCGAAGTCTGAACCGCACGCCCGTGTCCCAAAATTCAGGGACATGACAAATTTCAGGATTTCCCGCACAGTGCGCGCGTTGAGGGGAGAGGTCCCCGGTTTCCAACAGGTTCATGACAGAACGCAAAACGGGTCGCGAGGGGTCGCGGCCCTTTTTGTTGGCCCGAACCAGCAGCCCGGGACTGCGGCCCGAGCCGGGAGCATCGCCCGCCAGCGCACCGACTGCCTGAAAAAGACCGTCCGCTTCGCGAAAAGCATCGTCTTCTCCTGCGACCACTCCCAACGCGGGGTGAGAATTCTTGTGCTGTCAAAGCACCTTCACTATCGCATGTTTCATCCCAGAGGGGCGAGGGTGTGAGGCAATTGGCGTAAAAATAGCAATTTTCGACAGGTTAAAACCCGAAAATCACGGC
This sequence comes from Akkermansiaceae bacterium, assembly GCA_023253625.1. Classification (GTDB taxonomy): domain Bacteria; phylum Verrucomicrobiota; class Verrucomicrobiia; order Verrucomicrobiales; family Akkermansiaceae; genus Luteolibacter. Next base: position 22,590 of record JALRFY010000066.1, on the reverse strand, counting down.
GGATGCACCAAAAACCGTAATTTTGTGTTGTCATCAACCTGAAAAAAGCCCAGCTTTCCCGCCCCATAGCCAATTTTTCCCCATGAGCACGAATTCACTCGACGGCGCACAGGCACTCATCAGGACCCTCGACGAACTGGGCATCGAATACATTTTCGGCTACTCCGGAGGAGCGGCCATTCCAATTTTTGACGCGCTGGAGACGGTCAAGACCAAGATGAAATTCGTGCTCGTGCGCCACGAGCAGGGCGCGGTGCACATGGCCGACGGTTATGCCCGTGCCACCGGCCGGCCCGCAGCGGTGCTGGTGACTTCCGGCCCTGGTGCCGGCAACACCGTCACCGGCCTGATGACCGCGATGATGGACTCGGTGCCGATGATCGTGATTTCCGGCCAAACGGTGAGCTGGATGCTCGGAAAGGACGCGTTCCAGGAGGCCGACATTTTCGGCATCACCATCCCGGTGGTGAAGCACAACTACCTCGTCAAGGACACCAACTCGCTGCCGCGCATCGCCCGCGAGGCCTATCACATCGCCACCACCGGCCGGCCCGGCCCGGTCTTGATCGATATCCCGAAGGACATTTCCTCGGGTGCCTTCACCGGCGACATCAACGCCGGCTTCGACCTCCCCGGCTACCGGCCGGAGATTTCGCTGCAAATCGACGAGGCTGCGGTGAAGCGCGCCGCCGACCTGATATCCAAGGCCCGCCGCCCGGTGATTCTCGCCGGCCAGGGCGCGATGATCGCGCGCGCCGACGAGGAACTCCGCAAGTTCGCGGAAACACTCAATGCGCCCGTCACCTCCACGCTGCTCGGAAAGGGCGTGTTCCCGGAAACCCATCCGCTTTCGCTTGGCATGCTCGGCATGCACGGCACCGCCTACGCCAACAAGGCAATGGTCGAGTGCGACCTGCTCATCAACATTGGTTCGCGCTTCGATGACCGCATCATCGGCAAGGCCGCACAGTTCTGCAAGGACGCCGCCATCATCCACATCGACATCGACCCCGCCGAGGCCGGCAAGATGATCCAGCCGGACGTGATGATCGTCGGCGACGCCAAGGCCGCGTTGCGCGCTATGCTGCCGCACGCCAACGAGCTGCCAACCACCGAGTGGCTCGCCAAGCTCGACGGCTACCGGAAAAAATACCCCCTCGGCTACAAGAAACAGGGCGGGCTGCGCATGCAGCAGGTGATCGACGAACTCTATCAACTCACCGAGGGCAAGGCGATCGTCACCACCGACGTGGGCCAGCACCAGATGTGGGCTGCGCAGTTCTACAAGAACGACAAATCCTATCACTGGATCTCGTCCGGTGGTGCGGGCACCATGGGCTTCGGCTTCCCGGCGGCCATCGGCGCGCAGTTCGCCTGCCCGGACGACATGGTCATCGCCATCTGTGGCGACGGCGGTTTCCAGATGACCTTGTTCGAACTGGCCACCGCGCAGATCCACAAGCTGCCGATCAAGATCGTGGTGCTCAACAACCACTACCTTGGCATGGTGCGGCAGTGGCAGGAGCTGTTCTTTGAAAACCGCGAGAGCGGCGTGGACCTGCTCGGCAATCCGGACTTCTGCAAGCTCGCCGCCGCCTATGGCATCCCGTCGGTCCACATCAAGCGCCCGGCGGACGTCACCCGCATGCTCGAAAAGGCGCTCGCCTATAACGACGGGCCGATCCTGATCCATGCCGAGTGCGTCAAGACCGACAATGTCTTCCCGATGATCCCCGCCGGCGCCGCGCTCGAGGACATGATCATCGAGGCCCCCAAATACAAGATGGAGAAACCCACCGGGTCCACGTGATGGGGAGTTGGCGAGTGTTCGGTGTTCAGTTTTCAGTGGAAGAAAACGAAACCCCGAACCTCCCAAAGCCCCTTCTTGAAAACTGAAAACTTCCAACTGAAAACTCTTCCCGCCATGTCCCAGACCATTGTGACCACCGACTCTCCGGAAACACCGGTGAATTTCGCTCGCGGAGCCACGCACACGCTTTCGATCCTGGTCAACAACCAGCCCGGCGTGCTGATGCGCATCTGCCAGGTGTTCTCGCGCCGCGGCTTCAACATCGACTCGCTCGTCGTCTCGCAGGGCCGCAATGCGAACTTCTCGCGCATGACCATCGGCATCTCCGGTGATCCGCAGGGCCTCGAACAGATCATCCGCCAGGTCGGCAAGCTCATTGATGTGATCCATTGCTTCGAACACACCTCGGAAAACTCGGTGACCAAGGAGATGATCCTCATCAAACTGCTCTGCTCGCCCGAGGAACGCGCGCGCGCGCTTCAGATCTGCGAGCACTTCAATGGCAAGACCGTGGACCTCACGCCCACCTCGATGATTGTGATGATCAATGGCGACAGCCCGAAGATCGAGGCCGCAGTGACCATGTTCTCGCAGTTCAACATCATCGAGACCGTGCGCACCGGCAAGGTCGTCATGGCCCGCGGCGAGCAACCCACCTGAACCGCAGAAGCGCCTGCGCCAGGCGTCAGGCGAGCGTCAGCGCCACCGGACAGTGATCGGAGCCGTGGACGTGCGGCAGGATGCCGGCGCTGGCCACGCGTGACATGAACGGAGTGGAGACGCCGAAGTAATCGATGCGCCAGCCGACGTTGCGCTGGCGCGCGCCGGCGCGGTAGGACCACCACGAGTAGGCAGCTTCCTGCCCGGGGAAAAAGTGTCGGTAGCTGTCGGTGAAGCCGGAATCGAGAAGCCGGCCGAAACTTTCCCGCTCCTCGTCGGAAAATCCCGGCGTGCCACGGTTTTCGCGCGGGCGGGCGAGATCGATTTCCCGGTGGGCCACATTGAGGTCGCCACAGAACACGACCGGCTTGCGCTCCGCCTCGCGGGCGACGTGCGCGCGGAAGGCGGCGTCCCATTCGAGGCGGTACGACAACCGTCGTAGCTCGTCCTGGGCGTTGGGGGTGTAAACATTGACCAGCGTGAAGTCGGGGAATTCAACCGTGAGCACGCGGCCCTCGCGGTCGTGCTCGGCGATGCCGAGGCCCTTGCGGACATCGAGCGGCTTTTCACGGGTGAAAACGGCGACGCCGGAGTAGCCGGGTTTTTCCGCGCTGTTCCAGAAATCGTGGTAGCCGCCCAGTTCCAGCGGCAGCGGCACCTGCTCGGGGCGGGCCTTGGTTTCCTGGAGGCAGAGGATGTCAGGTTGTTCGGTGGCGACGAATTCGCCAAATCCCTTGCCCAGCACGGCGCGCATGCCATTGACGTTCCATGAGAGAAGTTTCATCGGCGCGGAGCATCGGCGGCGGCGGCGTGAATGGCAAGCGGCGCGGATTCCCGCTTGCCTCGCCGGGCGGGCGGCGGTTGGTATCGGGCCGCAATGACGCCTGCCGCCTGCCGCCCGGCGACGCACCTCCGCGGGATGGAACCCGTGGAGGTGGCGGCGGCCTTGCGCCATCTGCCGGGCATGGTGTTTTTCGACACGGCGGGGCATCTGCCGTCCGGCATCACTCGCGCGCATTCGCTCATTGCGGCCTGTCCAAGGCGGGTGCTGCGCGGGTCGATCCATGATGCGGCGGGCCGGCGGAGCTTGCGCGAGGCGCTGGCCGCGGGAGTGCGGGATCGCGGCGATCTCGGCATCCCGCGCGGTGGATTGTGCGGGTGGGTGGATTACGAGGGGCGTTTCGTTTTCGGAGATTATCCGGAAATGCTGGTTTGTGATGCGGCCACGGGCATCTGGCACGAAACCGGCGGCCTGTCCGCGCGAATGGGCGAATCGCGCGATGAGCCGGTGGACTTGGGCGATTTCAGGGCCCATCGTGATCCCGGTTGGTTTCTGGATGGTGTCGCCCGCATCCGCGAGTGGATCGCGGCGGGAGATATCTATCAGGTGAATCTCGCGCAGGCCTTCACTGCCCCGGTGCGCGGTGGCTCGCTCTTCGGGCTTTACCGGCATTTGCGCGAGGCCTCACCGGCACCGATGGCGGCGTGGCTTTCTCTCGACGGGCGCGAGGTGCTGGGTTCCTCGCCGGAGAGTTTTTTGAAAATCTCCGGCCGCCACATCGAGACCCGCCCGATCAAGGGCACGCGGCCTCGGTTCGCGGATCCGGACGAGGACCTGCGCTCGGCCTACGAACTCCAGACCTCCGCCAAGGAGATCGCCGAACTGGTGATGATCACCGACCTGCTGCGCAATGACCTTGGGCAGGTCTGCGAATTCGGGAGCGTGGAAGTGGCGGAAATGCTGCGGCTCGAATCGCTTGCCCAGGTGCATCACCTCGTTTCCACCGTCACCGGCACGCTGCGGCCGGAAATCGACGCCGTTGGTGCGCTGGCGGCTTGTTTCCCCGGTGGCAGCATCACTGGCGCACCAAAGCAGCGGGCGATGGAAATCATCGCCGAGCTCGAACAATCACCGCGCGGCATCTACTGCGGCGCGGTCGGCTGGCTCGGCTACCACGGCGAGAGCCATTTCAACATCGCCATCCGCACGCTGGTCCGGGAAAACGACCGGCTCGTCTATCATACCGGCGCGGGCATCGTGGCGGACTCCGATCCGCGGCGCGAATACGAGGAAACCCAGCACAAGGCGGCCGGCATCCGGCTGGCCGTGCAACGCTGGCAAACGCAGCCCTGCCTCAGCCGGGCTTGATGGACCTCCGGTTGAGGAAGGCCATCGTGATCGAGCCGTTCATGTTGGCAAACCCCTGATGTCAGCGGTCCTTTTTTCCCCTTGCGGGCTTGGGGTAGATGTAAGTCCGCACAGCCTCCTTCTCCCACAATTCTGCCAGTTCGCGAACCTTGTCCGGATGCTTTGCGCTGAGATCGTTGAGTTCGGTTCGATCCTCCTCGATCGCGTAGAGTTCCCAAGGCCGTGTTTCTCCTGCGCGCACCAGCTTCCACGGTCCTTTGTGGATCGCGGCGCTGCCGTAGTGCTCGAACAGCAAGGTGCGTTCGTCGCGGCGGTCGGCGGCGAAACCGCCCGCCAGGCTGCGTCCCTCCATCGCCAGGATCTCATGACCGGCGAAGCGTGCGGGATACTCCGCGCCGGAAAGTTCAATGCAGGTGGCCATGATGTCGATCAGGTGCCCCGGCTCGTGGCGCAGTTCGTTGCGGGCGGCAATGCCCTTGGGCCAGTGGGCGATCATGGGAGTGGCGATGCCGCCCTCGTGACTGCTGCTCTTGTATTCGCGGAACGGGGTGTTGGAAACATTGGCCCAGTTGCGGCCATAGGCAATGTAGGTGTCCGCCGCGCCGGGCATCACGCCAGGACCGGTGCGCACCGGGCGGCCGTCACGGGCCCGGTCGGGGATCATTTTGGTCTGCAACTCATCCTTGCCCATCGGGACGATGTCTTCGGGCAGCGGCCGCTTGGGAGCATTCCGGCCATAGCTTTCGTCACAGCCGCCGTTGTCCTGCAGATAGAGAATCAGCGTGTTCTCGAACTGGCCGGTGGCCTTGAGGCTATCGACAATCCGGCCGATACCCTGGTCCATGGAATCAACCATCGCCGCATACACTTCCATGCAGCGCAGATCCCACTCGCGGGTGGACGCATCCACCGAGTTCCAATGCGCGGCCGCCGGGCCCGGTTTCCAATTCCCGACGACGCCGAGTTCCTTCATTCTCCTGTGGCGCTCCTCGCGGATCGTATCGTATCCGGAATCATAACGGCCCTTGTATCTGGCGATGTCCTGTTCGAGGGCATGCATCGGCCAGTGGGCGGCGGTGTAGGAGACATACATGAAGAAAGGTTGTTCCGCATGGTTCGCCGAGTGTTCGCGGATATAACGCGATGCGTGGTCGCTGATCGCATCGGTGTAGTAGTATTTCTCCGGTTGGTATTCCCCGTCATTGTCGGGAGTGATCGCCTTGTTGCCGCGGGTGAGGGTCCAGGGGTCGAAGAAGCTTCCAGCGCCGATGATGGTGCCGTAGAAGCGGTCGAAACCACGCTGCAATGGCCAGTTGTTTTTGTCGCCATCCGGCTTGAGCTGGCTGGTGACGTGCCACTTTCCCGCCATGTAATTCCGATATCCCGCCGGCTTGAGCGCCTCGGCGATGGTCACCGCGTTGCGTGACAGGTCGCCCTGATACCCGCGCTGGCGTCCATCATTGGTCATCTCGCCGATGCCGGCCTGGTGGGCATGGAGACCGGTCAGGAGGGAGGCACGGGTCGGGCAGCAGCGCCCGGTGTTGTAAAACCGTGTGTAGCGAAGCCCGCTGGCCGCAAGCCGGTCCAGGTTCGGGGTTTCGATTTCGCCGCCATAGCAACCGATGTCCGAGTAACCCATGTCATCGGACAAGACGAGGATGATGTTGGGTTTCAGGCTGGGCCGGGCACCGAGCCATGGAATGGCAAAGGCCATCGGGATGGTTATGCTCCAAATGGTTGCCAGGCTGGGAAACGTCATGTGCCAGCGGATACCGCCGGCGGGTGCCATTCTTTTCAAACGCGCAACACCCCATGCCGCCTGCTCCGCGGGCAAATGAAATGCGGGTTGCCAGTCACGGCTCCGGCGGGGATGTTCGGCGCGTGAAACGCGGCACCTGCCAGGCATGACGGGATTTTCGGGAAACTGGAACTATCCCGCGGAGCTCCCGGTGGTCGAGCACCGGGAGGAAATCCTGGCCGCGCTGCGCGGACACCAGGTGATCGTGGTGGTGAGCGATACCGGATCGGGGAAAACCACACAGCTGCCCAAGATGGTGGCCGAGGCACTCGGGCCGGCAGGCGGGCGGATCGGCTGCACCCAGCCGCGGCGCATCGCGGCATCCAGCGTGGCCGGTCGCGTGGCCGAAGAACTGGCCATGCCGCTCGGTTCCTTCGTCGGATACCAAGTGCGCTTCGAGGAGAAACTCACGCCGGACACGCGCATCAAGTTCATGACCGACGGCATCCTGCTCGCCGAGACCCAGGGCGACCCGCTGCTCAGGCAATACGCCGCGATCATCATCGACGAGGCGCACGAGCGCTCGCTCAACATCGATTTCCTGTTAGGCTGGCTGAAGCGGTTGTTGGTCAAACGCCACGATCTCAAGGTGGTAATTTCCTCGGCCACGCTCGATGCGGGATCGTTCGCCTCGTTTTTCTCGATGGGCGGCAAGCCCGCGCCGGTGATCGAGGCGCCGGGGCGGATGTTTCCGGTGGCGGAATTCTTCCTTCCGCCGGCGGATGACGAGGAGCTGCCACAGCACGTCGCGCGGGCGGTGGAGATGCTCACCGGGATCGATCCGCAAGGCGACGTGCTCGTGTTCCTGCCCGGCGAGCGCGAAATCCGCGAGTGCGCGGAAGTGCTGGAAGGCCGGCGGCACCGCGGGACGGAAGTGCTGCCCTTGTTCGCCCGGCTCGGCCTTGGCGACCAGCAACGCGTCTTCCACCCGGCCAAACACCGCCGCCTCATCCTCGCCACCAACGTGGCCGAAACCTCGCTCACCATCCCGCGCATCGCCTGCGTGATCGATTCCGGCGTGGCCCGCGTGAGCCGCTGGAGCCCGGGGCGTGGCGTGCAGCGCTTGCAGATCGAGCCGGTCAGCCAGGCCAGCGCGCGCCAGCGCAAGGGCCGCTGCGGCCGCGTCCGCGACGGCGTTTGCCTGCGGCTCTACGAAGAGGCCGATCTAACAGAAAGGGCGGAGTTCACCGATCCGGAAATCCGCCGCTCGTCGCTGGCCGGGGTGATTTTGCGGATGAAGGCCCTCGGTTTGCCCGAAATCGACGAGTTCCCGTTCCTTGATCCTCCCGCACCGAAGGCGGTGTCCGAGGGCTATCGCACGCTGCGCGAGGTGGGCGCGCTGGACCGGGACAAGCGGCTCACCGACTATGGACGTCGTATGTCGCGGCTGCCGGTGGACCCGCGGCTCGGACGGATGCTCATCGAGGCGCGCGAGGAGCACTGCCTGGCGGAGATGATCCTGGTCGTGGCGGCTCTGGAGAGCAACGACCCGCGCGAGCGGCCGGCGGAGAAGACGCGTGAGGCGGACGCGGCGCACGCGCGCTGGAAGGATGGCGAGAGCGATTTCACCGCCATCCTGCGCATGTGGCGCGATGTGGTGAAGTTCCGCGAAAAGAAGGGCCGGTGGAAACGCAATGCGTTGCGCAAGTTCTGCATCGGGGCATTCCTCAACATGCGCCGCGTGATCGAGTGGAGCAATGTGGCGGATGAGCTGGAGGAATTGTTGCAGCGTGAGTGGAAGTTGAAAGTCGGCGGAATTTCCAAAAACGAGCCGCCTTACACCGCGATCCACCGCAGTCTTCTATCAGGCGCGCCGCGGCAGTTCGGATTGTGGGACCGCGAAAACAAGGCGTATCGCAGCGCGGCGGGCGGGTTCTTTGCGGTGTTTCCCGGCTCAGGCCTGTTCGGCATCCCGAAACGCCACGAGTGGGTGCTGGCCATGGAGTTGGTGGAGACCACCCGCCTGTGGGCAAGGCGCGTGGCGCGCATCGATCCGGAATGGGTCGAGCAGGTGGCGCCACACCTCTGCCGAAGCCGCTACGGCGAGGCGCATTGGGACGAGAAACAGGGCGCGGTCTATGGCAAGGAAACCGTGATCTGCGGCGGCCTGCCGGTGGTGGCCGGGCGCCGCGTGCATTACGGCCGCGTCGACGCCAGGGCCGCGCATTCCATTTTCCTGCGCGAGGGGTTGTTAGGCGGTGGCTTGAGAAAACGCTGCCGCTTGCTCGACGATCTCGATGCGATGCGCGCGCTGATCGACGAGGTCGAGCAAAAGCTGCGCCGGCCCGGCGGCCTGTGGAGCGAGGAGGCGGTGCTGCGTTTCTGCGAGGAACGCGTGCCGGAGGACATCCACACCGCCGCGGCGTTTCACAAGTGGCTGGCGAAACACGACGGCGCGCTCGCGATTTCGCTCGGCGACGTGCTCGACGCGGATCTGGCATCGCTCGATCTCGATTTGTTCCCCGACACGCTCGCGCACGACGGCGAGGAATACACGATCTACTATCATGCCACGCCCGGCGAGCGCGACGATGGCGTGACGCTCGGCGTGCATGTGGACCAGCTCCCGAAACTGCCGCCATGGTTGCCCGGCTGGGGCGTGGACGGTCATTTGCGCGAGCGCGCGGAACTGCTGCTGCGCTCGCTCCCCAAGGACTACCGCCGCGCCTGCCAGCCGATCGCGCAAATGGCCGACAGCTTCGCGGAACTGTGGTGCCGCGCGCCGAAGGACCGGCCGATCACAATTGCGCTTTCCGAACATGTGAAAGAACACAGCGGCGCGGTGATCCCCCTGGACGCATATGATATCACGCGCCTGCCGCCGCAGCTCGCCACCCACATCTGGGTTTGCGACGACCATGGCGAAGAGCTCGCGATGGGCGATGACGTGGCGGTGTTGAAACTCCAACTCGCCGACCGCATGAAATCGCGCTTCGAGGCCGCCGCGAATGCGGAAATCGAGCGCAGCGGCATCAGCAGCTGGGACGGCGAGGCCCTGCCGGATTGCGTCGATACCCCCGGCGGCCCGGCGTTTCCCGCGCTGGTGGACGAGGGGAAAAGCGTGGGCGTGCGCGCGTTTTCCAACGCGGCCGAGGCGGCGGAGGCGCACCGTGCCGGCGGCGCGCGGCTGCTCTGGCTCGCCCATCCGGGACCTGTGGACCACCTGCGGAAAAGGTTTCCCATCGGCATGATGGCGAAAATCGAACTGCCACGCCTCGGCGCGGGCGGCACCTCGCTCGACGACCTGATCCTGCTGGCCGCGGAAGGTGCGGCCGGCGGCACGTTTCCGAAATCCCCGCAGGCGTTCGCCGGTCTAACAGACAAAGCGCGGGGTCGCTGGCACGACGCGGCGCGCGGAATCGGCGCGAGCCTCGACGAGATGCTGGATATCCTGCCCGGCATCCACGACTGGCTCGCCCGCCACCGTGGCGACCGCAATCTGGGCGAGATCGCCGAGGACATCGACGAGCAGCTCGCGTGGCTGTTCCGCCCGCGCTTTGCGTGGCATGCGGGATTCGCCGGCCTCTGCGATTACCCGCGGCGCTTGCGGGCGATCCGCTCGCGGCTCGGCCGGCTCTCCTCGCTGCCCATCGTCAAGGACCTCGAGAAAATGGAGCGATTGCGCCGCTTGTGGCTGCCGTGGTTCCGGAAATGGACGGGGGCGCCGGACGACCCCTCGTTGTGGCCGGCCGGCTGGGCGCTGGAGGAACTGCGCGTTTCGCTGTTCGCGCCCGATGTGCCGTGTGTGGCGAAGGTGTCCGAAAAACGCATCGCGGAGATGCTTTCCTGATGCCGGTCTTGCTACCGGGCGACCGGATCTGCGCTATTGACCGCAACTCTGGACAAACGCTGAAGGCTTGCAGGCGTTTTGTAGAGGAGCGAACGCAACCTGCCCGCTCTTCCTCCAACACTATCGCAGCCCGCTCGGTGGCAGAGGATCACGGAGTAATGGATGCCAACCCCATTTAGCGGATGCCGGGAATCCACCAACCTCCGGCCGTGTTGGGCTTGAACCACAAGACGGTGGCGGCTCGCGATCCGGATGCTGGATGTGGCAGATTGCCGCTGGCCTTGGGAAGCGGACGCAGTCACAAAAACGGCGACCTCCTGCTTAAAGAGGCCGCCACGGACAGGGGTGGGGTGGTGTTTTTAAGGAACCTGCACCACTTTCAGGCGGGCGAATTTCGCCGCAGAGTCGCGCGGCACGGCCAGGGTGATGGTGTCGGTGCGGTCTGGATTTGCGGTCACGGTGACGCCTGGTGAGGAAGTGCCGGTGTCGGTTCCCACCGTATAGGAATGCGGCCATGTGAGCAGATCGGTGCCAACCTCGATGACGATCCCAATGGATGGGTGCACCGAGTCCTGGTCACGCACGAAGGTGAAAGTCATGTTGCCGGCTTGCTTGGCCACGGTGGGCAGTTTGGCCACGTCCTTTGCCGAAGCCAGGCCGCCCAACACGAATTCGACGCCATTGGTCACGCCGTCGCCATCGTAATCGTCGTCCGGATCACCGGTTGGCGCGTTGGTGGCGGCCCATGCGGAGTAGGGATTGGTGAAGGGGATTTCAGCCGGGAGAAACTCGGCGGCAAGACAGATCACATCGGTGAGTGTGGTGTTGAAGGAGAACGGATGCGTCCCTTGCGCCAGACCGGTTGTCCGCGCGAGGACATGGCCGGCGTAGTTGCCGGTGGATACGGCTCCGCCAAACTGGATCGCGCCTGACGGCGCGTTGGCCTGAATGGTGGTCGCTGTGGAGGCAGTGTTGCCGCTGCCGCCGAGCGTGAGCCAGGAAATCACCATTGATTTGGGAGATGACACGCCGCAGTTCACCGAGGGGGTGCCGATCGCAATCGAGGAGGCTCCGTAGAAGCCCGGCGCGGTGCCCGACAGTCCAAGCGCGGCGTGGACATAGTTGCTGCCGCTGCCCTCGACGGTGATGACAATGTTGCCGGGTGTGCCCGGGGCCGTATCATTTTTGTTTGCGGATGTGGTCGCCACGGCCGGTTCGTCGAGATACCACAAGTCGGAGGTGGTTTGCAGGGTGGAGCTGACAGGGTTCTGCTCCACGGCTTTGGCCAGCGAAACGCCGTCGTAAGTGACGGACTTCACGTTGCCGGAGGTGTTGCCGGAGAAATTGTGTTCGCCGGTGACGATCACGACGAGCTTGTCCGAGGCGCTGGCATCGAAGGTGAATGCCTTGGTGCTGCCGGCCAGATAAGTGGAAACAAACGCGTCCAGCGTGATGTCGGCGAGGATGCCCGCGGAGCCGGTGGTGGCCATGGCCGCGGCCGAGGCTCGGCCGGTGACCTCGCCCGCGCGCATGGTCACGGTGTAGGAATAAGTGGTGGACGCTTGCAGGCCGGTGTCGGTGAAGGACGGACTGCTTTGCCATCCGCTCGACGATCCGCCCGGGTTGCCGCTGGTTTCGGTGAAGAGGTATTCAACCGGTCCTTCATCGCTGAAACCGGTGGTGGAGGTCATGCTGATGGTGCTGGTGTTGCCGGCGGCGGGCGGCACGGCGAAAGTGGCGGGATCGGGCGTGACCGGAGCCCATGTGGCAAGCACTTGCGGATTGGCGGGCAGACCGTTGCTTTGCGCGTCCGGTGTCAGCAGCAACTCCGCGAGCGTGACCGGACCGTCGGCCGCGGGCAGGTTGATGGCTTCGGTTTTCAAACTGCCGCCGGATAGTGGATCGGCGGCCGGCTCCCATGGCGCGGCGAGCATGTAAATTTTCTCCACGCCACCCTGGATGAGACGCAGGCTAAGATCGCAACCGCCCGAGGGCGGGTATCCGGTGGAGACCGCGGCCGAGCGGTCGGCGGAAACGCGCGGATCGAACAGGCGGATCAGCCCGGCGGTATAGGGACCGATGGGCGGATAGACCATGTTGACATCCGGTTTCGCGCCGGAGATCGAGGCCATGAGTGTGACCACCCGGGCATCGCGTGTGAGCGGGTATTGTATTCCATTGTTGGAAACCGTGGTGGTATAGGCACCGGCCGTTTGGTTCCATGAGGCATAGGAGTTGAGCGATGGATTCCAGACCAACACATGGCTGTGGAGATAATTGCGCATCTGGTTGATCGAGTAATCGGAGAAATGGTTCAGCAGGAATGGCGGCTCCTGCCAGCCGGTGCCGCCGCCCTGCATGGGATCGACCTTGTAGGTTCCCGGCGTCTTGTTCCCGACATTGCCCGGTTGCGCGGTGGGCGGAATGAAGGATTGGTTGCGGAGGTCATAACCCCATACGGGCCCGGCGTGGGTTTGGTTGTAATTGTCCGGCGCGAGGATGCCGTGCATGTCGCCCTTGTAGGGATAGGCCGCACTGTCGCCCCAATGCGGCAGCGAAAGCGCGTGGCCGAGTTCGTGGTGGAAGATGCCGGCGGATGTTCCGTTGCCCACACCCGCGAAACCGCCGGCCTGGCCGCCGGCGTTGGCGCCGTAGATGTTGCAATAGTAGAGACTGGTGCGTCCGTTGCGGCCGGACGCGCGTTTGAGCGCTGCGTTCCATGCGAGCGCGGCGGCCTGCTCGCCATCGAAGGCCAGGTTGGTCTGGTCCCGATACTCGGCGGGCGATTTGACCTTTGCGGCAGCCACCCCGGCACGTGGCGGTATCACCAACTCGCGGAAGATCACATCGGGGACACGCCGGATCTCCAAGTCCGCCACCGGCCATTTCACCTCCAGTTCATCGAAGGTCCCGGCGGGATAGTCGCCGGTCACATCGCTGAAATAATTCACGTCGAACATGGTCATCACCACCTTGGTCGGCGCGCCGACTTTCATGTTGGTGAAATTCACGCTGGCAGGACCGGCGTTGACACTGACTTGAAGGCCGGTCTTCATCCATGGAGAGGGGATCGTCGCGGTGAAGGTGTTGGCAAACGAATGCTGCACCACACCCAGGCCATCCGGGATGGACGCAGGCAGCGTGGCGGGTCCGGTGAGCGGCAGGTTGAGCGTCTGGCCGCCCAGCCTCAAAACGGCGGTCACCGCCGGAGAGGCTGGCGCCGCCGGATCGGTGACGTGCGCCTTGATCAGGCATTCGCGCCCGCCGACGAGTCCGAAATACGGATGATCGGGTTTCCACAGGTGCGTCTGGCCGAAATACACGGCATCGATGGAAACCGCGGAAGCCACGCCCGCCGCGGCGAGCATGACTAGAGCGGGGCGGGCCAGGATGTGCTGGGCGGCAGTGATTATCATGCAATGGTTTCTCGATTTTCCAGGATCATGCGCGGGAATCACGGTGTGACAACCACGACCTTCAACCTCACGAGCAGTTGGTTTGATACGGCCAAGCTGCCCGGAAGGGCGGATTCCTCGATCAGAAGACCTTTGCCGCCGCCTACAGTGAAGCCATGGCAGGCACGGAACTGTTGGAGCGTCGCCTGCAGGAAACCCAATCTGTGACAACCGTTGCCTCCAAGATGACGTGGTCGACGCCGTGGAGCACGAGTGCCCAAGACTCCGTGATTCGCGCGGGGCTTCGGAACCGCTCTTACGAGATCCAGCAACTGGAGTTGCACTCCGGGATCAAACCGGGAACCTATTCCTTGCTGGCGTCGGTGCGGACTGGGAATCAGATGAAATTGATCCTCAAGCACGATGATCAAATGATCGCCTCAACCCCGTTTGCATGGCAAACCAAAGTCAGCGCGACGACACCCCACAAGGTCGCCATCGGGAGTTGCCTGACTCTTGTCATTGGAGGCATCGGAGGGGGTAGGAACCTGAGCGGCATAGGGGAACTGATCAACGAAAAGCCCTTGATCGTCCCTGAATCGCGATGACCCATGGATTGGTTTCACACTATCTCAAAGCTTGTGAACCCTGTCCCGAATTTCGAGAATTCAGAATTCACACCCGCCGATTTTCTATCGGCAGAAAGCGGATTCAGCAAAGGTGGCGACTGTAGTCCCTATCCAGCGAGAAGTGCTGGGAAGTATTGAGAACTGGCGGAGGGGCAGGGAAACCTGCCGACGGTGCGGTATTCTTCGTAATCATGGGCATTGGTGCGTTGGTGGGGCAACCGGGGTGCCGCAGGGTGTGCGGTCCTGAATGGTCGATTTGTGTGAAATCCGTGTGGAATCCGGGGATTCTGTCACGGATCTCGGGAGGGTTCGCGCCCCTGTCCGTGCGCCGCCAGGCCTCCGGTATTCCGGGAGCGCGGGCAGTGTCAACAGAGATTACGTTCATCCGCCATACCTCTGCCAGATCGGCGAGTCGGATCAAGGTCATTTTGGCTCCGGTTGACAAATTGTCGTCGTCTAAAAAGCCGACCAATCATTGAAACAAAAACCTCCTTGTAATGGACATCGAATTCTCTCCCTCCGCACCAAATCTGATACCTGAGGTCGTGTATTCAGCCATCGTATCGGATGTTTCAACGGCGTTGAACTCTCTTGTCACCGTGGGAGATAGGTTCGTCGTGAACGATACCATTTGGCGAAAGAGGGCCACAAAGAATAACCGCAGCACATTAAACCCAGTCGTTGTGAACTCAGCCGATTTCATCACGAAGGGTCTTGAGAACCATAAAAATTCGGCGCAACTTTCTCCGGGTCAGGTTGTTTAACAGTTTTTCGCGAACAAGGAAATGAACACCATGTCACAGATCATTGACCACACGATCCCGGACCACCCAATAGCGGTCCCGTTGTGGCCTAGCCGCAATAGCCATTTCTTGGAGTTACTCGGAGTCGGTGACATGATCGCGAAACTCACTGTATTGACTGCGCTTCTTGGGATTGCCGCCGGGATCTGCACGGCTGCGCCTGCCACCGAGACGATATCAACCAAGCCCAACATCATCATGTTCCTGATCGACGATCAGGATTTTGACCAAATAGGCGCCTTCGGCGGCGAGACCTATACGCCCAACCTCGACCGTATGGCCCGGGAAGGCATGCGATTTACGCAGGCCTACGTGAGCAGTACGGTCTGTACGCCGTCCCGCTACTCGTTCCTCACCGGCCGCTATGCCGGGAATGCCTACGATCCGTCCTATCTGAAGGAATGCCCGAAAGGCAATCAGGGCTTCGTCGCATTCAACGTCGGCTTGGAAAGCGACAATATGAACATCGGCGCCGTCCTCTCCGCAAACGGCTACGCAACAGGATACGTCGGCAAGTATCATGTGCATGGCGGTGAAAAAGCCGACGGGGAGGACTTGATCAAGAAGGGCAAAGCGGACGACCGGACTGCGGCGCTCTGTAAAGCCGAGGAGCTCGCCTGCCGGGAGGAGATCCTGAAACGCGGATTCTCCTGGGCGAAGCATGTGTATTGGGGCAACATGACGGGGCCCTGGGGTCACCACAATCCGGACTGGACCATGGACGCGGCCCTGGAGTTCATCGAGCTGAACAAAGACCGGCCATTCTACCTGCACTACTGTCCCACTCTGCTCCATGGCCCGGATAAATCCTGGCGCAAAAGTATCGATCATCCCGAATGTACCGGCCAGGGACCGGTCCAGCCGAGCGCCGAGCTGCTCAGCCGACGCAGGGAATTCCTCGCCCTGCTGAAGGCGAAGGGCATCCCCGACGAGAAGGCGGGCGAGACCTGGATCGACGCAAACCTTGGACTGTTGATGGCCAAGCTGAAGGAGCTGGGGATCGACCGGAACACACTGGTCGTCTTCGCTCCCGATCACGGTCGTGACAACAAAGGAGCGCTCTACGGCAACGACGGCGCCCGGGTGCCGCTGATCATGCGCTGGCCCGCGACCATACCCGCCGGACGTGAATGCGACCAGTTCGTCCAGAACATCGACATGGCACCCACCTTTTTCGAACTCACCGGGACAAAGGTGCCGGATTCCTACCGAATCGACGGCCGAAGTCTCACCCCGTTGTTCAAGACCGGCAGGGCCGATCCATGGCGCGATCACCTCTATTTCGAAATCGGTTGCGGGCGCGCCGTGTTGACCAGAGACTGGAAATACATCGCCACGCGTTACACCCAAGAGGACATTGCCGCGATCAAGCAGGCTTCCCCCTCCCAACTCCCCAAGCTGATGGCCCCTTCGCGCCGCATGGGCATCGGAGTCCGTGGGGCAGACCACCCCGGCTTCTGGAATGAGGACCAGCTCTACGACATTCGCCGCGACCCCGGAGAGTTGAATAACCTGGCTGACCAGCCCGAGTATGCCGCGAAGCTCAGAGACATGCGCGCCACGCTTACTGGCATGATCAAGCCTTTCGATCGACCTTTCGGCGAGCTGATCACGGGCGGCAATGCGGCGGCGGCGGGCCAAATCGACGACCAACGGGCAACGCTCCAACAACTCACGATCAAAGGCAAAAAAGTCACCGTGCCCCCTGAACTGGGTGGAGATGAGACTGTGGAAAAACGTGATAGACGGAAGAAAAAAAAGGACTCCTAAGTTGATCGCGAAACACACAATATTGATTGCATTCCTGGGGGTCGCCTCCGGAATCTGCACCGCCCAGACTGCCGTAGAAGCAAAGGCGAAGCCGAACATTGTCGTCATTCTCACCGATGACCAGGGCTACGCCGATATCAGCTTCAACCGGCACCATCCCCGGGAGGTCTCCACACCCCATATGGATGCTCTGGCCAAGGAAGGAGTGTGGTTCAGCCAGGCTTACATCTCCGGCAACGTCTGCTCCCCCACCCGTGCGGGTCTGATGCTCGGTCGCTATCAGCAGCGGGTGGGTGTCTATACCGCCGGCCAAGGCGGGCGCGGATTTGACCCCGAAATCCCCATTTTTCCGGCGATCCTGGGCACATCATACGCTCGCATGGCCGTCGGCAAGTGGCATTTGGGACTGGATGACGACTATCCCGAACTCAAATGGCATCCCTGCAATCGGGGGTTCGACGAGTCGTACAACTTCATGGGCCGCGGCGCGCACGACTATTTCAAGCTGAAAGGCGCCAGCGGCGGCGACGAGACCGACCCGATGTATCGAAACAAGCAACGCATCGACGACGAAGGCTACCTGACCACCCGCCTGACGCAGGAAGCCGTGGCGTTCATCGATCGCAACAAGTCACGCCCGTTCTTTCTCTACCTGGCCTACAACGCCGTTCATTCGCCGCAGCAGGCGCCCCGGGAAGACATCGAACGATATCGGAAGCTGTTTCCGGACATTGGTGAGGACCGGCAAATCCTCATGGCCATGCTTCACCACCTCGATCTCGGCGTCGGCGCGGTCGTCAATAAACTCAAGGAGGAAAAACTCTGGGACAACACACTGCTCTTCTTCCTCACCGACAACGGCGGCGCGAAAGCCATGATGGCCAACAATGCCCCGCTGCGCGGCTTCAAAGGCTCCCATTACGAGGGCGGAATTCGCACTCCCTTCGTGGTAAGCTGGCCGGCCGCTTTCAAGGGCGGCCGAACCATCGCCGCCCCGGTCATTTCGCTGGATATCCTGCCCACCGCCCTAGAAGCCGCAGGGGTTCCGCCTCCGAAAGACACGGCCTTCGACGGGAAAAGCCTGCTGCCCCTGCTGACGGACAGAACAACCCGGCACCATGACGCGCTGTTCTGGAGCAATGAGCACGGCCCGGGCGGCGACTGGGCGGTCCGCCAGGGGGACTGGAAGCTCCACAGAGCCGGAGGTCGGACAGAGTTGACCAACCTGACTGCCGATCCCGCTGAAGCCCACAACCTAGCCGCCGAACAACCGGATCGCGTCACCACACTCACCGCGCTGTTCGACCGGTGGATCTCGGCGATAGCGCCGCCCGCGCGACGTTAGTCCGAGCATAGGTGACACAAGAAACAGGCTTTACTGATATGATAGCAAAATACACTACCTTGATTGCATTCCTGGGGGTCGCCTCCGGAATCTGCACCGCCCAGACTGCCACCGACACTCAGGCGAAGCCGAATGTCCTGTTCATCGTTTGCGACGACCTGAACACGCACGTCTCACCGTCGGGATACGATGCCGTCGCCACTCCGAACCTCGAGTCGCTTTCGCGGGAAGGCATGACCTTCAACCGGGCCTTCTGCCAATACCCCGTATGCGGACCATCGCGCGCCTCCCTGCTCAGCGGACTCTACCCGGAGTCCACTCGCGTCCTGGACAACAAGCAGGACATTCGCGAAACCCGGCCGGGGACTGTGACCATACCGCAGTATTTCAGAGAGAACGGCTACTGGACGGCCGGTGTCGGCAAGGTCTTTCATAACCTGAAGGCGGACCACGGCGAACTGGCCTGGAGCACCCCGGCGCAATGGTTTGACAACGACGAATTGCCGGTCGTCACCCGAGCCCGCAAAACGTTCGAGGCGGCACACGGATCCATCGATGCCCCCGGAAACAGGAAGGCATGGAAAGAGATCGTAAAGACAGCAGCCGGCCCACTCATCTCCCAGGATACACCGGTCGGGCACGGCCCCAGCGGCCTGACGGATGAACAGCACAAGGATGGAAAGAACGCACGCCAGATCATCACATGGCTCAAGGAACAGAGCTACGGAGAGAAGCCGTTCTTCATTGCTCTGGGCATCCAGAAACCCCACGTCCCTTTCCTCGCTCCCCAAAAATACTTCGACATGTATCCGCAGGACGAGATCGCTTTTCACCGCGACGATCCGAACCTGTGGAATTCGCTGCCGCCGAGTGCGAAGTCCGGCCGATTCAAGGATTTCGGCTTCGAGTTGGGAAAGGAGAAGCCCACACTGCGGCGCGAGTATATGCAGGCCTATCACGCCTGCGTCTCGTTCCTTGATGCTCAGATCGGACTGGTCTTGCAGGAACTCAAGAATCAGGGGCTATGGGACAACACGATCATCGTCCTGACTTCGGACCATGGCTACCACCTCGGCGAGCACTTCATGTGGGGCAAAGTGACATTGTTCGACATCGGCGCCAAGGTTCCGTTCATCGTACGGGCTCCGGGCTTGACCACGGCTGGCAGCCGTTCGGACACCATGGTCGAACTGCTGGACGTCTTTCCGACCCTGACTGAACTGGCTGGACTTGAGCAACCGAAGGAGCTTCAGGGTGCCTCGTTGGTGCCGGTTCTGAAGGATCCATCGCGCCAGGGTGATAAGGCCTATGCCTACAGCGTCGTTACCCGTGGCAACAAGCTGGGATATGCTATCCGCAATCAGAAGTGGCGCTACGGAAAATGGCCCGACGGCGAAGAGTTATATGACCTGATCGCGGATCCACACGAGCGCAACAACCTGGCGAACATCAACACCTATGAAAAAAGGCTGGTGGAGTTTCGCGATGTTTTGGCGAAAAGGCAAAAAGAGGCCGGGGTTGCTTGCCGGCAATGAACGCATTTAGGCAAGCGTTCATCATGGCAGTGGTATGCGCTTTGAACCAAGAGGATGGAAAATTATGAATGACAATAACAAGATGATCAGATGGTTTGGTACCGCTGCGGCCGGGTTGCTGCATGCCGGGCAGCACCTACGATTCGGTAATCTTCATCTGGATGCAGGGCGAGCGCGACGCAAAGGAGCAACTCGCCGAAGTCTACGCACGCAGCTTCCATGCGATTCTCGAACAGTTGAAAACGGATCTGAAACTCAATGAAATCAACTTTGTCATTGGTCTGATCAGCGACTTCGACATGCAGGATAAGCAATACCCGCACTGGACCCGAATCCGTGAAATCCAGGTCAGAATGGCCGAGGGCGACCCAAGGGGAGAGTGGGTGGACACCGACGATCTCAATGGCGGCGAGCCGGGCGTGGCCGGCGGCGGGTTGCATTACACCAAGGAGGGCTACGTGACCTTGGGACAGCGTTTCGCCGAGAAAGCCATCTCCCTGGCGAAGAAGAAACAGGAACCAAAACCGCAACGTCCATGGTGAAGCACCACAAGCAACCAAGCTCCAGTATACGCACCATCTCCACGTAGCCGTTCTGCCAAGGGCTGCCTGGCTCGATGTGGAGGATCTTGATGTCCCGCTCACCGAGCCAAGCGCCCATCCGCCGGGCCACGAACTCGGGTCCATTGTCCGAGCGGATGTAGGCCGATGCCCCGTGACGATCTGCTTCTCCCGGAAAACTGCTCCTGGCTCAGCCCGCTTGCGTCGTGATCCCGAAGGATGCGGATCACCTCCCCGGGCTTGTGTCGTTTCTGTTTCATCGTTCGAGGTTTGGTGGCTTACCAAATCCTCTCACTCATATCGGGCCAGTTTTTCTGGCGGCGGCCAAAGTAGTCCGACTTTGATTCGCGCACTCAATCTGGCATAGTTGACCTCGATGGGAAGCTCTGAAATCCGTAACCAAAGATCCCAAAAGCCCAGCCAATCCGCGACGGTTTTGAACCTGCATTTCGGACGGATTTCGGACAACCAGCCGTCAACTGGTGTGCCAACATGCGCGACCTTCAAAACCACGACCCGCAAGAATCCCCATGAACACGAACAAAGACGCACAGAGTCCCATCAAGGGACCAGATGGCGGAGGGGGTGGGATTCGAACCCACGGACGGTTGCCCGTCTCCGGTTTTCAAGACCGGCGCGATCGACCACTCTGCCACCCCTCCTGAGGATTGCACGTTGAGTGTTGCGTGTGCGGACGGATCATTGGCGCGGGAAAGTGCGGTTGGCAAGCCATCAAGTGTCGGCAACGGGCGGTGGAAACGGTTGGTCGGAGATGATCCAGTCGTCGTTTTTCTCTGAGAAGGTTTTGAGCGCCCAGACGCTGGGGAGGAGGGCGACGAGCCAGCCGTTCGAGTCGCGGGCGAGAACGGTGCCGAGCGAAAGTGCGGGGCGTGCATTGGGGGCGAGCGGGTCGCCGGATTTTGGTTTGAGCCAGCGGGCGAGCGACCAATCGGCGGGTTCGAGGCGGGTTTCCGCGCCGTATTCGCCATCGAGGCGGTATTGCAAGACTTCGAACTGGAGCGGGCCGACGGCACCGAGCAGCGGCACCTGCACCGGGCCGGAGTCGAGCAACTTGAACTCGCTGGCGACGCCTTCCTTGAGCAGTTGTTCGAGGCCGTCGCGGAAGCGTTTGTATTTCGCGGTGCTCTTGTTGTGCAGATACGAAAAGCACTCGGGAGCGAAGCGCGGGATTTCGTGGAACGCGACGCCGGGCTTGGTGGAGAGCGTGTCGCCGATCAAAAGATCGTAATTTCCCACCAGACCGACGACGTCGCCGGCGTAGGCGTCGTCCACGGTTTCGCGGTCGCGGGCGAAGAGGCGCTGTGAGTTGCCGAGGCGCATCTTGTCGCCAGAGCGGGTGTTGATGACGTTCATGTCGCGCTCGAATTTCCCGGAAACGATGCGCACGAAGGCGACGCGGTCGCGATGTTTCGGATTCATGTTCGCCTGGATCTTGAAGACGAAGGCGGTGAAGTCGGTGGAAGCGGGATCGATGGTCGTGCCGTCGCTGGTGCGGGGCAGGGGCGAGGGGGCGAGTTCGAGGAAACGGTCGAGCAGCATTTGGACGCCGAAGTTGTTCGCCGCGCTGCCGAAGAAAACAGGGGTGAGATCGCCGGAGAGCACCATGGTTTCATTGAAGTCCGCGCCGGCCCCTTCCAACAATTCCAGCTCGTCGCAGACCTGGCGGTAAACATCCTCGTCCACTGCGGCGCGCACCTCGGCGTCCTCGATGCCGGAGACGTTGACCGGTGCGCGGTAGGCACCGTGGACGGTGCGCTGGAACAAATGCACCTGTTTGTTCTCGCGGTCGTAAACGCCCTTGAAGCGCGGGCCGTCGCCGAGCGGCCAGTTGACGGGAAACGCGTGGATGCCGAGCACGTTTTCCAGCTCGTCGAGCAGGTCGAGCGTGGGTCGCGCGGGGCGGTCCAGCTTGTTCATGAAGGTGAAGATCGGGACGCCGCGGCGGCGGCAGACTTCGAACAGCTTGCGCGTCTGGCTTTCGATGCCCTTGCCGGCGTCCACCACCATGACGGCGGCGTCCACGGCTGTAAGGACGCGGTAGGTGTCCTCGGAGAAATCCTTGTGGCCGGGGGTGTCGAGGATGTTGACGACGCAGTCCTTGTATTCGAATTGCAGGACGGTGGAGGAGACGGAGATGCCGCGTTGTTTTTCCAGCTCCATCCAGTCGGAGGTGGTGGCGCGCTGGCTTTTGCGGGCGGTGACGCTGCCGGCGAGCTGGATCGCGCCGCCGTAGAGGAGGAATTTCTCGGTGCGGGTGGTGTTACCGGCGTCCGGGTGGGAAATGATGGCGAAGGAACGGCGGCGGTCCACCTCGCGGCGGAGCGC
>JALRFY010000250.1 GCA_023253625.1 Akkermansiaceae bacterium | reverse complement strand
AAGGCAGAGATATCTTGGTGTGCCGAAGAGTAGTTCAGGATTTCAGCGATCCCGGGATTTTCTTTCGCCCACTGAACCTGGGCTCTCATCCACGCGCGGAGCGCTTCGCTGGGATCATCGTGCTGCGAGGCCGCAGCATGTAAGCCCATCACGTAGTTGAGATACGCGCTTGCCGTTGCCTCCGCAATGAGTCCGTCTCGGCCACCGAAATAGTGATTCACCAGAGATGCAGAAACGTTGAGTCGCTGACACACTCGAATTCCATTGAATTCACGAACCCCGTTGCGGCCAACCTCGTCCATAGTCAGAAACAAGAGCTTCTGGCGAATGGTCTGGTTTCCGGCGAGTTCGATGGTGACTTGGCTACAGGTCAGGCCATTGCATGTGGGCAGAGTGCTCCGATTCACATCTCCCACCCGATGAATGGCACCTCGACAGGGTCGGTGAAAGCGCCGGGCTCAACCGGCTTGAAACAGAGAATGAAACAGCCTTACCGAGAAAACCTGGCCAGTAGCTCTGGCCACAAGCCTTACGCCGGGAGCGGTTGGATTTCAGCATCGCAGACTGTTAGGCTGTCTTTTGGTCATGACCTGTCGCGCCACGCGAGGAATTCGCAGATGCCGTCGGGGCCGGTGCCGGTGATGGGCGGGGCGGGTGGCCGAGCCATTCGTGGCCGAGTTCAAAAACCCAGACAAAAAGCAGGATTCCCACTTGCAGCGGGAATGGCGGTGGCGACTGGCGGACATGGGCAGCAAACGATGGCTGGCTCCATGGAAGGATTCGGGGCCATGATGGATTGAGGAACCAGCGCCGCCTCCTTTTCTCCGCCGGGATGGCACGGGAGTCGATTAGCGGCCCATTGCCCTCTGGCGCAGCAGGTGGTCGGTGACGACCAGGGTGGCCATGGCCCCGACGATGGGCACGGCGCGGGGGAGGACGCAGGCGTCGTGGCGGCCCTTGCCGGCAAGCTCGGTGTTTTCGCCGGCGGAGGTGACGGTTTCCTGCGCGGTCATGATGGTGGCGGTGGGCTTGAAGGCGACGCGGAAGACGATGTTCTCGCCGTTGGAAATGCCGCCCTGCACGCCGCCGGAACGGTTGCTGGTGGTGCGGACCCTGTCATCGACCATCCGGAACGGATCGTTGTGCTCGCGGCCGGTCAGAAGGGTGCCGGCGAAACCGGAGCCGATCTCGAAACCCTTGGTCGCGGGAATGGAAAGCATGGCTTTGGCGAGGTCGGCCTCGAGCTTGTCGAAGATCGGCTCGCCGAGACCGGGCGGGCAGTTGCGGATCACGCATTCGACGATGCCGCCGACCGAGTTGCCGTCGGCGCGGATCGCCTTGATGCGTTCGATCATGGCATCGAGCACCGCCGGATCGCCGGTGCGGACGATGTTCGATTCGATGGTTTCCGCGGTGACGGTCGCCGGATCGACATCCGCCTTGATGTCCTGGATGCTGGAAACCCAGGCGAGCACCTCGATGCCGGGGTGCAGGGTGTCGAGCACCTGGCGGGCGACCGCCGCAGCGGCGACGCGGCCGATGGTTTCACGGGCCGAGGCGCGTCCGCCGCCGGACGGGGCGCGGATGCCGTATTTTGCGTCGTAGGTGTAGTCCGCGTGGCTGGGGCGGTATTTCACCGCCATCTCGTCGTAGGCACCGGGACGCTGGTCGGTGTTTCGGACCACGATGGCGATGGGTGTGCCGAGCGTGAGGCCGTCGTGGAGGCCGGAGAGGATTTCCGCGGCGTCCGCCTCCTTGCGCGGGGTGACGATTTCCGATTGTCCGGGACGGCGGCGGTCGAGTTCGCGCTGGACGATTTCCGCGGTGACGGGAATGCGCGGCGGGCAGCCGTCGATGACGACGCCCACGCCGCCGCCGTGCGACTCGCCGAAGGTGTGGATACGGAATGCCTGGCCGAAGGTGGATGACATGCTTCGGAAGTTATGCCTTGCGTGCGGCCTTCTTGGCGGCCTGCTTGGCGATTTTCTCGACCGGTTCGTCCTCGTCGATGCTGTGGGTGAGGATGAACTGGAGGTCGTCGAGACCGAGGTTGGAGGCGAAGCCCTCGTCGCCGAGCACGTTGGTGACGAGCTGGGTCTTCTGGTGCTGGAGGATGCGGATCTTCTCCTCGACGGTGTCGCGGGTGAGCAGGCGGTAGGCGATGACCTTGTTTTTCTGGCCGATGCGGTGGGTGCGGTCGATGGCCTGGTTTTCCACGGCCGGGTTCCACCACGGATCGTAGAGGATGACGTAGGAGGCGGAGGTCAGGTTGAGGCCCGCGCCGCCGGCCTTGAGCGAGAGCATGAAGACCGAGGGATCCTTGGTCGTCTGGAACCTCTCGATCTCGCCCTTGCGGTCCTTGGTCTGTCCGGTGAGGTAGTTGTAGGGACGGCCCTCGAGTTCGAGGCGCGCCTTGATGAGGTCGAGCATCGAGACGAATTGCGAGAACACGAGCACCTTGTGGCCTTCCTCGTGGAGCTGGTCCAACAGATAGAAGAGCGACTCCATTTTCGCCGATTCCTCCTTGAGGTATTTCGGGTCGATCAGGCCGGGGTGGCAGCAGATTTGCCGCAGGCGCATGAGGCCTTGGAGGATGGCGAAGGAATTCTTCTTCACCGCCTCGTCGGAATCGAGACCGAGCAGCGCCTTCTGGATGCGTTTGAGCTCGGCCTTGTAGAGGTCCATCTGGATGCCCTCCATCTTCGAGTAAACCTCCTCCTCGGTCCGCGGTGGCAGGTCCTGGGCGACCTGGAGCTTGGTGCGGCGCAGCAGGAACGGCCGCAGGCGCGAGGCGAGGCGCTGCTGGGAGAGGGGATCCTTGCGCTTGTCGAAGCGCTTCTTGAAGTAGGCGCGGCTGCCGAGCACGCCGGGCATGGCGAAGGCCATCAGCGACCACATGTCGAGCAGGCGGTTTTCGATCGGCGTGCCTGTCAGGACCAAGCGGTTCTGGGAATCGAGTTCACGCGCACACTTGGCGGCCTTGGAATCCGGGTTTTTGATCTGCTGGCCCTCGTCGAGGATGATGGTGAGCCATTTGATGTTCGACAGTTCCTCGCCGCAGACGCGCAGTTGGGCGTAGTTGAGGATCAGCATGTCCAGCTTGTTCTGGATCCTGTCCACGTCGATGTCATCGCGGTTCTTGAGAATGTGCACGTTGAGATCGGGCGCGAATTTCTGCGCCTCACTGGCCCAGACATCGAGCACCGACTTCGGACAGACGACAAGGGCCGGTTTTTTCGGTTGATTGGTCTTCTTGTGCTCCTCGATGAGCCAGAGCAGGTAAGTGAGCGACTGGATGGTTTTGCCGAGGCCCATGTCGTCGGCGAGGATGCCGCCGAAATTATTGACCGCGAGGTAGGCGAGGAATTTGTAACCCTCGACCTGATAGGGGCGGAGCGTGGCGTTGAGCGATTTGGGCACCTCGGGATTGACTTCGAGCTGGATGTCGCCCGCGCGGCCCTTGATGCGTTCCCACGCCTTGGGGTCGAAAACCTCGGCCGCCTTCGGGTCGGCGAGCTGCAGTGCGTGCATCCGGTGGGTTTCGCCGGAGAGGTCGAAGGGGTCGAGGCCGAGGCGGGTGACGGCCTCACGCTGGTCGGCATCGAGCTTGATTTCGAGGCGCATCCAGGAACCGTCGTCCATGCGGACGTAGCCGCCGCGGGCCGCTACGAGCTGGCGGATCTGCGCCTTGCTGAGATTGACGCCCTGGACGTCGATGACGATGCGGAGGTCGAACCAGTCGATGTCCTGTCCGACCACTTCAAACCGCACGGCGGCGGTGACCGGATCGGAGAGGATGGATTTGAGACGGAGGTCGATGTCGAGTTCGACATCGGGCGGCATCGCCTTGATCCATTCCGCGAATTTCTCGGGGAATTGTTTGGTGATGCGCGACTTGAAGGAGATGAGCTTGTCGTCGTAGGCGAGGCCCATTTCTTCGAGGATCGCCGGCACCGGGTAGAGCGCCTCGCGGGCGAAACGGAGCAGTTGCTTGCCCTTGACCGGGTGTTGTTCGGCCAGTTCCCAGCCATCCTTGGTGAGGCGTTCGGTGCGGCGGCCCTTGGTCTCGATGGCGGTGACATCCACCACCAAGTGCTCGGTTTCGGCGGCGGTGAGGCCGGCCACCAGTTTCAGTTCGAACTTCGGCTTGAGCTCCAGATCGACCACGCGCTTGCAGAGCGACTCGGGCAGCGATGCGCCGATCTTGCGGAGGAACTCGACGCCTTCGAGCGAGTCGATCACGCGCCGCGGGATGAGGTATCGCGGCATGACCTCGGTTTCCTCAAGCCAGCGCGACGGGCCGGGAAACACGGTTTCGTCGGACTGATAGAGTTCCTTGCGACCGGGCAGCAGGCGCACCGAGTGGGAAACATTTTCGCCGGCGGCGGTAACGAGTTGCAATGCGAAGCTCTTGCTGTCGTAGGGATCGTCCTCGCAGACCCAGCTGAGGGCGTCCTCGACCACCTTGAACTCACGTTCATCGAGGTTGACGATGTGTCCCTTTAGCGCCGGCTGATGGAAGACACGGTTCATGAAGCGGCAGGATTCCTCCTGGTCGAAGTCGAGGGTGGTCTCGCCGAGTTCGCGGTGGAACGATAGGAAGTGCTCCCACAGCGTCTGGCTGGAGGCGTCCATCAGCAGGGCACCCTCGTGATGGAGTGCGGCGTAGTGGGCGATTTCGTTTTTCTCGCGCAGCTGGATCCAGACGCTGGATTTCATCTCCTTCACTTCCATCCGCGCCTCGTTGATGGTGGCCACGAGGCGGAACGCCGCAGTCATCGGCTCCTCCTGCGGCGGGCGCTCGTTGACCTGCTCGATGCGGTCATACCATGCCGCCACCTCGCGTTCCTGCTCCCAATCCGCCATTTTCTTCTGAACGTGGCCGAGATCGGTGATCACGTTCATAAACTCCGGGTAAGGGAGCTTGCGCTTGAAAAACGCGTAGGCGAGGTAGTTCCAGAACTCGAGGATGTCGCCTGGTGGCATGGGCCACAGCTCGAGCGGCTCATAGGTGCTGATTTCCCAGCGCGGGTTGATGCGGACCATGTCATGGTCGTGCAGTTCGCCCTCGATGACATAGCGGCGGTAGCGTTTCTCGATTTTGGAAACGAAGTCCGCCTCCTTGTCATCGAGTTCGCGGCCGAGCTTGTCCTCGATGATGTCGAGCACCGGCGTGTCATCGAACTCGTTGGGCGACTCCGGCAGATCCTCGCCGCGGTGCATGCGCTCCATCATCGTGGCGTATTGGCAGGCGCCGGCCACCAATTCGTCTTCCGCCGTGCAGGAGCCGAACCAGCGGTTGCCCTGAAGGCGCAGGCTGGTCCGGAAGGTGCCGGCCTCGTCCTCGACGCGGCCCTGGATGAAAAGGTGGTTGCCGAAAATCTGGGTGACGGCTCCGTCTTTCTGGAGCATTTCGCCGCGCTTGCGCGCTTCTTCGGGGAAACTGTTGAGGAAATTGAGTGTGGCGCGATCTGGATTCATCTCGATGGATGGCAGTGTGTTCCGCATTCCGGCTGCCTTTTCCGGTGGGAAAAAGGCGACGGCTGCGGGGGCGCGAGGTTAATCCAAGGATTTTGTGTGAATCAACCAAAACCTTGTGGCCCCAAGTCATGGCCTCGACCTTAGGGAGCGCATACGCTCAAAATAAAGATGCAAACACGGATTTCAGCTGCATTCAGCGGAAAGATACGTATCTTCAATCATGTAGAAAGGATTGCTTTACCAATCCTTCCAAAAAACCGCCATGCAGCCGCATCTGAAACCCACCCGCCGCCACTTTCTCAAATCCTCGTTTGCCGCCGCCGGGTCGCTGGTGGCCGCGCCGCAAATCATCCGGGCCGAAACGCTTGGAAACGCGGCCAAAACCGCCGCCAACTCGCGCATTGGCATGGGTTTCATCGGCATGGGCCTGATTTCCGATGGCCACTTGAAAACATTTTCCGGCATGAAAGAGGTGCAGCCGATCGCCGTTTGCGATGTCAAGAAGTGGCAGATGGAACAGTCCGCGAAGGTGCTCAAGGATCGTGGCTTTTCAGATATTCTCGCGACTTCACGCTACGAAGAGGTCCTTTCCCGCCCGGACATTGATGCGGTGTGCGTGACCACGCCCGACCACTGGCACGCGGCGATCGCCCTTGCGGCGATGAAGGCCGGCAAGGATGTTTACGTCGAGAAGCCGATGACGCTGACCATCGAGGAAGGCAAGGCACTGGTGGCCGCGGAGAAACAATACGGCCGCATCCTGCAAGTGGGCTCGCAGCAGCGCTCGTCCGTGCATTTCCGCATCGCGGCCAATCTGGTGCGCAACGGAATGATCGGCGACGTGAAGGAAATTTACTGCCAGCTCGGGCGCTTCCCCTTGCCGCCGGAAAAAGAGGACATCGTGCCGGTGCCGGAGGGCTTCGATTACGACCGCTGGCTCGGGCCGACTCCGTTTTTCGAATACTCCGAGAACCGGGTGCTGGGCAACTACGGCCGCGGCTGGCGCTGTTATTGGGAATACGGCAGCCGCAAGTTCGGCGATTGGGGCGCACACCACTTCGACATCATCCAGTGGGCGCTCGGTCGTGATGACAGCGGGCCGGTCGAGTTCATCCCGGCAGGCCATGAGGGTTCCGAATTCCATCACTATCGTTATGCCGACGGCATCACCGTTTGGCGGGATCGGAAACCGGATCACGGCCACATGATCCGCTTCATCGGAACGAAGGGCGAGGTGCATGTCAGCCGTGGTAAAATCGACACGCTGCCCGCGGAACTCGTCCGTCACAAGTTCGGCCCCGGCGATATCCAGGTTTACGAGTCGATGGACCATCGGCGGAATTTCCTCGACTCGATCGCGTCGCGCAAGCCGACGATCTGCCCGGCGACCGTCGGCCACCGCACGGGAACGATCTGCCAGCTTGCAGGCATCGCCGAGCGTCTCGGGCGTGCCATCAAGTGGGACCCGGCGGCCGAGCAAATCATGGGAGACAATGAGGCAAAGGCCATGCAGGACCGGCCGCGGCGCGATGGCTACGAAATGCCCGCGCTGGGCTGAGCGCGGAGACATGCCCCGGGCATCCGCGCGATGCGCCTGCCGGCATCCGTCACCTGTCTGGAATCGAGGCCATTGAACCGACCGTCTCCACATATCCTGTTCGCCGCGTGTCAATTGCTACCCACAATGGCGGTGGCTCAATCCACCGCTTTGCTGCCAGAAATGGTGGTCTTGGCCGAACGGCTCGGAGGGATCGAATCCGCTGCCACATGGGAGCGCGAGTCGATCCGGGATGCCGCGCCGCGGACCATCGATGAGATGCTGGCGCGCGAGCCGTCGTTTTCGCTCTACAGGCGGCAGTCGGCGGTGTTCGGAAATCCCACCTCAGCCGGCGTGAGCCTGCGCAACACGGGCGCGACCGCCGCCTCGCGCACGCTCGTGCTGCTCGATGGCGTGCCGCAGAATGATCCCTTCGGTGGCTGGGTTTACTGGGCGCGCCACGATGCCTCGGCGCTCGAATCGATCCGCATCACACCCGCCGCCCGCGCGGTGGTGTGGGGCAGCCAGAGCCCCACCGGGGTGATCCAGATGAACCGCCGGCCGTTGTTTGAAAACCTGCACGTGATCAAGGCCGGCGCGGGAGGGCAGGGGACTCATGCCGGATCGATGGTGCATCAGATCGCCGATGCCGATGGCGGGAAATCGTTTTCGTTTGCCGCATTCGGGCTGCGTTCGGACGGGTTCCATGCGCTCGATGCGTCGCAACGTGGACCGATCGACCGCAAGCTCGACATCGATCTGTGGGGTGCGGAGAGCGGTTTCGCCTGGCGGGCCGCGCCCGGAGTGACAATCGAGCCGCGCGTTTCTTGGTATGCCGAGGATCGCGGCAATGGCACGCCCATGGCGCGCAACTCGACCGAGGCGCTGGATCTCTCGCTGCGCCTCACCGCAGAGCATCCGGGGTTCTCATGGCAACTGGCCGCATGGCATCAGATGCGGGACTTTGCCTCCGTGTTCACCTCGGTGAACACGGCCCGCACCGCGGAGACACTCGCGCTCGATCAATATGATGTTCCCGGCCGCGGCACCGGCGGCTCGCTCGTTTTCCAGCGGGATGATGGCGGCCGGTGGAGTTTCATGGCTGGTGCGGACACGCGCTTCATCTCCGGAGAAACCAATGAAACCGTCGGCACCTTCCGCGATCGCGAAGCCGGTGGAAAACAGGACTTTGCCGGCCTCTTCGGTTCTGCGGCATTCCAAGCGGACGCATTGACCACGCTGAACATGGCCGCGCGATTCGATGCCTGGTGGCTGCACGATGGACGCCGCACCGAGGCCTCGCTGGCAGACGGACAAATCCTGCGTGCCGACGCGTTATCCGATCGCAACGGCAGCGAGCCGTCCGCTTCGCTTGAAATCCACCGGAGGCTCGGTGAGGGAGTGGAGGCGTGGGCGGCGGCGGGCAGCGGTTTCCGCATGCCCACACTCAACGAACTGCACCGTCCGTTCCGGGTGCGCAACGACATAGTCGAGGCCAATCCCGCGCTCGATCCCGAGCGTTTCTTCAATCTGGAGGCCGGAATCAAATGGCGGCCTGAGGAAAAACTGGGCATCGAGCTGGCGTTTTTCCACCACTGGATCCGCGACGTCATTTCCAACGTGCAGGTCACTGATCCGGCGGAAATTGCCGCCCTGGTCGGCACCTTGCCACCGGGCGGCAGTCTGGCCCAGCGGCGGAATGTGGACGAGGCGCACGTGACGGGTGTGGAAGGGCGCGTTGAATGGCAGCCCGCGGAAGATATCAGATTCGATCTGACGGGAGTGTGGGCGGAAACGCGTTTCAGCGAGTCGCGCACGCAGCCGCTGCTGGAAGGCAAGCCGTTCCCGCAGTCACCGGACATGCGGATCATCGCCGGCGGGGAATGGCGGGTCCACGAGCGCCTGTGCCTTTTCGCCGGTCACGAATACGGCGCGGCGCAATACGACGACGCCCTCGCGGCCCGCCGCATTCCGGATTACACCAGCACGCGGATCGGCGCGCGGTGGATGAGCGGCCGCGGTATCTATCAGGTCCGGGTCGAGAACCTGTTCGACGCGGAAATCCAGACCGGTCTCGCCAGCAACGGGCTGCGCACCTACGGCGCACCGCGCTCGTTGTGGCTCGGTGCGGAGTGGGAATTTTGAGGTGCAGGCCGCGCTTTATGCAGCCATGCAGGCGTTTCCGCGAGGATGAAACACAAGTGACGCATCGTGGCGTATGCATGCCATGGGTTTGAACCGATTGCACCGCATCTGTTCCGTCACCTTCGCCGGGCTGCTGCAGGCC
The DNA here is from genome assembly GCA_023253625.1 of Akkermansiaceae bacterium. Classification (GTDB taxonomy): domain Bacteria; phylum Verrucomicrobiota; class Verrucomicrobiia; order Verrucomicrobiales; family Akkermansiaceae; genus Luteolibacter. The sequence goes on along the minus strand of JALRFY010000250.1, from coordinate 2,350 downwards.
ATTTTGATCCCGGAAGTGCGGAGCGAATCCGTCCATCCCCGGCTCTGGCTCACCGGCGGTGCGGAAATGGCAGTGCGTGAGTCGATCCGCAAGGATCCGCTCGCCGCGGGATATCATGACGCGCTGATGGCGGAGGCAGGCAGGGTGCTTGCCGCGCGCACCTGCCGGTATGAGATTCCCGATGGCCGACGGTTGCTGAGGGAATCGCGGCTGGCGCTCCATAACATCATGCACGCCGGTTGGGCATGGCGCTTGAGCGGCGGGGATGCCTTCAAGTCGCGTGTGATCGAGGAACTCGAAGCCGCCTGCGCGCTCAAGGATTGGAACCCATCCCATTTTCTCGACACTGCGGAAATGGCCACTGCGGTGGCCACCGGCTATGATTGGTTGCATGCGGAACTCACGCCGGAGCAGCGCGCGATGTGCGAAAAGGCGGTGTTGGAAAAAGCGCTCCTTCCCGCCCGCGAGGCGATCTCGCGCGAGTCCTTCTGGACGCGCCCGATCAGCAACTGGTCACAGGTTTGCGGTGCCGGTATCGCCCTCGCGGCCTCGGTGGTCCCGGCCGGCGATCCTGCCATGCGTGCGGAATTGGTGGCGCACTGCCTGAAGTTGGTGGACGGCTGCGACCGTTTCTATCTGCCGGACGGCATTTATCCCGAGGGCCCCGGCTACTGGCACTATGGGACGAACTATCACGTCATGCTCTTGGCGGCGCGGCAAGCGCTCGGCCATGGTCCGGGGAAAAGCGAGCCGGCGCTGCGCTCCACCGGCCGCTCGATGATCCATCTCACCGGGCCCACGCGGCTCGTTTTCAACTTCGCCGATGGCTCGGCTGCTTCCGGCGGCATTTCGCCAGCCCAATGCTGGCTCGCATCGAGGTTCGATGATCCGCTTCAAGTGCGCCATGTGAGAGAAGGGCTCAAGCGCGTTCTCGGAGCAAATGACGGCCGCCTGACGCGCGGAAATTCACCGCTCGGGCTGATCTGGCTGCCGCCCGCGGATGCCGGAAATGGTGCGCCGCCGGAATCCGCAGTGTTCCGCGGTTCCCAACCCGTGGTCGCCTTCCGCACCGGCTGGAGCCACTGCGATGTCTGGCTCGCCGTCAAGGGCGGCACCCCGGCGGAAAGCCACGGGCAGATGGACGTGGGATCGTTCGTTTTCGACGCCCACGGCACCCGCTGGTTCCACGATATGGGTGCCGACAATTACAACCTTCCGGGATATTTTGGCGGCAAGCGCTGGAGCTACTTCCGGCTGCAGAATCGCGCGCACAACACACTCGAAATCGCCGGCATGCTCCAGGACGAAGCCGCGGCTCCCTGCCCGCTGGTCGATTCCGCCACCACGGGCAAGGTGCATCACGCCGCCTTCGACCTGACACCCGCCTACCACAAATCCGCGGTGCGCGTGCTGCGCCGCGTGCGCTTCCATCCGGAAACAGGCAGGGCCCACATCAGTGACGAGGTCAAAGCACCGAAGGGGCCGGTCGTCTGGCGCGCCTTCACCGATGCGGAGATCGAACTGCGTGGAGCGGAGGCGGTCCTGACAAAAAAGGCAGGGAAAATCCGCTTGCGCTCCAACGGTGAGAACTGGCGCGTGGACCCCGCCACGCCTCCCGGTGCGGCCGAAAACCAGAACGAAGGCTACCGCGCGCTGGCACTCGAGTATCCGGCCGCGGAAAGCGTCTCCATCGAGGTGGAGATCCAGCCCTGAGAGACAGGGCGAAAGGTAGGGCGCTACCGCCGGGAGTGCCGGTGAATGCGTCGAGAATGTGAGGTCGATGACAGTCGCAGCGTCATTCAATGGTCTGTTCATTCGCCTTCCATTCTCCGGTTCCCCCGGCGGTGGAACCCTAGTGCGAGTGCACATACATGAAATCAGCCAGTGAAAGTCTGAGTCCTCCCGAGACGAGCTACGGGAGAGCAGCCGAAGGCAACTGCGTCGCCGCGAGGCGGGGTGGAGAGCAGCCGGAGGCGGACCCGCAGTCCCAAATACCAGTGAAACCGATTCGGCCTTCAACGGCGGCGAGCCTGCTAGGGAATGGCGAAGCCTGCCGCATGAGCGGCAACCGATCCGACCGACATCCCTCGTCCATGGTCAGGCATCGGGCTGTTGTGGGTGGTTGGGGTGAGAATGCGGGGAAGGTATCTTGTGGACGCATTGAGAGCTGTCCGGGCAGGAATCCGCGCGCGCGGATCCGGGCAGCAATCAGAGCCGCCATAGTAGTGATGAAGCGGGGCAATACCCGTGGAGTGAAGGGCGGCAGGAAGGTGGAAAGGCCGGGGCCATGAACCGCGAAGAACCATCCGTGTCAGTTCCCGCAAGGGATAAACAAGCGGAAGAGGACCTG
>JALRFY010000205.1 GCA_023253625.1 Akkermansiaceae bacterium | reverse complement strand
CGGCAAGACGCCGGTGGTGGTGGGAGGCTCGGGGCTTTACTTGAAGTTCCTCAGCCACGGCCCGGCTCCCTTGCCGGAGGGCGATCCTGCGCTGCGCGCGGAAATGCAGGACCGCCCGCTGGATGACCTCGTCGCCCAACTTCGCTCGCTCGACCCGCTGGAGGCCTCGCGCACCGCCTTGCAAAACCGCCGCTATGTCGAGCGCGCACTGGAAATCTGCCTGCTCAGCGGAGAAAAGGCCTCAGACCTGCGCGACCGCTGGGAATCGAAATCCCGCGAGCGGGAAACGAAACTGCGCGGCATCGTGATCCGCCGCGACCGCAGCGATCTCCACTCACGCATCGCCGCGCGTACACGGGCGATGCTCGCCGGCGGCGCGATCGAGGAAGTGGCTGCACTCGCCGATGTTTCGCCCACCTGCGAAAAGGCGATCGGCTTGCGTGAGATCCGGTCGTTTCTAACAGGTGCAATCGATCTTGCGGCCTGTGAGGCGGAAATCAACGCCGCCACGCGCCAATACGCCAAGCGCCAGGAGACGTGGTTCCGGCGGGAAAAATGGCTGGAGCCGCATGCCCTGTAGCCCGGCACCCTGCCCGCAGGGCCCACGCATCATAATACATTGGATTCACCGCCAAGACGCCATGTCCGCCAAGATTTTGGGAGAACATCGCCGACCCATCACAATCCGAGCCGGTGTTTCACCGCTCATTGGATTGGGTTTTGAAGGTTCCTTGGCGTCTTGGCGTCTTGGCGGTGAAATCATGCGGGTATTCAAGATGCGTCGGCCCTGACCCTACCCGGACTTGCCAAGCGGGGGGAAATCCCGATGTTTCCCGCGATGTTTTCGCTTGATCGATTGGAATCGCGCCTCGCCTGGCTGTCATTTCCCGGTTTCCTCCGGTATTACGCCATGATGCACGCCCTGGTTTACGTCCTGCAGGTCTTCCGCCCGGACATCGGGGCCTTGTTGGAGTTCGACCGCGCCGCGATCCTCTCTGGCGAGATCTGGCGGCTGGCCACCTTCCTCTTCGCCTCCTCGGGTTTCGCAGGCATTGGCATGCTGGGCATCCTGTTCTTTTTCTTCATGGTGATGATTGCCTTCATGATGAACGACGCGCTCGAAAGTGCCTGGGGCGTCTTCAAAACCAGCCTCTTCCACTACTGCGGGGTCTGCGGGTTGGTCATCGCCAATTTCCTGTTTCCCAATGCCATGCCAGGCTCCGGCTTCATGATCTACGGCAGCTCGTTTTTCGCGTTCGCCACGCTGCATCCCCGGCACGAGTTCCTGATGTTCTTCGTGCTGCCGGTGCAGGTCCGCTTCCTCGCCATGCTCCAGGCCGGGCTGATGCTCTTCTCCGCCCTGTCCAACTGGCTGTTGCTGCCGTTCTATCTGCTCGGTTGCGCCAGCTATCTCCTGTGGGCCGGCCTGCCCGCACTGCGCGGCACCGCGCGGGTCATCGAGAGCTCCCAGCGCCGCAAGCGCTTCGAGGCCGCCAAGGAGCCCGCCCACGCCGCTTTCCACACCTGTGCCAGTTGCGACCGCACCGACCTCACCGACTCCGGACTCGAATTCCGCGTCGGTGCCGACGGCCGTGAATATTGCACCGACCACCTTCCGGAATGAACGAACCGATGATCGAAACCCGCGACCTCCACCGCGGCTATCGCGTGGGGGAAAAATCCATCGAGGTGCTCCATGGCATCGATCTGCGGATCGGCCGCGGCGAGCGTGTGTTCCTCTGCGGCCCCAGCGGCGCCGGCAAGACCACGCTGCTTTACACCCTGGCCGGTCTGGAGCGGCCGGAGCGCGGCAGCGTCCATATCCACGGCACCGACCTCTACGCCATGGGCCGGCGCGAGCAGGCCGCCTTCCGCAACCGCGAAATCGGCTATGTATTCCAAAACTATCACCTGCTGCCGGAACTCACCGCGCTGGAAAACGTCGCCGTCCCGGGAGCCATCGCCGGTCGCGACGCCACCGATGCCGCCTTCGCCGCGCTCGATCGCGTGGGCCTCGCGGACCGCGCCGAGCACTTGCCCGCCGAGCTTTCCGGTGGCGAGCAACAGCGCGTCGCCATCGCGCGCGCCATCGTGAACGAACCGAAGGTCCTGTTCGCCGACGAACCGACCGGCAATCTCGACTCGCGCAATGGCGCGCAAGTCATGGACATTCTCATGGACCTTGCCACCGAGCACGGCGTCACGCTGGTGTGCGTCACTCACGATCTCAACCTCGCCCGCATGGGCGACCGAACGCTCGTCATTCGCGATGGCTCGATCCACCCCGGCGGAGGGGACGGCATTCAATCCGCCGTCTGATCCACCTCGGCGCAGCCGTCCTTGCAGAACCAGTAAACGCTCGCGGCGATCAGGCCCATCACGACGGCACCGCCGACCCAGCTGGCAGGCTGGTTCGGATGCACGCGCAGGTCGCGCAGACGTGCCATTCCATGTTGCTTGCGCGCCGCGAGCCCGCTGCGTGCCGAGTGGATGATTTCCCGCGCGCCGCCAGGCAGGGTGTGGCGGGCGGTATGGCTCAACAGGTGGCGCATGTCGTCGCGCAGCACCGAAATATCATCGCCCACGCGTGACAAGAGGTCCATCGCCCGGGGGTCTTTGAGGGAAGTCGCATTCATAATTTCAATGGGGGGTTGGTAGCTATGAATTAACTTATCCACTTCCGTCGGTCGCGCAAGCATTCGAATGCTAACTTTGATCTTGCTTCTCCCGCACCGAAGTGGGAGTGTTAGTTGAAATCGAAAAATACCCCCATGAAAAAAACCATTGAAGCATGGCACCGTGTTGATCGCGACAAAGCTGCCATGGCCATGAGTCTGATCCCCGGACTCGGGCATCTTTACAAGCACCACTACCTCGCCGGATTCGGCATTCTCACGGTAGGCAACGTGCTCATCGGATTCGTCTCTGTCCTTATGATTCTGGGCACTTTCGGATTGTCCATGATTCTGGTGCCTGCCGCTTGGGTGGCGGGCGTTGCCTATTCCGCCCGCGAAGCCTCGGACGAGCATGGCCACCACCCGTGGCTCCACGTCTGGAATGACCATTGGGCCCATTGGATCCACCGATTCAGGAAAGCCTGACCACACAAACCAGCCCGCCTGCCGCATGGTATGCGGGTGCCACCGCCGGGACCACGCGAACCACTGCCGCGCAAGAGGCCCCGGTGCCCCCATCCCCCATAACCGCGCGGCACCAGCGCCATGAAAAAACTCATCATCGCCGCCAATCTCGGAAATCTCAGGGTGCTCCGGCATCTCCCCGCCGGCGAGGACCCGATCGAACAAGAACACCTCGCCGAGGAACCCGGGGAATCCGGCCGGGAAAATGTCAAAACCCTCCAGGAAACCGTGACTGACCAATCCGGACGTTTCGCGCGCGGCACCGCGCAGGGGTTTGAGACCGGCATGTCGTATGGCGAGGAACACAACCTCATATCCGAACTCGAACGCCTGGCCTTGAAGAAAATCGTCGCACGCATCGAATGCGCGCTCTGCGCCGAGGGAAATCCGCCATGGGTATTGGCGGCACCCAAAACGATCCTGCCGCGGATGCAGCGGGCCCTGAATCCCGCCGCCCGCGACAAGCTCCTGAACACCATCGGGGCCGACCTCACGCGCACGCCGCTGGCCGTGCTCGAAAAACGCTTCCTGCAACCGCAGTCATGAACCTTCACCTTCATCAACCCTCATGAGCGCGGAAGAAAAACTCCATGATCCCTGGCTCGTTGCCGCATGGCCGGGCATGGGCGGTGTGGCCATCACCGCCGGATATTACCTGATGGCGAAACTCGGCATGCACCTGCTCATGGAGTTTCCCGCCGATGACTATTTCGAGAACACGCAGGTGGATGTCAAAGACGGCCTGATTGTCTCTCCCCGTCTGCCGCGCAGCCGTTTGTTCCTATGGAGTGATCCCAATGAAAAGCACGACCTGATTGTTTTCATCGGCGAAGCCCAGCCGCCGGTGCGCGGCACCGACTTCTGCCGATGGCTGGTGGAGGAGGCGCAGCATCTCGGCGTGGGCCGCGTGTTCACTTTTGCCGCCATGGCCACCCCGATGCGGCCGGCGCAGCGCTCGCGGGTATTCGGCGCTGCCATTGATGCCGCCACGCTCGCGGAATTCCGCCAACTCGACATGGACATTCTCACCGGCGGACAGATCAGCGGGCTCAATGGCGTGCTGCTGGGCGTGGCTGCCGCGGAAGGTCTGCCCGGCGGATGCCTGCTGGGTGAAATGCCACAGATATTTCCCCAAATCCCCTTCCCCAAGGCCGCCCAGGCCGTGCTCGAATTCTTCGCAACCATGGCCGGCTTGAAAATCGACCTCCGCGAACTGCGCGAACACGGCAAAACCGTGGAAAAAACACTCGAGGACTTTCTGGTCCGGATGGAGCACGCCAACGACGAAACCGCCGATACACCCGATGAAACGGCAGCTCCTGCCGCCTACACGGAATCCTTGAAAGCGGCCGACCGTGAACGGATCGAAGCCTTGTTCAATGCCGCCTCCAAGGATCGAGCGCGCGCTTACGAACTGAAGCAGGAACTCGACCGGCTCGGCGTTTTGGGCGTGTAAAATTTCTTCTGTAAAAGCGAGAAGCTGATTCCACCAGCGATTCACCGGGCGCGAG
>JALRFY010000155.1 GCA_023253625.1 Akkermansiaceae bacterium | reverse complement strand
AAAGGCTGCACGCCCGGGTTCATCCAACAACTCATCGCCTTCAAGCCCGCGCGGCTCGTCTATGTCTCCTGCGACCCCGCCACCCAGGTGCGCGACCTGCGCTTGCTCAGCGAGGGCGGCTATCAGCTTCGTGAGGTCCAGCCCTTCGACCTTTTCCCGCACACCCGCCATCTGGAGTGTGTGATGACGCTGGAGCGCGCATGAAAAACCGGGCCATGGAGGCCCGGGAGACCGCAGGTCGTTTGCGCATTTGGGCCTTGGCCCTGTGGTTGGGATGTTCGCCTGGATTGGGTCCAGGCCTGGGCGGGCGCCTGGAAAACAAACCGATTTGCCTGGCGCGGCGATGTTCCTGGGAGCAAGCCCGGGGATTTCAAAATCCGCGGCGATACCGGTCGATGCCTTCGGCCACCGCGCGGGCGATCGCTTCGCGGTAATCGCCGGATTTCATCCGCTCGCGCTCCTCCTCGTTGCTTACGAAGCCGCCCTCCACCAGGATGGCCGGGTGGGCGGAATTGCTGATCACGTAGTAGCGGGCGAATTTCGCGTTGCGGTCCACCGTGCGGGTTTGGCGGAGCAGGCTGCCCTGCACGAAATGGGCGAGCCGCTGGCCTTCACTGCTGTGGTAGAAGGTTTCCAAACCGGTGACATGACGCTTCCACGTGTAGTTGTAATGTATGCTCACGAAAATGGCATTCTTGTGGCTGTTGCCGATGGCCACCCGCCGGGGCAGGGAGACGAAGTAATCGCTGCGGCGCGTCATCACCGTCTTGTAGCCCATCTGCTTGAGGCGGTTTTCAAGCCGCACTGCGGTATCGAATGCCAGATGCTTTTCGTAAATCTTGCCCCATTGGGCACCGTTGTCATGGCCGCCGTGACCGGCGTCGATCACCACTGTCTTGAAGTTCGCCGCCCAGGCACCGGGGCTCATCACGCAAGCCGCACAAAAAACGATGAGACGCAGAATTTGATTCATGGCGGTGAACAAATCGAAGAGCTGTTAAGAAACATTGATTTTTGAAAAAATTTGTAAAGATGAATCCTCGGGAGGAGTAGGGGTGTTTTTTTGGGGATGGCTCAGTAGGGGATGGCGGGGCGTTCGGAGGCATTGCGGGTGGCGCTGCGGCGCACGGCCTCGGCCTTGGGGTCGTAGGGAATGCTGTTGACCACCTGGACGGTCCCGTCGGCGAGGGTGAGTAGTTTTGGGTCGCCTTGTGGCGGGCGTCGGTGAATCTGGCGGTTGACCAGACCGCCATCGGTATCGACCACGCAATGCACCCAGAGGGTCGGCGTGGCAAGGAACATGGTGTGCATGCGTTGCTGGCGGTCGATGGTGACGAGCGGCTTGCGCAGTTGGAGGATTTCGCCGAGCGGGAAGGTGCGGACGAACTGAGCGGTTCTGCCGTCCACGATTTGCGCGTATAGCCGGGTTTTGGATTCGGCGGAGAACTGGATCAATCGGAACTCGCGGGTGTTTCCACCGCGCACGCCGACTTTCTGGGACCAATAGGGCCGGCTGTTGATCTGGCTGAAGAAGGCACGGTTGGTGGCGGTGCCTTCGACTGTTTGTCCCGGCATTTTGACCACGCCGGTCACGGTGAAATTGCCCGGATCGTGGAGCAGGAAATGTTCTGAAAGGTTCACTTCGCGCGCCATGGTCTGGCCGGCACCGATTTTCATGGAGCCGAAAAGCGGCCGCTTGCGGATGTTGACCGGGCTGCCGTCCGAGCGCTTGACCATGAAATCCAGCCATTGGTGGCGGCCGTCACTGTGGAGCGAGAGATCGCGCCCGGAATGATTCGTGAGCGTTACCACCGCCATGACCGGCTCGCCGGCAAGATGGTTTTTCTTGGGGATTTTGAGCGATGCGGCGAGCTGCGCGTGTGCCGGGAGGGCTGCGAACGATAGCATGGCGGCAAGCAGGGTTGGCATCCATCGGGTCATGGGAGGGCAGCTCTAAACCACGATCTGTGGCGCGTCAACCTAACGGGCGAAGGAGGATTTTGCGCAGAGCCCGTGAAATCGATTTATGCGTGGACCAGAGCGCGCCGGGCGGCCATCTTCCGCTGCATGAAGCGAATATTCGGGCTT
>JALRFY010000107.1 GCA_023253625.1 Akkermansiaceae bacterium | reverse complement strand
ATCACGCCCAGCGCGACAAAACAGGTCACCATCGTCCAACAACCGGGCAGCTTCCGAGTCATTGCCGGCCCGCCGACGCCTCAACAACCACAGTGGCCGGACGTTCTCGCGGACTACCGCCTTTGATCCGACGGATACCTGTCCACTTTTGCTCGAACAATTAAATCCACTTTTGCTCAGTCGCCGACAGAACACTTCAAACCGCTTGCCAGCAATTCGCCCGGCATGTAGGTGCATCCATGATTACAGGCTCAGGCACGCGTGTGGCGCTAGCGCCATTCAACCAGCTCATGTGCGCAGCTTTCCTATTGCTCTCATTGGTGGTGTCTGCGATTCCGTTTGCGGCGGCCCAAGACACGGCGCCGCCCGGCAACCATCCCATCTGGCGCTCGATGGGCGGGATGCCTGGGACAAACGGCGCGGTCTATTGTTCGGTGCAGGACGCATCAGGAAATCTTTATGTGGGCGGGGCGTTCACCGTCGCCGGCAATGTCAGGAGCAGCGGGGTGGCGAAGTGGGACGGCACCAAGTGGACATCGATCTCACCGCCAATGCAAAACGGCGGCACTGTAGAAGCCATGGTCATCGATGCGCAGGGCAACCTCTATGTCGGCGGATCCTTTCGCGACATCGGGGGCATCCCCGCACTGCGGATTGCCAAATGGGACGGCTCACGGTGGCACGCCATGGGCACCGGGCTGGGCTTTAACGGCACCTACGCCTCGCAGAGCGTCAAGGCGATCGCGATTGCCCCGAACGGCCAGATCCATGCCGGCGGATTTTTCGCGGAAGCAGGCAGCACCACCGTCAACAACATCGCCCGCTGGGACGGCAGCCGGTGGCAGCCGCTGGCGACGGGTTTGATCGACAGCTCACCTTCCATCAACGCCTTGGCTTTCGATGCCAGCGGCAGCCTTTATGCCACGGGAAGATTCAGATGGCGTGGTGACAACACCTCGATCAGCCCGGGCATCGCAAAATGGAATGGCAGCGCATGGTCCGGTCTCGGCACAGGCCTCAGTGCTTTTCCTTACCCCGACCCTATCGGCAAAGCCTTTCTGCTCGACAATGCGGGCAACCTTATCGTCGCGGGTCAATTCAGTTCCGCCGGAGGAGTCTCAACCAAAAACATCGCCCGTTGGAACGGCACGGCGTGGTCGGTATTCGGGACCGGGCTTGGTGAAACCGATAAGGGTGTTCTCGCGCTGAGCCTCACTGCGGCGGGCGATGTGCTGGCGGCGTCCAAGAGCAGCATCGTGGGCGGTCTGCTCCTCAATGAATTGATGCGCTGGAACGGCAGTGCATGGGTCAATGCCATTTCGCATCCGGCGGTCCAAGGCGTGATCCGGACGTTTGAAATCCTGCCAAACGGCGACTTCATTCTGGGCGGTGATTTCCAAAAACTAGGCCTCGGCAGCGACACGTTCCACGCCAACTATCTGGTCCGCTGGGATGGCACCCGATTCCACCGCTTCGGCAACGGACCCAACGGCAAAATCCGCGCGGCCAAATTCACCGCCAACAACGATCTGATCGTCGGCGGCGATTTCCGGACCATCGGCGACATTGAGGCGTCTGGAATCGCTCGTTATGATGGCAAGCGCTGGTGGCCCCTGGCAAGCGGCGTGGACGGCTCGGTATACTCACTCGCGACCGGTCCAAGCGGTGAAGTCTTCGCGGGCGGCAAATTCAACACCGCAGGGGGGGTGGCATCCCAGTGCGTCGCCCGCTGGGATGGCTCGCAGTGGATTTCAATGGGCGGTGGTCTTGTGCTACTCAGCACCCCCGGCGATACGAATGTGAAGACCATGGCAGTGAGGTCGTCGGATGGCGCGCTCTTTGTCGGCGGCTGGTTTGCCCAAAGCAGCTCGGGCGTGCCGCTTTCGGGCATCGCCCGCTGGCAAAACGGCCTGTGGCATGACCTGGGAGGCGGAGCCCGCAGTGCGAATGGCTCGCAACCTGCAAACGGCGACGTCAAAAGTCTGGTGATCGATGGCCAAGGCAACCTATACGCTGCCGGGGCGTTTGTTCGAATGGGGACCACCTCCACCAACACCGACTACATCGCACGCTGGAATGGCACGCAATGGTCGTCGGTCGGCACCACCAATGTGCTCTTGCGGCCATTTGGCCAAGGCCTTGCCATCGAATGCGTCGCCTTGAGTCCCGGCGGTGTGCTGCATGTCGGCTATCGAAAAACTTCGACCGATTCCCATGCCTTGACCCGGCTGGTATCCAATGTTTGGCAGGAAATTGGCAATGGCTTCAGCGGCACCCCGAGTTCCATCTTGTTTGATGACCGGGGCGGCATCTACGCCGGCGGCATCATCACGCTCACTGGACCATCACCGCGTCACGTCCTTCGCGGCATCAGCTACTGGAACGGCACGCGCTGGTCCTCCATGGGCAATGAGGGGTTGGGTATGGGGCTGGCTACCCCCGATGTGATGGCAATGACCATGGATGGCCGCGGCAACCTGTTATTGGCCGGGGATTTCCTCGGCTCCAGCGATGGCGTGGTGTCCCCGTTTCTGATCCGCACCCGCACCAACGACTTCGGCCTGTGGCCGGCGCTCGGCAGCCTGCCGCCGGATCGACTCGGTCCTCTCGACACCAATGGCCCGCTCGGTTTGCAGAACCTGGCGGCCTACGCGATGGGCATTGATCCACTGCTCGCTCAGCCTGGTGATTTGCCTGATCTGGTGCTCGATGAAATTGCCGAACTGGCGACTGCCGCGAATCCCGGGCCGGTTTTCAGGAATGAAACCGCCCGGGGCCTGAAATTCCGCTACCGCCGCAGCCGACAGACCACGGGGGTCTCAACGCGCGTCATGATGTCGCCGGATCTGATGGAATGGAGTCCAGCGGAAATCACCTCCAGCCAGCTCATTGAGCAACATCCCGAGTGGGAAGTCATCGAGGTGACTGTGCCGAAGGCCGCAACTGCGACGTTCCTCCGGTTGGAGATGGATCTTCAGGACGACTTCTGAGTGTTGCCGCGGGCCGGGGGAACCGGGCGGGCTGAAGTCCGTGCTCCGTCAGTCGAAAAACTTGATTTTCCCGGCGGCGGGCAGGCGGCCGAGGGCCATTGCCTCGTGCTGCTCGTCGGTGCAGGCGGAGTCGATCGGCGCGTCGGGCGCGGTATCGCTGGCTTGGAGGTAGCCATTGGCAATCATCCACTGCTCGACCTCCTCGCCGCTCACGTCGGCGAGCATCTGGCCGTCGATTTCCACGCAGGGCGAGAGCGGTTGGCCGCTGCGCTGTTCCATTTCCCAGCGAAAGGCGGGGTTTTTGATGATGTCCTTTTCTTCGTGCGGGAGGTCGTATTTGCGCATGATCGCGCGGACGCCTTCGCTCCAGCCGCAGAAGGTTTTGAGGTAGGTGGTGATTTTAGGGGTGGCTTTGCTCATGGTGAACTCGGTTGCGAGGCCCAGCCATAAACCCGGAATCCCTGATCCGCAAGTGCCCGGATGGACAGGAAAACGAGTCTTGCGTGATTCGCTGCGAGCCGCCAACCATCCGCCCCGTGACGCAGCACCGCACCGACGACCTCCGCATCGCAGGCATCAACCCGCTGATTTCCCCGGCGGTCCTGGCCTATTATCTACCGCTCAGCGAGCAGGCATCCGAACTGGTGGCCAGCACGCGTGCCGAAGTGGATGCCATCCTGCGCCGCAAGGACGATCGTCTGCTCGCCATCGTGGGTCCCTGCTCGATTCACGATCCGGACGCCGCGCTGGAATACGCCGCCAGACTCAAACAGGAAGCCGCACGCCTGAGGGATGACATCCTGGTGGTCATGCGCGTCTATTTCGAGAAACCCCGCACCACGGTGGGATGGAAGGGGCTCATCAACGACCCCGGGCTTGACGATTCCTTCGACATCAACCGCGGCCTGCGCGTCGCCCGCGGACTGCTGCTCGACCTCGCCAACATGGGGATGCCCGCCGGCACGGAGTTCCTCGATACCATCTCGCCACAATACATCGCCGACCTCATCGCCTGGGCTGCCATCGGCGCGCGCACCACCGAGTCGCAAATCCACCGCGAACTTGCCTCCGGCCTCTCGATGACCGTCGGTTTCAAAAACGGCACCGGCGGCTCGATCCAGATCGCCATCGACGCCATCCAGTCGGCCTCGCGCCCGCACCATTTCCTCTCGGTCACCAAGCAGGGCGTATCCGCCATCGTTTCCACCGCCGGAAACGACTCATGCCACCTGATCCTGCGCGGCGGAAAATCCGGGCCGAATTACGAGCGGCCCGCCATCGAGGAAGCCGCCATCATGCTTCGCGAACAAGGGCTCATCGAATCCGTCATGGTCGATTGCTCGCATGGCAATTCGCTCAAGGACTTCCGCAACCAGCCGCTGGTCGCGCGCAACATCGCCAACCAGATCGCCGCCGGCTGCCGCACCATCACTTCCGTCATGATCGAGTCCAACCTGGTCGAGGGAAACCAGAAACTTGCCGGCGAGACGTCATCCCTCACCTATGGCCAGTCCGTCACCGACGCCTGCCTCGGCTGGGACGACACCGTCGCCACCCTCGACACGCTCGCAGAAGCCGTGCGCACACGGCGTCAAGCGGGATGACCTGGCTTGCCGGGTGGCATGTCGGCCGAGGGCGCGGGGAACTGGATTTCTGCCGGGATTTTTTGGGTTGATGCCGGCATGCGCATTGCACAGCCTGTTAGCAACTTCCAACTACCATCACCATGTCACGACCCGTCACGCTTTTCACCGGCCAGTGGGCCGATCTGCCGCTGGAAAAACTCGCGCCGCTTGCCTACGAAATGGGCTACGATGGCCTTGAACTCGCCTGCTGGGGCGACCACTTCGA
>JALRFY010000065.1 GCA_023253625.1 Akkermansiaceae bacterium | reverse complement strand
AATGCCATGTGCGGCGTGGTGGTGGTCTCCGGCGGCTTCTGCCGCGGCTTTTTGCTCGGCGGTCATTTCCGAGCCGCCCTCGTTGTGTTCATGGCCGTGGGCGGCATCGAGCGCTTCCTTGAGTGATGGCCCGCCGCCGGCTCCGGCGAATCCAAGCGAGTAGGACCCACGGGTGACGATCTCGTCGCCGGGAAACAGCCCGTCGAGAATCTCGATGCGCTGGTCGTTGGACAATCCGGTCTGCACGTTCACGCGGTCGAAGGCTTGGGGGATGGTCATGTGTTTCACATAGACATGGCGGTTCGATGGCCCGCCTTGGAGCGCCTCGCGCGGGACGCTGATGACGTTCTCGCGTTCTTCCAGAATGACGGTGCACTCGGCGTTCATGCCGGTGCGGAGCCGGTTGTCGGGATTGTCGATGGTGAAGACGACGCCGACGGTGTTGAGGTCGGCATCGGCATCATCGTCGCCACGGATGGAGATGTCCTGATCCAGCGACGCGGCGGGATTTGTCTGCGTTTGGCGGAGCAGGGTGCCGGTGAATTCCTTTTCGGGATGAACCGGGAAGCGCACCCGCGCCCGGGTGCTGGCGGCGAGTTTCCCGGCGGTCGCCTGCGGCAGGGTGGCGACGAGATGGACGGTGCGCAGGTCGGCGATTTCCGCGAGGCTGATGGATGGTTCAACCGGCGCACCGAGGGTCGTGTCGACTGCGGTGATCGTGCCATCGGCGGGCGCGGTGAGCCAGATCGAGGGTGGCGGATCGCCGGGCTGGCGGCTTTCCAACAAGACAAGCTTTTCGCCCTTGGTGACCCACGCGCCAAGGCGGAGGCGGTTCTCAATGACGCGGCCGGAAACCCGGCTGCTGAGAGTCGAGCGTTTTTCCGGGATCGCCTCGGTGCGGCCGAGCGCGAACACGGTGAGTTCGAAGTCCGCCTCCTCGACGGCGACGGTTTCGATGCCGAGGTTCTTGACGCCTTGTTCGGTGAGGATGACCGGTTCAACCGCGACAGCGGCAGCGTGTGTGAGCAGCAGGGCAGCGGCAAGCAGGTGAAGAAATGGTTTCATATCAATAAGAGGGAAGTGATGAATCTCATTTTCCGCCCAATGCCGCCTGATAGCGGATACGGGCGAGGTGGAACTCGCGCAGCGCGTCGAGTTTGGCTGCGGCGAGTTGCAGGCTGCGTTCGCGGGCGCGCAGCACGCTTTGGATTTCGCCCTGTCCGTTGCGATAGGCGGTTCCGGCGAGGGTGGCTTGTTCGCTGGCGAGCGGGAGCAGCGTTTCGTCGATCTCGGTGACCAGGTGCAACCACTCGTTCATTTCGGCGCGGGCGGCTTCGGCTTCTAGCTGGATGCCGCGGCCGAGGGCGACGACCTCCAGTTCCCTGCGCCGCTTGCGGGCCTCGGCCATCTGGATTGCCCCTTCGTTCTTGTTCCAGAACGGCAGCGCGAACTTGAAACGCAGGCCGATGACTGCCTCGTTCTCTAAACCCTCGGGCACGTCCTCGGTGCGCTCGGCAGCGGCGAAAAGACCACCCTCCACATCGTCGTAGCGGCGCGCCTGTTCGAGCGAGACGGCCGTGGCCGCGGCTTTGGCGTTGAGGGCCGCGACTTGATAGTCCGGGCGGTTTTCCGGATCGGCCGCGCCCGCCGGCATTACCGGTGCGGCGAGCTGGCCGCTGACTTGCAGGGCCTGGCCGGCGTGCATGCCGAGCAGCGGTTTCAGCTCGCCGGCCAGCGCGGCCTCAGCGGCGTCGAGTTGGCGGAGTTCGGTGGTCAGGCGGGTGGCCTCGATGCGGGCCTGGCCGGCATCGAGCGGCGAGCCCTCGCCCTTGGCGGCGGTTTCACCGAGGAAATCCGCAAACTCCTTCGCCACGGCACTTTGCTCGCGCAGCAACTCGCGACGCAGGCGGGTGGCGAGCACCTTGACGAGCAGTTCGCGGGCTTTGGCGACGAGTTGGCGTTCCACTTCGCGCACTTCGGCCTCGGCGGCCTTGAGTTCGGTCAGCGTGATCTCCTTTTCGATGCGCAGCCGGCCGGTGACCGGGAAGCGTTGGGAAAACCCGATCTCGAAGCGCCCCTCGCGGAATTGCGAGTTGTGTTCGAGGCCCAGCTCCAGCTCGGGATTGTCGAGCCGGCCGGATTGGGTCATGCGGCCGGTGACTTCGTCGATCCGCAGTCGCGCGGCGGCGAGGTCGGGGTTCTGGGAACGGATGCGGCCGGCGATGTTGCCGGGCGTGATGACCACGGCGGGCCCGGCGGCGAGCGGAGGAACGGCGAGGGTGCAAGCCATTAAAAAAATACAATGGAATCTGGACATGATGTTTGGAAATGGACTTTCCACGCGGTGCGGAAAGGGTCGGTTGACAACCGGGAAAAAATTGAATCGATCTCCGGCGGCGCGGGTTTCGCGTGATGCCGGGTGGGAACGCCGCGCCATCAGGGCACGACGGAGCGTCAAAGCGGGACGCTCAGATCAATGGCGGTTTGTCCATTTCCATCACCGGTCCGTCGGGAGCGCGATGATGTTGCCGGTGGCATTTCAATGAGACCGGATGGGGCGTGCCGAGCCGGCAAGTGGCTTCCTCCGGTATCGACAACTGCAAACTGTGAATGCAGCCCCCGTGGTGATGATGGTGCTCGCCGCAATCAGGCGGGCAATCCGGTTCCTCGGAGGAATCGTGGCTATCGGGCCCATGTTCGTGGCCGTGGTGGTGATCGTGTTCGTGGAAAGTATCCGGGCAGCAGGGGGCATCGGACATCACTCGCGCGAACAGACCCATCTGGATCAGCAGGCTGAGAGCGATGACGATGATGGCACGCATGCGGATGATTTCCAAACATGGTTTCAACCAAGGCCCGCCGGCAATCCTTTTATTCCATAGAGTTTCGGCAAATCACCGTCGTTTGAGTGCAAGGAAAAATCTGCAAGGAAAAATCTTGGCATGACGGCTTGGAAAGTTAGGTTCACCCCTCAATGGCCTCCCCGTTGCGTTCTTCTGGCACCGCCGGCTATCGGCGCAAGGTGGAGCATTCCATATCTCAAATTATCAGTTATCAGTATTTCAGTTTTACTGACCTCCCCCATTTCACCGCCTTCCTGTCCCGCCGCCGGTATTTTTATCCGCCTTTACCTGACAAGCAGGTTCCCCGCGGTCCTGGCAACAAGCCCCGGGGTTTCGCTCTGGTGGTCACGGTTTCCTTGATGGTGCTGCTTGCGCTCCTTGCGGTTGGTCTTCTTTCCCTGTCCACGGTCGCGCTCCGGAGTTCGAACCAGTCTCTTGCGATGGCAGAGGCACAAGCCAATGCACGACTGGCGCTCATGCTTGCGGTTGGCGAACTGCAGAAGGCGGCGGGGCCGGACCAGCGGGTCACTGCAATCGCCGACATCGCTGCGGGCATTAATGGCGCGAGGGCCGAGGCCGGAGCCGCCCCGGTCAACGATCCGTCCCTCGACGGGACTCCGAAAGGACTCACGGCCGTGCAGCCCGGGACCCGCTACTGGACCGGCGTGTTCCGCAATTCCAGCACGCGGCAATCGATATTCGAAAAGACCCCCGGCGCGGTGGTTTCGCAATGGCTGGTCAGTGGTCGGACTGCAGCGGACCGCAGCCCCGGCAACCCGGCCTGCGTCGTGGATTCGTCCGGTGCGGTTGCCGACACCACTCAGGCCGCCGTGCTCATCGGCCCCGGAACCGTGGGCGAAGGGGTTGGCGCGGCAGACCGTTGCGTCGCCGCCCCGATGGTGCCTGTCTCGGACGGACAACGGGCAACCGGAGGTTTCGCCTGGTGGGTGGGCGACGAAGGGGTCAAGGCGCGCTTGGACATGGCCAGCACGCCCGCCCCGGCCGACGGGATCCGCCTCGCAATCGCCCGCCGACGCGGCTGGGAGACGGTCGATGGCTTCGGTGCCTACCCGGTCCCGACGGACGCAGGCGACGAATCGCTGCGGCGCATCGTGAGTCTTCCTTCGGCCCCCCTGCTGCTAGGCGAACTCTCGAAAGGCATGCCGAATCCGCTGCAGCTGAATTTCCACTCGGCCACCGTCTGCAGCCAAGGTGTCATCGCAGACTGCCTCAACGGCGGCGTCCGCGTGGACCTCTCGACCGCCCTCGCGGGGACTCTGCCCGTCAGCGTCACCAAGCCTGTTTATGACAACCACCCGGTCGCAGGCGGTCGGGTGATTCCGCAAAGCGCCCATCCGAAACTCGACCGGCTGCGCTGGGACCGGCTGCGCGAGTTTTACCAGCTGCACGACAACCTTGAGAACGGCGCCCTCGTCGTCTCGCCGGGCAACGGAGCCAGCACCCCGGCCATCGCGCCGAGCGTGATCGACTACCGGATCCTCATGGGCGTGCGGCTTGTGCGAACCACCTCACGGGACGAGATTTTCCGTCTTCACGCCTGTGGCAAGTTCTCCGTTTCGGTTGCCAACCCCCATACCGTCCCGATGCAGTGGGACCAGCCGATCGAGTTCGAGATCAAGAACATGACGCCATTGGGCAACCGGCCGTCGCGAATCTGGCAGCACCAGGAATGTGTCTACATTCCGCACGACGGCACGCCCGACAAGCCTGCCATGGAGCCGGCCGTGTTCAACCAGGCGATGTTCACGATTCCCCCCGGTCGCCTCCAGCCCGGCGAGGCGCGCGCCTACACCATCGCCGAAAACGTGCTGCGGCGGATTGGCACCGCCAATCGGCCTGTCACGGTCACGCTCGCGCCCTTCGAACGTTCGTCGCCCTTCGACTTCAACCGTTGCGTCGAGATGGAGACCAACACCGAAATCACCCTGCCGCGCTCCATGGACATCCGTGAGAGCTGGCAGTCCACCCTTGTGATGCTTGAAATGCGTCTCGCCGGCTCGCGCGGCCGCTCGACTAATTACCTGCGCCGCTTTTCCGGCTTCGAACTGGACAACGGCTACTTCAGCCCCAACACGCGCCGATTCGAGAGCACCGAATCGAGAAGCTACTCGCAAGGACCGGTGCCGCTGATGCTATACAGTTTC
Organism: Akkermansiaceae bacterium; assembly: GCA_023253625.1. Taxonomy (GTDB): domain Bacteria; phylum Verrucomicrobiota; class Verrucomicrobiia; order Verrucomicrobiales; family Akkermansiaceae; genus Luteolibacter. The sequence continues at coordinate 8,671 of JALRFY010000065.1, read as the reverse complement.
CAGATCAGCCAGCCGGGCATGGAATACGACAAGTTGATGCCAGCGGGCTACGAAATGGGCCAGCGGGCCTCGACGATCCGGACTTTCGCAGACTTCAACCTGCGGGCATCCGAGTGGGTTGATGCGATCAGCAGCTACAATCCTCCGCCCTTCTTCATGGAGAGCAACGACTCGATCGCGCAGCTTGGCACCTCACCCGGCAACACCGGCCCGGGCTTCACCCGCAACCTCGCCTTTTCGCCGTTGAACTGGGGATACAGCTCGGCGGAAGGAAGCACCCGCACCGTCCTTTTCGATGTCCCGGAGCACTTCGTCTCGCTCGCCCAGTTCCAGCATGCCGACCTCACCAGCGACGACCAGTTCCCATCAGTCAGCGTGCAACCCGGCAACGCGCTGGCCAACTCGTATTTCAGCACTTTCGTGCGTCGCGATACGACGCGTCAGGAGCGCACCGACTACATCCTGATGGGCAGCCTGAACCCATCCGGAGCCTACCAGACGAAGCGCAACTACTACGACATGTCCTACATCCTTAACGCATCGATCTGGGACCGTTATTTCCTCTCGACCCTTGCTGCCGGTTCCAGCCGCCCCGTGAATCCGACGATGCTTGTCCTCGACGAATCATCCAAGGTGCTCGGAGACCCGGCGCAGGCCGCAGGTGAACTGATGATCGACGGGGCCTTCAATATCAACTCGACCGACAAAAACGCGTGGAAGGCGTTCCTGGCGTCCGCGCGTCATCTCGAGGTTGGATCGGACAAGGGCTTGGAGGCCGCATTCCCGCGCAGCCTCCGGCAGCCGGCCAAGTCGGCCATGCCTCCCACGGGCAGCCAGGAAGACTCCTACGCGGGTTTCCGCAGGCTGAGCGACGCCCAGCTCGACCGCCTGGCCGAGGAAATCGTTCGTCAGGTGCGGCTGCGGGGGCCCTTCGTCTCGCTCGCTCACTTCGTCAATCGGGCCTTGGTCCCCTTGTCCAAGAACGCGCAGCTCTGCCGCTCCGGTGCCCTTCAGGCCGCGATCGACGCCGCAGGGATCAACATCTCACCCGACGGGCGGGCGTCGGGTTTCGGCCAGCAAATCTCGCCCGCAGAGGACCAGGTCTCGCTCGCTTGGAAGCTGAATGCCCCGCGGGCAGATCTCGACGGCGGGGACACTGACGGCCGCCCCCCCGACGCCATCTCGCAGGAGCCCGATTGGGCCGTGACTTCGCGGGATAATAACTACGGTGCCGTTGCGAGCATCATCGCCGATCGCGAAACCCTCAGCATCCCGCGGACGCGGCGCGAGCAGGGCTTCCGCTCCACAGGCATTCCTGGATGGCTCACCCAAGCGGACGTCCTGCAGGTCATCGGCCCGGCGATCTCCTCCCGCTCGGACACGTTCCGGATCCGCGCGATGGGCGAGGCGCGCGACGCCACCGGCAAGGTCATCGCCACAGCCTACTGCGAGGCGATTCTCCAGCGCTTGCCTGATTACGTCGATCCCTCCAACCTTCCACATGAACGCGGCACTGACCTCACTGCCGCCAATCTTTCCCATGGCCGCCGCTTCACCATTACATCTTTCCGCTGGCTTGCGCCCTCGGAAGTCTAGCATCGCTCTCGCGGTCGTTGCCGCCTTCATTTCCGTGGTCTGCGCCGCGCCGGCGCAGGAGCAGGGAGAGGTGTCGATGAGGCTCGATGTCGTCGCCTGGGGCGATTCGATCGGTGGCCTTTCCTTCAAGACTCCGCGAGGTGACGGCAAGATTACCGCACGCGCCTTCACCTACTCGGAACCGGTTCAATACCGCGGCCCCCGCCTGCTCGAAATTCACCAGACGGGCTCTGGAAAGATCGAGAAGACCGAACTCCCGGGGACTCCCGATGACGAAAAACACCGGTCGATCCCGCTGCCATTGCCAGAGCCGGGGGCGTCGGACGATGGTCCGCCGGTTTCTGCCGAGCTCGCCCGCCGCAGGGAAGAAAGCCCCACCCTCGTCTCGCTCGCGCTGCTGCCGGCCAGCTCACGCCGGGCCACCATCCTGCTCGCACCTGCGGCCCAGGGGACCTACAGGGCCTACGTCATCGATGACGACCCGGCGAAGCTCCCGTCCGGCAGTGTGCGCGTCCACAACCTCGCGCCCATCGACATCCTGATGCAGTTCTCCGACGGCACCCGGCGTGAGTTGAAGCCGGGTGCCACGATGAACATCAAGGCGCCCGGCGGCCACACCGCCTATCGCCTCGCCTATCGCAAGGGTGAGGAGTGGGTCGTTCAGGAAAACAACATGATTCCCGTTCCCGAAGGCCGTCAGACCCAGTTCGTCGTCCTCAAGAGCGACAACCGCTTCTTCCTTTCCGCCGACGGTGCCACGGGCGGATACCTCCAGTCGGTCACGCTCACGCGCGAAGCCAGCCCATGACGTGGCCTGGCAATATGAACCCTGCGCTGCAGGTGACGCTTTCCCCCCGCTGAGTGCCAGGCGGCTTGCATCGGTGCCAGTGTCACGCCGCAGCGCTTTTCGGAGGAAACTTGCAGTATCCGGGCTTGCATGGGGCCGGGCTTTGTCAATCCTTCGCGCCGCTATGAGTCGTCTCGAAGGAAAAGTCCTGGTCGCCCAAGGCGGCGGCCCCACCCATGTGATCAACCAGAGTGTCGTGGGCGTGGCCCTCGAGGCCCGCAAGTTCAGCCAAGTCACATCGATCTATGGCGCCGTTCACGGCGTGCGCGGCATCATCGACGAGGAATTCGTCGATCTCACCCGCGAGACCACCCACAATCTGGAGCAGGTGGCCGACACGCCCTCGTCCGGCCTGCTTTCCACCCGCGACAAGCCGAACGAGGAATACTGCGCGCGCATGTTCAAAGTGATGCAGGCGCACGATATCCGGTATTTCTTTTATGTGGGCGGCAACGACTCGTCCGACACCGTGCGCATCGTCAATGAGCAGGCCAAGGCCGCCGATTACGAGCTGCGCGCCATCCACATTCCCAAGACCATCGACAACGACCTGATGGAAAACGACCACTGCCCGGGCTACGGCTCCGCCGCCCGTTACGTGGCGCAGGCGTTCATGGGCGTGAATCTCGACAACCGCGCGCTCAAGGGCGTTTACATCGGCGTGGTGATGGGCCGCCATGCCGGATTCCTTACCGCCGCCTCGGCGGTCGCCCGCAAATACACCGACGACGGCCCGCATCTCGTTTACCTGCCTGAGCGCGCGTTTGACACCGACAAGTTCCTGGCAGACGTGGACCGGACGTTCTCCAAATACGGCATATGCACCATTGCTGTCTCCGAAGGCATTTCCGACAAGGACCACGTGCCGATGATCACCAAGCTGATGGGCGTGGAGGAGCGCGACGCTCACGGCAACGTGCAGCTCTCCGGCACCGGCGCGCTCGGCGACTTGCTCAGCGACACGGTGAAAAAAGGCCTCGGCCTGAAGCGCGTGCGTTCCGACACCTTCGGCTACCTGCAACGCTCGTTCATCGGCTGCCGCTCGGACCGCGACGCCCGCGAGGCGCGCGAGGTGGGCGAGAAGGCGGTGCAATTCGCCATGTGGGACAACGTGGACGGCTCGGTGGCGATCCGCCGCCCGGTGCTCGACTACGGCGTGGATTACGAACTGGTGCCGCTCGAAAACGTCGCCGGCAAGACCCGCCACATGCCCGACGAGTTCATCAATGCCGAGGGCAATGGCGTCACCCAGGCCTTCCACGCCTACTGCCGCCCGCTGCTTGGCTCGGGCCTCGCGGAACCCCACCGCATCCGCGCCCCGCGCGTGCCGAAGATCCTCCACCGTTGATCCGGAAGCGCCGGGAGCTCCCCGAGGAAAAGGACGTTTGCCTTCACTGCTTGGTCCGGATTCAGACACTCCGCTCCATTGCCACCGCAGTGGAGCGGATCAGGCATGGCCCATGTTTTTTTTCCGCCATCCGCGCCATGCGTGGAGGAGGAAGGCGGCGGCGAAGAGGAACATGAAGAACGAGAAGAACTGGCCCTTGGTGAGCGGGCCGACCATGGCGGCGTCGGGTTCGCGGAATTGTTCGCCTATGATGCGGAAGAGTGCGTATAGGCCGAAGAACAGTCCGGTCAGGAGGCCGTCGGGGGCTTTGGTGAAGCGGGTGCGGACCAGCCAGAGGATGGCGAACAGCAGCGCGCCTTCGAGCAGTGCCTCGTAGATCTGCGAGGGGTGGCGGGGTTCGAGGAAATGGCCGAGGGTTTTCGCCACTTCAGGGTTTTCGCGCACGGCGGCGACGAGCTCGGCGAGCGACTCGGTTTCCGCGAGGCCGGGCTCGACGCGGGTGCATTCCTGCCAGGCGGCGCTTTGGACCTCGATGGGTTCGCGCTGCAGGGCGAGCGGGAATTTCACCGCCCACGGCACGCCTTCGGCGATGCGGCCGTAGAGTTCTCCGTTGATGAAGTTGGCAACGCGGCCGAAGAACAACCCGAGCGGGGCGACGACGCAGAGTCCATCGCCGAGGCCGGTCCAGGTGACCTGGTGTTTTCTGGCGTAGAACCAGGTGAAGATGACCAGCCCGAGGATGCCGCCGTGGCTGGCCATGCCGCCTTCCCAGACGCGCAGCACCATGAACGGATCGCCGGCGAGCGCGTCCCAGCCGCTTTCCGGAAGCTGATAGAAAAACAGGTATCCCAAACGCCCGCCGAGGAAGACGCCGAACAGGGCGGCGGCGGCGATGAAATCACCGGACTGCTCCGGCTTGAGCACCCACAGCCCGCGTTGCGCGAGGTTTCTCAACAACAGGAACCCGGCGATGAACCCGAACAGGTAGGCCAGTCCATACCAGCGGAGCTGGATGGCATCGGTGATGCGCAGCAGCACCGGATTGAGATCGTGTACAAAGATGGCGAACACGGCGGAAGCTCACCGCATGGCGGGGCGGGGCGCAAGGCGCGTGTTTTTTCGATCGGACATCGTGGCGGCGGTTTGCAACCGCCATGCCCCGCCACCGGGGAGATGACCCTGTTCCCCTTGCCGTGAATTGGAAAATGGAACCGTAGAGGGACGCGGATGGACGTTAATTTTCAAGGACTTGTGTAGAAGCGCCATGTCATCCGGGAGGCCAAGCCATCGCCTCTTTTGGATATATCGGGCATGGCGGTTGCAAACCGCCGCCACAGGTCACGGCTCCTCGACGAATTCCTCGATGATCTGTTCTTCATCCACTGGCAGGGCGCGCAGCGGGGGAGCTTCCTCATCGGCTTCCGGTGTGTCGGAAACCGGTTCGGAACCGGTGTCGAGCGGTTCAACCGGCAGGGCGCGCAAGGGCACGCTGGACGGGCCCTCGCCTTCGCCCTCGCCCTCGCCCACGACATCCGCCACCGGCGGGGCGACGATGCCCTCGCTCTCGTCCACCACGATGAGGGCGCGCTGCGGCGGGGCGATGGTGTCCTTGATGTCCTCCTCGATGCCCTCGAAGAACTTTTTGACCATCGGGGCGGCCATGCGCCCGCCGGAGACTTTTTGATTGGGGCGGCCCTCGTAGAGCACGGCAAAGGCATAGCGCGGGTTGTCGGCGGGCAGGAATCCGGCGAACCAGGCGAGGCGTTGGTTTTTCGACTTGGGTCCCCACTGGGCGGTGCCGGTCTTGCCGCAGAGTTTGGTGTAGCCGAGGCCGGCGCTGCGGCCGGTGCCATAGCCTGAGTTGACCACATCGGACATGCCCTTGTGGACGACTTCCACGGCGAGCGGGTCCACACCGAGCCAGTTGCGGCGTTCGGGGATGGGGGCCTGGACCACGCGACCGCGGAGATCCTGGACCTGGCTGATGAGGTGGAGTTTGGGAAGCGCGCCGCCATTGGCGATGCCGGCCATCGCCTGTGCCACTTGCAGCGGCGTGGCGAGCAGGACACCTTGGCCGATGGACATGTTGGCGGTGTCGCCATCCAGGATGCGGCGTTTCTCATGCTTGAGCATCCACTCGTCGTTGGGGACCAGGCCGGGGTTTTCGCCGATGAGCGGCAGTCCGGTGCGCTCGCCGAATCCCAGCTGGCGGGAGAGGCCGAGAAACGCGCTGGGTCCTGTCCTGATGCCGATCTGATAGAACCACGTGTTGCACGAGCGGGCGATGGCGCGCTTCACGTCGATGTCGCCCTCGGGTGTCCTGGTCCAGTTGTTGAAGGTGTGATTCCCGATGGTGATGGCTGCCGGGCAATGGATTGTGCTGTCCTCGGTGACCACCTCATTGTTGAGCGCGGCCAGGGCGACGACCGGCTTGTAGGATGAGGCGGGCGGATAGGCGGATTGGAACGCGCGGCCGTAAAGCGGAGTGGCGGAATCTTCATTGAGCGCCTTGAACTCGTCCTCATCGATTCCGGGAATGAAGCGGTTGAGGTCGAAGGACGGCCGCGAGGCCATGACGAGCACCTCGCCGGTGATGACGTCGATCACCACGAACGCGCCGCGCTGGCATCCGTCGCGGAGGATTTTCTCGGCCAGAAGCTGCCATTTCATTTCCAGCGTGGTGACCAGTGTGCCGCCGGGGACGGGGCGCTTGACTTGTTCCTCCAGCAACTTGTTGCCGTTTTCATCAAAGAGCAGTTTTTTGATGCCGGGCATGCCGGTGAGTTTTTCGTCGAAAAGTTTTTCCAGGCCGGCGCGGCCCTCGCTTTCCTCCCACATCGGCTCGTTGAAATTGATCGGGCCTTTGGGCAGCTTGCCGATGCTGCCGGTGTAGCCGATGATGTGGGCGGCCACTTCGCCTTGCGGGTAATAGCGCCGGTAAACCGGATGCAGGATCAGGCCGGAGGTGAGCCTGGGCTTGAGCACGCGCGCCTGTTCCTCGCCATACTGGCCGGTCACCAGCAGTGGCAGCCAGCGGCGGTGGCGGTAGTGATCATATAATTCGTCGTCGCTCAACGGGGTGATGCTTTCGACCAAGGGTTGCAGCGCGTCGAGCCGCGTGCGCGCCCAGTGGATGACGAATTCCCGGGTGGCATTCTCGAACTGGCGGAATTGGAGCGCCACCTGATAGGCCACTTGGTTCTGCGCGAACGGTTCGCCCTTGCGGCCGGTGATCATGCCGCGCGGTGCCGGGATTTTCAGGGTGATGGTGCGTGCGTCCTTGCGCGTGATGATGGCCCCGTCCGAGGCGCTGCGGCTGGCGGGCGCGGGTGCCGCCGTGCTGTCCGCCGCAGCCAGGGGTGAAGCATCCGCCGATTGGCCATGGGCCGCCGGCAGTGCCAGGCACATGCCAGCCGCGAGACAGGAAATAAACGGACGAATCGTCATGGGAGCGGACTGCAAGCTACCGATGATCGGCAGCACGCGCAACGCTCAATCCCGGCTCTCAGGCTCATGGCAGGGGCGGTTGGACTGCCGTGCGCGCAGGATCATCGACGGCCACCGCGCGAATGGGTTTGCCGAGAGTTTTTTGATCGGCCTGGTGCCCGCCCCATGCATGATCGCCGCGATGAGCGATTGGAATTTCATGTCTCTGGCGATCGTGGTGGCCTTGTTCCTGGTTTGGAAGCTGGATTTCGCGGCCACGCTTCTGAACCTGCGCGCGTTTCCCACCACCGTGCCCGACGAGCTGGATGGTTTGATGGATGACGAAAAACTCGAGCGCGCCCGCAATTATCATATCGTCAACGCGCGGCTGGACATCATCCAGTCGATCGTCTCGCTCTGCGTGCTGCTGGTTTTCTGGTTCTCCGGTGGCTTCTCTTGGCTTGATGGTTGGGCGCGCTTGCACACGCCGGGTGAAATCACCGGTGGCCTGGTGTTTCTTGGTGCCATTTTCCTCGGGCAGGCGCTCATCTCGCTGCCATTTTCGGTCTGGCACACGTTCGGGATCGAAAACCACTACGGCTTCAACCGCGCGTCACCCGCCACCTTCATCATGGACCGCGTCAAGGGCCTGCTGCTGGCCGCTGTGCTCGGCCTGCCGCTGGCCGCCGGCGTGCTGTGGATCTTCCACCATATTGATCACGCGTGGCTGTGGGCCTGGGCCTTTGTCACTGCATTCCAGATCTTGCTCACCTGGCTTGCGCCGTCGTTGATCATGCCCTTGTTCAACAAATTCACGCCGATGCCGGACGGCGAGCTGATCCCCGAAGCGCCGGGTCTCGGCGGCCTGGGGGCCCTCGGCGCCGTCGAGCGAGACGGGAAGGCCGATCACGATGCGTTCGGCACCGGATTCACCGGCGAGGGTCGCGACCGCAGCCGGGTCCCCGGACGGAATCGCCGGAAGCGGCGTGGCTAGGGTGCCGCTCCGATCGGAGACGGCACACCCGATCCGGGCGGCGCCGTAGTCCAGCCCGAGAACGCGCACTAGGCGGACTCCAGCCTGGCGCGGGCGGTCACCAGGGCTTCCGAGACTCCTTCTGGTCTGCCACCTCCGGCCTGGGCCAGCTCGTCGCTTCCGCCGCCACCTCCACCGATCAGCGAGGCGAGCTCGGCGATCAGGTCGGCCGCCGAGATCCCCCCGTAGGCATCCCCGGGAATCAACGCGACGAGGCCGGCCCGCCCTTCACCGGGGGTTCCCCCTCCAAGCACCACGGCACTCCCGGGGCGCTCGGCCTGTACCGACTTGGCGATCCCGATGATCTCCTGCGGATTCGACACCGGGACTTCGGAGATCACCGCTTCCCCGGATCCGACCGGTCCCACCGCCTCGGCCAGCTCGACTGCGAGCTCCGACCGACGCCGGTCGACCTCCTTCT
>JALRFY010000047.1 GCA_023253625.1 Akkermansiaceae bacterium | reverse complement strand
GAGCGCCTCGGTGCCGGGAAGAGCGGTGTAGCGGAGTTGGGCGTCGCGCAAGGTGCGCAAGGCGAGGTCCCTGCGGCCGGCGGCGCGATCGATGGAGGCGATGTGGAAATCCTGGCGCAGCTTGTCCTCGGAGAGGATGTATGCGGCCTTGGCCGCTTGGAATGTCACGGCTGCACGGCTGTTGAGGCCGGCCTCGAGCATTTCCAGCGCGGAGGCTTCGAGAAAGCACCCGCTGCCAGTGCGGCGCGCGGCGTCCTCCAGCTTGGCATATCTCATTTCCGGTGAACCCGGCCACTGCAGCATGGCGGCGCGGAGGGCGCGGAAATCACGGTCCTCCTTGCGGCTCACGCCACTGCCGGAAAAATGGAGGAATGGCCGATAGAGCGGATCGCCGAGCGCCACGCCCTGCCAGGATGTCACGGGCATCGCCATCCAGCAGGCTTCGACCCAGGAAAAACCCTCCAACAACCGCTGGTGCAGCAGTCCGAAGTCGTGGGTGAGATGCAGATAAGGTTCATACACATTGCCAACGGTCACGGCGGCCCCGCGCTCCAACAACGGCGCAGACCAGTTCCTGTTCGGGTTGGTCAATTGCTCGGCGCTGAACGAGTGCACGTGCATGGCCACCGCTCCTTTGCGGAACCTGAAGCCGGGCTTGAGAAACGGCCCGCTCACGCTGTAGTCATACCAACCGTGATAAAGCGCGGCTTCGGTCATGGGATAGTTCTTCGGGAATGTCTCGTTGAAGCGATCCACCACCGTGGGAATGCCGGTTTTCAGGTTGGCCTTGACGACGGCTTCCAACCACTGGTCGCCCTGCGGGAACTTGTTGGCGATGTCCACGTAGGCCATGCCCCAGAGACCGGTCTTCTCAGCCTCCACCGCATCGCGGATCATGCGTTGGCAGGTAGCGAGCGAGCAGGCATCGATGCGCGCGGTGAGCACCTGCGCCGGGAGTCTTCTGGCGGCGATCCCCTCGGTCGCCTGATGATAGAAATTCCTCAACACGCCAGCGGTCGGCAGTCCCTCGACGCCGAAAATGGCGAGCTCCGAATCGACCGCCGCCTCATCGCTACCGGCGATCGGGTTGCTTTCCTCCGCCGGCTTCGCGGCAGCGCCGGCCGCCGGCTTGGGCGTCGGCTTGATGCGCAAGGGCACGCCACGCAGGGTGACGAGGACAGCGATGTCATTGGCCACGGGCATGATCACGCCGTCGGCGTCGCGGGCGCGTTTCCACCACCCGCGGCGGTCGAATTCCGCGCGCAGCGGCACGACGATTTTCGCATCGTATTCCGCCCGTGAAATATCCGCCGCGGCCGGCATTTCGAGGCCGATCAGGTTTTCCTCGGGGATGGAGCGGGCGTCGCGATAAAACTCGGCGAGTTTCCGCGATTCCGGCACGGCCGAATTGTAGAGCACGGCCACCACATCCGGCGATGGCGTCCCGGTGGCCAGCGGCATGCCAACCGCCGACAGTCCGATCATCCTGAGCCACACGCGCATGACGGCGGACGATGGCCGCAGGCGGCGCAAGATGCAAGGACGGCAAATCGGCGCTATCCTCATTCGCGAAACCAATCGTCCGGCCCCCGCGGAGGAGGTGGCGGCTGATTGAGCACGCTATCCTCCGGTGGAATCGCGAGCTGTTTTTCCAATGCCCGCAGCCCCTCGGCCACGCCGTAAACGGGAAAACGTTCGCGCGTGCGGAACCAATGGTTGGAAAGCGCGTCGTAGGCTTTCTGCGCATCACCAAAAATCTCGATCGCGCGCGCATCGACGTTCATGTCCGGATTCTCATGGGCCTCCAGCACCAAGAGCAGCATCTGCAACGTGGGCGTTCGGTTCTGCGGTCCCTCCGCATACAACCGTCGCGCCAGCGCGAGCGTGGCGGATTCGCGTCCAGCCACGCGGGCCAGTGCATACAACTCCGCGCGTTTCACATAACCGAGCGCCCTGCCGGTGGCCGCAGCCGCCCGATAGGCATCCGCCGAGGCCGCCAGCGCCTCGTCCGGATCACGGAACGCATGGAACTTGTTGGCATCGGACAGAAGGAATCCGAGACTCGCCTGCAGCCTCCAATCGTCCGGGTTGTTGCGGATGCCGCGTTCGAGGAAATTGCGTCCCTTGACGATGGATGCGCGCCATGCCTCGCGGCGGCGCAGAGGCGGGAGCTTGGAATCGTTGATATAATAGGATGCGGCGTTGTAGGCGAGGTGCCACGAGCCGGTTTCCCAATAATACCTCGTCCGTGGCGCGAGATCGACCATGGTTTCAAAGGTATCCTCCACATCCGCCCAGCGCTGTTCGGTGAAAAACGTGAAGGCGCGCAGGTTCAGGAACGTGGCCACCAGGGTGCGCAATCCGCCCAGCGCGACGGCGGAACTCGTCTGCCCGATCCGCTCGCGGGTGCCGATTTCCAGATCCGGCGGAAATAGCCCGTCATCGCACAACTGCCGCTCGAGCCCCGCCTCGTAGGGGATACGCGCCGCGCCGAAGGCCAGCAGCGCGCCGAGCAGGGCCACGGATTTCCAAACAGTCTTCACGGCGTTAGAATTCCTTGTCGGCGAAGATGAACCATGAGGCGAAGGTGAAGAAAACCGCGTAATACAAGCCCACCAGCGTCAACTTGCCGAGCGCGATCAGGGACATCGCCTGGCCCTCGATCACCGCGTCGATCACATTGAAGAGCTGGAAATCCGGCAGGATGAGCGAGAACAGCAAGGCCGCGAGCCGCGCGAACACACCCTCCCCTTCCTGGCCGGCATGCAGCCAGACGTCGCGGGCGTCCGCCTGGAAATGGCCGATGAAATAGACCAGGAAACTGACGATGGTGGTGAAGAGCGTGCTGGTGGAAAACGTCGAGATCAAGAGCGCCAGAGAGGCCATGATCGAGGCGCGCAGGAACACCGCGAGCACCGCACCCTGCAGCGACAGGTTGGGGCCGTTCGCCAGGGTTTCCGCGCGCAACGAATCGATCGCCTCCGGCGGCCAGCCCATCGCCCGCGCCATTTCCATCTGCTGCTCCACGACCATGCCGGTGCGGATGTGCAGCACCGCGGTCATCAGCAGGTCCATGACCAGCAGCGAGACGAACACCAGCATCAAAACACCTGTCAATTTTCCCGCGAGGTAATCGAAACGCGGCACCGGCTTGGCGAGAATGGTGTATAATGTGCGGTCCTCGACATCCTTCGGCAGCAGCAGGGCGGTGGCCACCACCGAGAGCACCACGGAAAACAAGGTCATCGCGCCGAGCGACCAGCTCTTGATCGAGCGCAGCACGTTGGATCCGACCGATTCCGGCCCCTCGTGCTGTGGCAGGTCGAAGAAATTGCTGGCGATGGCGATCACCGCGAAGATGCCCATGAAATAGAACACCTTCATTCGCACCAACTGCGTGAAGGTGTTGGCGGCGATCACCAGGATACGGCGGAAATGCGATCCCTGAAGCGGCTGATGCTGGATGGCGGTCATGGTTTCTCCTCCTTGATTTCCCGCAGGAACAGCCGCTCGAGCGTGGTGCGCGGCTTGCCGGTGCGCACCACTGAGGCACCCGGCGTGGCCGCGACCAGGGCCGTGATTTTCTCCAACAATTCCGAACTGGCGTCCTTGAGCACGATGTCGGTCTGGTCCTCGATGGAAATCAGCTCCTCCAATCGCCCTTCGCGTATCATGCGGCCGCGGAAAATGATCCCGACATGATCGCAAACCTCCTGCACCTGCTCCAGCAAGTGCGAGCAGAGGAACACCGTGATGCCGCGATCGCGCAGCTTGAGGATCAAATCGCGGATCTCGCGCGAACCGACCGGATCAACGCCCGCGGTCGGCTCATCGAGAATCACCAGCCGCGGTTCCTGAATGAGCGCCTGCGCCAGGCCGATGCGTTGCAGCATGCCCTTGGAATAGCCACCCACCCGGCGGTCGCGCGCGTTTGTCAGATCGACGAGATCGAGCAATTCATCGACGCGCGCGGCCAGCGCCTTGCCGTAAAGCCCGCAGAGTTTGCCGTAGAAGCGCAGCGTTTCCGCTCCGGTGAGGTGTTTGTAGAAATAGGGATTTTCCGGCAGGAAGCCGACCTCGTTGCGCGAGTCCGTCTTGAGCGAATCCTTGCCGAAAATCGCACAGCTGCCGGAGGTGGGGGCCACCAGCCCGAGCAGCGCCTTCATGGTGGTGGATTTACCCGAGCCGTTCGGGCCGATCAGGCCATAGACCTCGCCCGGCATGATTCGGATCGACACGTCATCCACCGCGCGCAACGGCTTGCGACGGAAGGAGGTCCTGAATTCCTTGCTCAGGTTGCGGATTTCTACGGCGGGCGTGCTTTCTGCCATTGGCACGCGGATCATGGGACGGCCGCCGTGCGCTGGCAAAGTGCAAATTCACAGCCATCGCAGCTTTCGGAAAATCAGCAGCTGGCCCACGGCGATCAGGCACATCAACGCCATCACGGAAACATAGCCGTAGGGGTGGTGCAGCTCCGGCATGTTGAGCGGCAGCGCCGCGCCGTCCTCAGTGCGGGTCGCGAAATTCATGCCGTAAATCCCCACAATGAAAGTCAGCGGAATGAAAATCGCCGTGATCACCGTGAGCACCCGCATGATCTCATTGGTCCGCAGACCCACGCTGGAATGATACAACTCGGTCAACCCGGTGGTGAGTTCCTTGTAGCTCTCCACCAGATCCATGAGTTGCACCACGTGGTCGTAACAATCGCGCAGGAACACGCGCGTCGGCTCGCGCACAAAGCCGCCGCCGTCGTGCAACAAGCCACTGAGCACCTCGCGCAAAGGCCACACGAAACGGCGGATGTGCGTGAGACTGCGGCGGTAGTCGTGCAGCGAGACCACCATGTCACGGGAAGGCTTTTTCAACAGTGAGTCCTCGAGATCCTCCACCGTCTCGCCGATGTCATCAAGCACCGGAAAATAGTGGTCCACGATGCTGTCCAACAACGCGTAGGCAAGGTAATCCGCGCCCGAGCTGCGGATCATGCCCCGCCCCGCGCGCAGCCGCTGGCGCACCGGTTCAAACACATCGTATTCCCCCTCCTCTTGGATGGTGATCAGGAAATTGGCACCTACAAACAGGCTTACCTGCTCAACCTGGAACGCGCGGTTGCCGTCCTGATAGACCACCTGTGCGACGATGAAAATGCAGTCGGGCGTGTGCTCGATTTTCGGCCGCTGGCCGGTGTTGAGCACGTCTTCAAGCGCCAGCGGATGAAGCTTGAAGCGCTCACCGAGCCCTTTGAGCAGGTCCACATCTCCCAAGCCATCGATGTTGATCCAGGTCACTCCGGAGGACGGGATGTCCGCGGGCAGCCCGTCGATGCCAGAACATTCGCGTTCAGACAGTTGTCCTGCATCGTATGCAGTCACTTGGATCGCCGGTTTGTTGGCCCGGCCCTCCACGGTATGGGGCACGAGGGTGGCCGGTGCGGAACCGGGCGGGCCATGGCGCTTGCGGAACATGCCTCATTCTGGTCCTCCACACGGAATCGATCAAGCCAATGAATCGGCCCTGAATGCGCCAGAGCGCTTCCAAAAAAGGGATTTGCATTTCATGCTCCGGGGCTATTCTTTCCCGCCACAATCGCTGCTGCCGCGTCCGCAACCCGGATCCATCCAGTGGCGGCGGCCATTTCATACGCCCATCATGTCAGAATCACCGAAATCCAATCCACCCCCGAATCATCCGCAGAAGCCTTCCGGCGACGCGAATGGTTTCAACTGGCGCCTGCTCGTGTTGCTTGGCGTCGCCTCGGTGATTCTCGGCCTCGCGTTTTTCGGACCATCCACCAACAAGGGTGCCAAAACACTCACTTATTCCCAATTCCGAGAGGCATGGGACCAAGACCGCGTCGTCACCGAGGATCCCAAGCGCCCGCTCAAGGTGGTCACCAGCGACACCGCCTACGACGCGGTCATTTCCGGCTGGGTCAATCCACCGCTTGCCAAACCGGAAAACCCGGAAACCAAGACCGGCGATTTCCAAGTGCGCGTCAATCTCGACCTTCAGGCGGCGCAAATCCGCGACCTGCTCGGCGACGAGATCCGCATGACCCCCATTTCCGAGGCCGATCGTGCAAGCCTTGAAACCTCCGCCGAGGTCATCTCACTGGCCGAGCTGCGGCGCGCACTCGCTCTGAACCAAGTCAGTCCGGAAAGCGCCGGCAGCCCGCTCCGCATTCTCACGATCCCGGACTCCCGCGATGCGCTCGTCGTCGGCACGCGTGAAGTGATCACCAACCTCGTCACACCCATGGACGAGACCGGCAAGCCGGTGGCGGCCGCGCCGTTCCGCGTGGAGGTCTCCACCGTGATCCAGGGCGAGGAGCTGCGCGAACTCGTCAAGGACCAGGCGATCTACGAGCGCCGCACGGACTACCTGAAAAACGCTCTCTTCACCTTCCTGCCCTTCCTGCTCATCATCGCCATCCTGTTTTTCCTGTTCCGGCAGCAGATGAAATCCGCCGGCCGCGGTGCGATGTCCTTCGGGAAAAGCAAGGCACGCCTGCTCACCATGGATCGCAACAAGGTGACCTTCAAGGACGTCGCCGGCATCCAGGAGGCCAAGGAGGAACTCTATGAAATCGTCGATTTTCTCCGCGATCCGCGGAAGTTCCAGAAACTCGGCGGATCGATTCCCAAGGGCGTGCTGATGGTCGGCCCGCCCGGCACCGGCAAGACACTGCTTGCCCGCGCCATCGCCGGAGAGGCGGATGTCCCGTTCTTCTCGATTTCCGGATCGGACTTTGTCGAGATGTTCGTAGGCGTCGGCGCCTCCCGCGTGCGCGACATGTTCGAACAAGGCAAAAAACACGCGCCGTGCCTGATTTTCATCGATGAAATCGATGCCGTCGGACGCCATCGCGGCCACGGCATGGGCGGCGGCCACGACGAACGCGAGCAGACACTCAACCAACTGCTCGTCGAGATGG
>JALRFY010000008.1 GCA_023253625.1 Akkermansiaceae bacterium | reverse complement strand
TCAATCCATCCGCCGTGTAGTCGAGAAACGGCGAGGTGGCGATGATGAAGCGGCTGCGCGTGTCGTCGTCCACGCCCGGCGCTTGCAACCGCCAGGTGGTGTCAAGCGGGCGCAATGGCATGCGGTAAGAGATGGACAACTTGCGGTCGAGGATGCCGCGTGATTTCCAGGTCAGCGCGAGAGCGAGCGAGCGGTTCTCGCCGCGGATTTCCGTGTGTGATGCGAGGTCGTCGCCTGAGACCTCGATATTCCGCGCATCCTGCGGCATCGGCAGCCGCGCCTCCACGCCCGAACCGCCCGCGGCGGCGGCGCGGGTGACGGTCTGATAGATCAACTCGCCTTCGGACGGCACGACCAATGCCTGATGCTGCCAGCTCCATTCCGACGGCTCCGGCGGCATCAAGGCCTCGCGCGTTTCCCGGTCGTCGAGCAGGCGGACAGTGAATGTGTTGCCATTAACCGAGAGCGGGCGGATCTGGCCGGATGTGAGTGCATCCTCGCGGTCGTTCGCATTCAGCGTGACCGACCGGTCTTCCGGCAATCCGCCGGTTTCGAAGATCGCCGACGGGCAGGGTGGCAGCGTGATTGAGAAGCCATCCCCGGTGACCAGAGGCAGCAGGCGCAGCTGTAGCGTGCGCGCGCCGGCCTTTTCGCTGGCGAGGCAGAGCTGTTCGTTTTCGACGAGCAGCACATCGTTTTCCCCGCCCTGGCTTTCCAGTGTCACATCGCCGCCGATCAACGGGACCAGCGCCACCTTGTCGCCGAATGCCAGCGTGCGGAAGGTGGCGTCGATGACCGGCTGTCCGTCCTCGATCGAAAAACGCAGCCGCGCCGACAACAGTGCGGGCTCCGGCGGCTCCGGTTTCTCCGTCACCGCTGCGGGTGTGGCACGGTCGAGCAACCGCTTGAGTTCACTGTAGGGAATGCGGACTTCCGCCTGGTCGAGCTGCTGGCCGGCGAGTGGCACGGTCAGCGCCGCCAACGCGCTGGCAAGTATGGCATGGATGGTGGGCATGCGCGTATTTCCACCCGCACGCCGTGAGGATTTGATGTTGGTTTTGTGAAATTATGGTGAAAACATAGATTGCTGCGACTGTTCCACTCCGCGTGGCACGGGCAAGGGCGGCTGCTGCGATTCCCTGATCGACTGCGGCCCGGGCGATACCGGCTGCTGCGACTGCAATCCCTGTGACGGCTGCAATTGCTGTCCGTGCCATTGAATCCCTTTCGGGCCGTGGTTTTCGTTTTGGAATTTGGGTTTACAAACCCAGCCTCGACTTCAAATGCCCGGATGGCCGGACGACCACCACGTCGAAGGGCATCCGGTCGCCGTTGCGGAGCGTGAGCACGTTTCGTGGCAGCGCATCCATGACGAGCAGGTCCTTCACCGCATTGTAAACGCGCCGGGCTTGTCCGGCAGCTTCCGCCAGCCGGGGCTTTCGAACCATGCGTCGATATAGGCCTGATCGGTGCGGTCTCCTTCGTAGAACGGTTGCGTCGTCAACACCGAGAGACCTTGCGGAAACCGCGCGACACCCATTACCCGGATCTCGTCGCGAAACAGTTCGTTCTGCATCGCAAGGCGGAAGAGATATTCCTCCGGCGTTGCATCCACCAATCCCGCGGTGATGCGTGGCTTGGCTTTCCATCCGCGCGGGTGAACCAACTCGACGTCGGCCGAGTAGCCGAATTTCCCGGGATGGGTGGATTTGAAAACGATTCCGGCATTCTCATCGATTTCGACGAGATGCTCACCACCGGTCAGTTCGTCCGTTTTTGGCGCGGAGGTTTTGATCCATAGAGCACCTCTTGCATCAGCCCATGCAACGAGGGATTCAATCTCTCGGTCGGTGCGGATTTCTCGGGCAAGCCCAGGACTCTCCGGCTTTGTTGCACGAATTTCACGTAGGCCGGAGAGCACTTCGGCTGGGTGGGATCCTTGGTTGGGGAGGTTTGCAGCATGTGACAACAGCCGCAAAATACCGGGTTCTAAAGGATTCACAAGGCCTGATGTTGCATGACTGGCGCAACAGGTCTCAAGCCAAAGGAAGCGCCAGCCTGGCCACGGTGCCGCCGCCGGGGGCGGGATCGAGGGCGATCGATCCGCCGTGGAGTTCGGCGGCTTCCCTGACGAGGGTGAGGCCGAGGCCGGTGCCTTTGCGGCCGTGGCCGTGGTGGCGCAGCGAATAAAAACGCTCGAAGACCCGCTCGCGGGCGTAGTCCGGGATGCCGGGGCCGTGGTCGCGGATGGCGAGCACGGCTTGTGATTCATTGAAGGAAAGCCGGATGACGATGGCACCGCCGCGCGGCGAAAAATCGATGGCGTTTTCCAACAGGTTGGTGACGGTGGCCCGGAGGATGAATGCATCGCCGTGGATGAGGGCGGGGTGATCCGGAAAATCCGTCTCAATCGGGACGCCTGCGATCTCGGCGAGCGGGCGGGCTTGTTCGATGGCCCGGTGGACGATTTCGAGGCAGTCCAACTCGCGGACGGAGTCGAGCGACTTGCGGCTTTCGATGGCGGAGAGTTCGAGCAGGCGGTTGATGAGCCGTTCGGAGCGCGAGGTTTCGGCGAGGATATTCTCGAGGAAGCGCTTGCGGGTTTCAGCGGGCATGTCTTCGTCGAGCAGCTCGGCCGCGCCGCGGATGGCGGCGAGCGGGCTTTTCATTTCGTGGGTGAGCGTGCGGATGTAGCGCTCGGCGTATTGGCGGCCTTCAAGCGCGTCGCGCATCGAGTCAAGCGCGCTGGCGAGCGTGTTCACCTCGCGGCCGATGCCGATGCGCGGCTTGGGCGGACGTTCGCCGCGCTCGACGGCACGGGCGTAATCGGTGATCCGGCCGATCGGGCGGAACAGCCAGAGGAACACCGCGGCAATGAGAAACAAAATGCCGCCGCCAATGAGGGCGCAGGCGGTGTAGATGATGCGGCGGCGCTCGCGCACCAGCGGCATCACGTCAAGCTGCGGCTTGAAAACGGTGAGAACGCCGATCGGAGAAGCGGGATCGCCGATCGGAGCGGCGACGTAGAGGACGGACGTGGTGTGGTCGTTCGGAGTCTCGCGGCTGCTGCGCGCGCCGTATTTTCCTTTCAGAGTGAGGGAGACATCGCGCATGTCGCCGAAGTCCATGCCGGTGCGGCGGCCGTTTTCGGAATCGAAGACGACCGTTCCCTTGGCATCGGTGATGTAGGCGTGAATGCCGACGGCCGTTTTTCGATATTCATAAATGCGGGCATCGAAGCGGCGGGCGCGGGCGGCATCGAAGGCGGCGGCCAGTTCGTCGCCACGCAGATCGCCGGCGCGCATGTCCGCTTCGACGATTTCCGCCAGCAGGTGCGCGGCGTCCACCATCATTTCCTCGGTGGCCTGATAGGTCTGCGGCTCGACATCCGCCAGGAAATATCGCGCAAGCTGATAGAATCCCAGCGCGATGATGAACGCGATGAAGAACAGGGTGACGCGGGTAAGGCGCATTTTCCGATTAAAGCTGAAATCAAGATTCAGTCGCGAGGCTGTAGCCGAGTCCGCGGCGGGTCTCGATGAGGTTCTCGGCACCGGCGCGGGCGGCGCGGAGTTTCGCCCGGATTGATTTGATGTGGGCGTCCACCGTGCGGTCGGTCACCGCGCCGGGGTCCTGCCACGCATGGTCGAGCAGTTGGTCGCGGGTGAAGACGCGGCCTGGCTTTTCCATCAGGACGAGCAGGAGCTTGTATTCGTGGGCGGTGAGATCGAGCACTGCGCCATGGCAGGAAAACCGCATCGCGGCGGGATCGTGGTGGAGCAAGCGCGGCGGGGTGGCGGATGGCGCGGGAGCCGCGTGGTTCGTGCGCCGCAGGATGGCGCGGACACGGGCGACGATCTCGCGCGGCGAGAACGGCTTGGTGACATAGTCGTCGCCGCCGATTTCCAAGCCGAGAATGCGGTCGGTCTCGCCGTCGCGGGCGGTGAGGAAAAGCACGGGGACCGGCGAGATTTCGCGCAGCTTCCGGCATAAGTCGAGTCCGCTCATGTCGGGCAGGCCGATGTCGAGTATGGCGAGGTCGAACGCAGTGGCCCTGGCGTCGGTGAGCGCGTCTGCGGCGGTGAGCCGGTGCGTCACTGCGAAACATTCGGTTTGCAGCGCATAGACGAGCGTGTCGGCGATGGCGGGCTCGTCTTCAACCAGCAGGACGTGTGGCATGGCGCATTAACAACCGCCGGCCAGCGCATGCCAATCCGTAAAAGCGCCTCCGTAAAACCGCGAGGCCGCTTTTCATCGACAGGCTCACGGGAATGCTTGCCACAGCCCCGGCAATACCTAGCCTGCGGTCGATGAAACCTACTTGGTTCAGGATCACCACGGGCCTTGCCGCCGTTTACCATCTGGTTCTCGGCGGTGCGTTGTTGGCCATGCCCGCCGGCGCGCTCGGTGGCATCACCCGCGTGTTTCTCGGCACGGAACTGGAGGTCGATGCGCGGCTGGCAATGATCGGTAAATTTTCAGCCGCCTATCTGCTCGCGTTCGGTGTCATGCTGGCCTTGTTGTGCCTGAAGCCGCAACGGCTGCGGGCGTTGGTGATTCCCGCACTGGTCTTGTTCGGCATCCGTCTGGCGAACAAGCTGGTGTTCATGACGACCATCGAGGAAACCTTCGACATCAGCCGCGGAAGGAGCTTGTTCGCGATCGCCAGCCTGGCCTTGATCTTCGGGTTGATGGCATGGTCCCGCCCGACGGATGTTGAAACGCGCAAACCGTGAACATGCCGCCCGACACCATCGTCGAGCGTGAAAGCATCGCGCGCTCGCGCCGGATCGATCCCGCGGCGCTTGCCGGCATCGAGGCGGAGATCGAGGCATGTCACCGGATTTCAACCATGAAGCGCATCGCCGAGGTCGCGCCGTTCGTGTGCCTTTATCTCACTGGTGCTTGTCTCGCGGCTTGTGCGCAAGGCTCGTGGTGGATGCTGGCCAGCGGTGTGCTGCTCATGGGCGTGGCGATGAATACATTGGGGATCCTCATGCACGACGGCCTGCACGGCTTGCTGGCGAAGTCTCCTGCGGCGAACCATTTCTGGAGCTTCATGTGCGGCCTGCCGCTGCTGGTTTCCGCAAGCGCCTACCGCAAGACGCATACCGACCATCACTTCGAGTTCGGGCGCGCGATGGATTACGGCACCTACCGCCAGCATCTCAACAAGCCGCTGCTCGTGTGGTGCGCCTATCTCCTGCAATTGGTTTTCGGCAGCGTATTGTATATCCTGTTGATCCCCATGCTTGGCATGCGCGGGGCATCGGCAAGGGTGCGTGCGATGATTTTGATCGAAACAACCCTGATCGCGGCTTCCGCGGTGTGGCTGGTGAAAACATTCTCCGCCGGGCAGTTGATGACCTGTTGGATCGGTCCGTCGCTGGTGATGATGGCGCTCACCAACCTGCGGGGGCTTGCCTCGCATGCCCTGGGCGATCCGGAGGACATCCATCTTTCGAGCCGGACCGTGCGCAGCAACGCGCTGGTGCGTTTCCTTTTCCTCGATGAAAACCACCACCTTGAGCACCACTTGTTCCCGCAGGTGCCAAGTTATCATCTGGCACGGGCGCACCGCCTGGTGTGGGACCGGCTGCCGCGCGCGCTCTACGCGCCATCGTATGGTCGTTTCCTGCTCGGCTTCTTCCGGTCTCTGGGCAGGATGAGCCTGGCTCCGCTGGGCATGGTTCGTCCGGCGGAGCTTGCGGCAGAGCATGAAAACTAACATCCCAGGCAAGATCGCATGACCGCATCCCGCATTCCGCCGCAACGTGACCCTTCCACCGGACGGTGGCGCATCGCGCTCATCTCTCCGAAGGGACCGCTCTATCGCCACCGCAAGGGGATTTTCAAGAAATCGCTGCGCTACCAACCACTCACACTCACCACGCTCGCGGCATTGGTTCCGGACGATTTTCCCGCGGAGTTGACCCTGATTGACGAGGGCATCCAGGACGTTCCTGATGATTTGCAGGCGGATTTGGTGGGCATCACGGTGATCACCGGCACGGCGAAGCGGGCTTACGAACTGGCGGCCCGTTTCCGCGCCCGCGGCATCACGGTGGTATTGGGCGGCCCGCACGTGACCTTGATTCCGGATGACGCGGCACCGCATGCGGATGCCATAGTGATTGGTTACGCCGAGGACACATGGCCCCAATTGTTATATGATTTCGCCGCGGGCGGCCTGAAAGCCGCCTATCACCAGGCGCCGGATCTCAGCCTCGCGGGCCGGCCGTTTCCACGACGCGAACTGTTGCCTTCGAAGCACTACATCACAAGCGATGTGTTCGAGGCGACCCGCGCCTGCATCCACAACTGTGATTTCTGCGTGGTGCCAACCGCCTGGGGGCGAAAGCCCCTGCAGAAGCCGGTCGAGGAGGTGATCGCCGATATCCGTTCGCGCGGTGCGAGAAGGATCATCTTCATCGATCTCAACCTGATATCGCACCGCGGTTATGCGAAGCAGTTGTTCAGCGCGCTGATTCCGCTGAAGCTGCATTGGTACGGCCTGAGCACCGTTTTGCTTGCCGAGGACGACGAACTGCTGGAGCTGGCCGCACGCAGTGGCTGTCGGGGCTTGTTGATGGGACTGGAGTCGATCTCGAACACGAACCTGCGCGAGAGCGGCAAGGGATTCAACTCGCCGGAAAAATTCGCGCGGGTGGTGGAGCGCCTGCATGACCACGGCATCGCATTGCAAGGCTGCTTTGTTTTTGGCTTGGACGATGACGATCCGGATGTGTTCATGCGGACCGCGGAGTTCGCGGTGCAGGCAAAGGTGGATCTGCCCCGCTTCGCGGTGGTGACACCCTTTCCGAACACGCCATTGTATCTGAGGCTCCAGGCGGAAGGGCGGATACTCACCCGCGATTGGGAGTTGTATGACGGCCAGCATGTCGTGTTCCAACCGAAGCGGATGAGTGTCCAACAACTCCAGCAGGGTATTGAGACTGCATGGAAGCATGCCTATGGCGTGCGCTCGATTTTCCGCCGCATCCGCCACTCGCCGGCTCCGCTTGCGGTACGTATCGGCACCAATCTTGGATACCGCTTTTATGCGCACAACCTGAGCCGGTATTACAACTGCGACTGGATCATCGGCCGCGCGCCTGGTGGACGGGCAACCACAAGCCTGGAATCCGAATCATGCGTCTGACCATCATCCATCCCTGCATCGGCCGCCGCGCCGGCGACCGTTCCTACGTGCGGACCTGGCAAATGGAGCCCTTGCCAGCCGCCACGCTGGCGGGACTGACGCCGGATGATGTGGGAATCCGGTTTTACGACGACCGGATGGAAACCATCCCGTTCGACGAACCCACCGATCTGGTGGCGATCAGCGTGGAGACCTACACCGCACGGCGCGCCTATCAGATCGCCAGCACCTACCGCGCACGCGGCGTGCCGGTGGTGATGGGCGGGTTCCACGCCAGTCTGTGTCCTGAAGAAGTGGCCGGACACGCCGAGGCGGTGGTGGTGGGCGAGGCGGAAGAATCCTGGCCGCGGTTGCTGGATGACTTTCGCCACGGCACCTTGCAGAAATTCTACCGCTCCACCGGCAGGCCGTCCCTGGAACGGATGCGGCCGGACCGTTCGATCTTCCATGGCAAGCGATATCTGAAGGTGGGTCTCGTGGAGGCCGGGCGCGGCTGCCATTTCAAATGCGATTTTTGCGCCGTGCAGACGGTGTTCAACTCCAGCCAGACGCGTCGCCCGGTGGATGTGATTCTTGACGAGCTGCGCGAGATCAAGGATTCGCGGAAACTGGTCTTCTTCGTGGATGACAACATCACTTCCAACCTGGCGCAGGCGAAGGAGTTCCTGCGCGCATTGATTCCGCTCAAGCTGCGCTGGGTGAGCCAATCGAGCATCAATGCCGCGCACGACGAGGAATTCCTCGATCTGATGGTGCGCAGTGGCTGCCAGGGCGTGCTGATCGGTTTCGAAAGCCTGAATCCCGCCAACCTGACTGCGATGAACAAAACCTTCAACCTGTCGCGCGGCGGTTTTGAGAAAGCCTTGGCCAATCTGCGCCGCCACCGGATCAGGGTCTATGGCACCTTCGTTTTCGGTTATGACGGCGATACGGTGGACAGTTTCGCGCCGACGGTGGAGTTCGCGATCGGGCACGGGATGTATATCGCCGCGTTCAATCATCTGACCCCCTTTCCAGGCACGCCGTTGTATGCGCGGCTGCGCGATGAGGGCCGCCTGCTGTATGATGCGTGGTGGCTGGATGAAAGCTACAGCTACAACCGCATCTCGTTCCGCCCGGTGGGTATCGAGGCCGAGGACTTGCGGCGCCACTGCATCGGCGCACGGCGGAGGTTTTACTCGTGGCCGAGCATTCTGCGGCGCGGCTTCGATCCGGTGAACCGCACGAATGCTTTCATGTGGCGGAATTTCTACCTGATCAACGCGATGCATCGCGGCGATGTGAGCATGCGCGACCACTATCCGTTGGGTGACGAATCATGGACTGGAAGATTCATTCCGGCGCAATGAGCCGCACGGAGTTCGCCATGGCGAAACCGTCCGATGACGCGGAGATCCGCGAGCTGTTGCGGACCGTGCCGATGCAGGGCGCCCTGCGGATCGGATTCTCACGCGAGCCATCGTATTTTGCATGTCCCGCTCCAGCAGGTATTGAAGAACACACTTTGCTCGCACGCCGTGAGGGACGTCTGCTGAGTGCTGGCGCATGGTCATTGCGCGAGGCGTGGTGGCGCGGTGAACCGTCACGAATTGGTTATCTTCACGGGCTGCGCATGGCATCCGGCACGGAGGGTTCGATACGGGTGCTGCGCGAGGGCTATGCGGAACTGGCACGGCGGATTGCGGGAACGGATGCCATCGGTTGGTTCACCAGCGTCGATGCCGACAACATGCGTGCCCGGCGGGTTTTCGAGAGCCGTGCGAGCGGATTGCCCCGCTATCGGCGCATGGCGGAATATCTCACGCGGGTCACGCCTGTGCCGCTCCAGGGTGGAGTGAAAACCACCTCGTGTGTGGAATCGCATGAGGAGTTGACGGATTTTCTCCACCGCGAGGCAGCCCGTCATGATCTTGCACTTACTTGGGACAAGGCACGCTGGTGCGCACTCGAGGCATCCGGATTCAGAATCGACGACATCGCGGTCGTGCGGCGTGGCGGGCGCATCGTGGGCGCGGCTGGAGTGTGGGATCAATCGTGGTGGAAACAGGTCGTCGTGCATGGCTATCCCCGATGGATGCGGTGGATGAGGCCGGTGATCGGTGCCGGCGCGGTGTGCCTTGGTTGGCCCGGATTGCCATGCGAGGGCGGTCGCCTGCCGCTGGCCACCGTGTTTCCTTTCGCGGTGGCGGAGGGTTGCCAGGGGGTGATTCCGGAGTTGTGGCGCGGGCTTGTGGCGGTGGCGCGTGCGAGAAAAATCGAATGGCTTGCGCTCGGTCTTGATGCTGCCGACCCGGTCTGGCAGGGATGGCGCCGCATGGGTATTTCCTACCGCACGGTGATCTATTCCGTCGGCGGCGGAGGTTTTCCGGATCGATGGGTTGAAACCCGCGGCCGGATGATCCGGCCCGACTGCGCGACTCTGTGATATCATGAACCCGCTCAAGGAAACCGCCCTCAACGCAGCTCATTGTGATCGGGCCGATCTAACAGAAGAGGAGGTCATGGAAATGCGCCGCCTGCTGGAGCGGCATTTCGAGGGTGTGGACGAGCGGCAGTTCACGGCGGACATGCGCGAGAAGACGCATGTGCTGCGGGTGTGGAAGGGATCGGAATTGGTGGGGTTTTCCACCTTGCTGGCCTATCGGACGATGATCGGGGACGAGGCACTCGATATCATCTATTCCGGCGACACGATCATGTCGCCGACGTGTTGGAATTCGCCGGTGCTGGCGCGTGGATGGATCGCGATGGTGAGGGAGGTCAAGGCATCGATGTCAGCGGGCCGTTGTTGGTGGCTGTTGCTCTCGGCTGGCTTTCGCACCTATCGCTTCCTGCCGGTTTTCTGGCGCGAGTTCTGGCCGCGTTTCGATATGGAGCTGCCTGATGGCGTCCGGATCTTGCGCGATTCGATCTGCCGCGAGCGGTTTGGCCAATGCTACGATTCCGAATCGGGCGTGGTTCGTTTTGCCCTGCCACACCGGTTGAAAGATGCGTTGGCGAAGGTGCCGGACGGACGCGGTGATGATCCACATGTGGCATGTTTCTTCCAGCGCAACCCGGGATGGCGCGATGGTGACGAACTGGCCTGCCTCACGGAAATCGACGATGAAAACCTGACGCGCGCCGGGCGACGAATGATCCGGGGATTATGAAAGATGAGTGTTGCGACCGCCATGGCACAGGGTTTGTGGACTGCGGGGAATTCCCTGGCGGCGGCCCGGTTTGCACGCGCGCTTCGCGATCCGGGGAAAACGCAGCTGGCATGGCTGGCGCGGCGCTTGGCGGCGGATGCCGACAGCGCGTTCGGCCGGGAACACGGGTTTGCATCGATCCGGAGTCATGAGGACTTCCGGCGCAAGGTGCCGCTCCGCGACCCGGGCGGCTTCGAGCCTTGGATCGAGCGGATTCGCGGAGGCGAAAGCAGGGTGTTGGGAGCGGAGACCGTAAGCCATCTGGCACCGACCAGCGGATCTTCAGGTGCGCGCAAGCTGATTCCATTCACGCCATCGCTGCACCATGCGTTCGCGGAAGCGGTTGGCGCGTGGATGTTCGATCTCGCAAGGCTTGAGCCGGGAATTCTGTCAGGCCCGGCGTATTGGTCGATCTCACCGATGACCGGTGACGAATCCGCACAGGGTGTGGTGCCGGTGGGGTTTGCCGACGATGCGGATTATTTGGGCGGTTGGAAGGCGTGGTTGGCCCGCCGGGTGATGGCCGCGCCCGCCGGACTGCGTCACGAGCGGAATGTGCAGGTTTTCTGGAAACGCACGGCGGCGTGTTTGCTGGCGCGTCGCGACTTGCGGTTGATCTCCGTCTGGCACCCCTCGTTCCTGGGTTTGATTCTGGAGGCTGCTGCCAGTGGATGGGATGAGATATTGGACGGGATGGAGAAGAGCCGATCAGCTGAGCTGCGGCGTGTCGGAGAGGGCCAACCTTCCGGCTGGTGGCCCGGCTTGCGGGTGATCAGTTGCTGGGGCGACATGGCTGCCGCGCCCGGCATGCGTGAAATAGCCCGCCGGTTTCCACATTGCCGGGTGCAAGCGAAGGGTCTGCTCGCCACCGAGGCCGTCGTCACCATTCCGTGGCGCGGATCATACCCGCTCGCGGTGACGTCGCATTTTTTCGAGTTTGTTTCCGCGGAGGGCGACGTGTTGGGCGCGCATGCATTGGAACGCGGTAAAACCTATGAGGTCGTGGTGAGCAATGGCGGCGGCCTCTGGCGCTACCGACTGGGCGACATGGTCGAGTGCGACGGCCATTGCGCGCTCACGCCCACCCTGAGGTTTCTCGGCCGGGCGGGAAACGTCAGTGACCTTCGCGGTGAAAAGCTTTCCGAGCCGTTTGTAGCCGATTGTTTCGCGGCATTGTGGCCCGATGGTGTGGACCGTCCTTCCGCAGCGTGGCTGCAGCCATGCGGTTCCTGCAAGGGCGGCCATGGCTACGTGCTGGTGGTGTCCGATGCCGTGGATGAAGGGCTTTCAGAGCGCCTCGAACGGCTGCTGTGCCGAAATCCGCATTACGATTTGGCGCGCCGACTCGGCCAGCTCGACAGGATCCGCCTCCGGGTCGATTCGGCCGCCGGTGGTTTGGGTGATCCCGACGACCCGCGGCGGCTCGGTGACATCAAACCTCGCGTGCTGGAAAGGCGGGTCATGGAGATCGGGTCGCCGGGAAACGCGTGACACTTGCTCCAATGCCGGATTTTTTCCACAAACGGCTTGAGAGACCGGTTGTCCGCGGCCAGATTCCGCGGCAGCCCGCCCGTATCATGGTCAGCCCTTCAAACACCCTCCACACCGCCTACGATTCGAAGATCGAGGGCAACGTGATCGTCACCCGCGTGGACGCGGCGATCAACTGGATGCGCAAGCACTCGCTCTGGCCGATGCCGATGGGTCTGGCGTGCTGCGCGATCGAGCTGATGGCCACGGCGTCGAGCCGCTTTGATATCTCGCGCTTCGGCATGGAGGTGATGCGCTTTTCGCCGCGCCAGGCGGACGTGTTGATTGTTTCCGGCACGGTGACCTACAAGATGGCGCTGGCGGTGAAACGCATCTGGGACCAGATGCCGGAGCCGAAATGGTGCGTGGCGATGGGCGCGTGCGCGTCGAGCGGCGGCATGTACCGGAGTTATGCGGTATTGCAGGGCATCGACCGCCTGATTCCCGTGGATGTTTACATTTCCGGCTGCCCGCCGCGGCCCGAGGCCTTGATCGAGGGGCTGATGAAATTGCAGAAGAAGATCGAGGGCGAGGAGTCGACGCTCGCGCAGAAAAAGGTCTTCTTCGAGGAAAACGCCTGAAAAACCCATGCCATGGCTGCTCAAGAAGATGTGAAACGGCTCTGTGAAACGCTCGGCAAGGGCGTGGTTGGTACGGTGGAATTCCGTGGCGAACACACGCTGAACGTCTCGCTGCCAACCCTGCATGATGCGTTGAAAAAATGCCGTGAGGATCTCGGGTATGAAATGATCATTGATCTATCGAGCCTCGATCACTTCGGCGACGATCCGCGCTTCGAGGTGGTTTACGAACTGGCCACCGTGGATGACTCGAAGCACCTGCGCATCAAGGCCAAGGTATCGGAAGACGAGGAAGTGCCCACCGCCACCGACCTCTGGCCGGGGGCCGATTGGCACGAGCGTGAGATTTATGACATGATGGGCATCCGTTTTTCCGGCCACCCCCATCTCAAGCGCATCCTGATGTGGGAGGGCTATCCGTTCTATCCGCTGCGCAAGGATTTCCCGCTCGCCGGGAGGCCGTCGGAAATGCCCGACGTCGCGTCCACCGGCGTCGCCCCGCTGGAAGGCGGGCCGTTCGTGACCACCGCCGGTGCTACGGACACCGTGCGTCGCGAACCGCGCGCGCATGTGGTGGAATAAACCATCCAGCGGAAAATCCCGGCCATGCTCGATCCAGGCGGACCCATCGCCACCGCCGGCCGTAATTTTGCCAACCTGGCGCGAGCCCGTGCCACGCTGGGTGTCGCGGCAGGCTTGCTCCTCATCCATCTCGCCATCTTCCTCGCCGCGCCCGGCATCGGGTGGTATGAAACCTTCGGTCTGGGCCGGCAGGGTTTTCTAACAGGAAAAGCCTGGCAGCTTTTCACCCATTCATTATTGCACGGCGCATGGTGGCATGTCCTGCTGAACGTGTTGTTCCTGCTGCTGATCGGGTCCCGCATCGAGCACATGACCGGTGCCCGGACGATGCTGTGCGCGACGCTGGCGGGGGTGTTGGGCGGTGGCCTGTTCCATCTGTTTCTCGGCAGCGGACTGCTGGTGGGCATATCTGGCGGCTGCATGGCGCTTTTGTTGCTGCTCACCACACTGTCGCCGCAATCGCGGATGATGCCGCTGCCGTTGTCCGGGCGAAGCCTGGGAATGGGCATCTTGCTGGCGGCGTTGTTGCTCGCCTTGATGAACCCGGACTTGAACCTGCCATGGGTGTCGGATGGCGGCCGCTGGTTGACGCGCCGCGGTTACGGCGACTTGTTCCAAATGGGCCATGCCTGTCATTTCGGCGGCGCGCTGGCCGGATGGATTTACGGCCGCTGGATTCTGCGGCCGCGGGTCACGATCGAAAGCCTGCGCCGCGACCGCGCGCGGCGCGAGGCCAGGTGAGCATGGGCGTCATGGAAAACCCGCATGTGAACGCACGAGGTCCGGTCCTCGTTCCCGCACCCTTCGCACAGCAAGAAATGCTGATCCTGGAAAAAGAATTGAAACCACGGATGGACACGGATTCACACGGATGATCAAAGAATGATAATGACTCGGCCTGCGCCGTGATGCTCTTCGCCGATTTCAACCCATTGATCAGGATTGGCGCGCACTTCTTCGGGGATGACCACTCCCTCGACGAGGATCGTGAGGTTCCAGGGGAAGCGGTCAGGCTTGGTGCGGCGGCTTTTCGGGACCTTTGATTTTTCCTCCTCCTCCACTGAATTCTTGATGGTAATTTTTCCTCTCTCCGGGAAGTCCATCTTCCACTTGGAAAATCCGTGGAAACCGGCAAAGTCCGCGCATGTTTCTTGGCTTTGATTCCTCCACACAGTCGCTCACCGCAGTTTTGATCGATCCCGCCACGGGTGAAATCGCGTGCCAGCAATCGGTCAATTTCGGTGCGGAGCTGCCGCAATATGGATCACCCAGCGGTTTCATTCCCGGCGGTCTGTCAGGCGAGGTTCACGCGGATCCGAGGATGTGGCTGGACGCGCTGGATCTTTTGTTTGCCAAGCTTTGCAAGGCTACGGATCTCTCAAAGGTGGAAATGATCGCCGGCTCCGGCCAGCAGCACGGGTCGGTCTATTTGGACGAAACATTCAACGAGCGGCTTGCGATGCTGGATGTGACTCCCGGTCTTGCCGGACAGCTCGCCCCGTCGCTCACGCGCGCCACCTCGCCGATCTGGATGGATACCTCCACCGGTAAGGAATGCGCCGAGATCGCGGCTGTGCTGGGCGGACCGGGGGAAGTCTGCCGCCGCAGCGGCTCGGTCGCCATTGAGCGCTTCACTGGTCCGCAGATCCGGCGGTTTTTCAAGCAATCGCCGGCGGATTACAAACGCACGAGGCACATTCATCTGGTCAGCTCATTCATGGCATCGGTGCTGTGTGGAAAATCCGTGTCGGTCGATTTCGGCGACGCCGCTGGCATGAACTTGCTGAACCTGGCAGCGCTGACGTGGGATGCCAACTTGCTTGAAGCCACCGCGCCGGGCTTGTTGGAAAAACTTCCCATGCCCGCATCAGTCACCACCGTGCAGGGTCTCGTTTCACCGTATTTCGTGAAAAAATACGGTCTGTCCGCCGGCTGCCGCTGCGCGCTTTTCACCGGCGACAACCCGGCCTCACTGGTCGGCATGGGAGCCACTGCGCCGGGCAATATCGTGATTTCACTGGGCACCAGCGACACCTTCTTCGCCGCCATGCCGGCCCCGATAACCGATCCCAACGGCTTCGGCCACGTGTTCGGAAATCCGGCGGGCGGATTCATGTCGTTGATCTGTTTTCGCAATGGATCGCTGGCACGCGAGGCGCTACGCGACAGGCTAGGTGTCGATTGGAGTGCCTTCGATTGTGCCGCACTGGAGGAAACCCGGGAAACGGCCGGGAAAAACCTGATGCTGCCGTTCTTCGGGCCGGAAATCACCCCGCGGCACGATTTTTCCGGACCGGTAATGGAAGGCAGCGCGGAGTTTACCGGTGGCGAACATCCCGGACTTCAAATCCGTGCCCTGCTGGAAGGGCAATTCCTCAACATGCGCCGCCATTCCGAATGGATGGCGGTGAAACCGGAACGCATTCGGCTCACCGGTGGCGCGTCCAAGAACGACGGCATCGGGCAGCTGGTTGCGGATGTGTTCCAAGCGCCCGTCGAGCGGCTGGAGATCGGAAACTCCGCCGCACTTGGTGCCGCGCTTCTGGCCGCTGCGGCCGCAGGCGAGCCACTGGATTCGCTCCAAACCTCCTTCTGCCGTCCCGAGACCGGATCAGGACTCATGCCGGACCGCTCGCTGGCACCCGTCTATGAAGAAGCGGCCCGGAAGTTCGGAGCATTGCTGGAGAAGGCGGTCGGCTGAACTTTGGGCAGACGAACTCGTATTTTGTGATTCGCCGCGCCCGCCTTGACATCTTCAGCGAAACCATTTGCGCGACGCGGCCCGCGCCCCTAGAAAATGTGCGACAAACCATGGCCGACAAACCGTTTTTTTACCAGAATCCTTTCCCGCTCGGAGCCGACAACACCGAATACGAGTGCATCAGCAAGGAGCACGTCTCGGTGACCGAGTTCAATGGCATGCCGGTCCTCATGGTGGAGCCCGAAGCGCTGTCGCTGCTCGCTGCGGAAGCCGTCAAGGCGATCAATTTCACCCTGCGCCCGTCCCACCTTCAGCAGGTCGCCGCGATTCTCGATGACCAGGAAGCTTCGGAAAACGACCGCATGGTGGCGCTGATGATGTTGAAAAACGCCGAGATCGCCGCGCACGGCATCCTGCCCTTCTGTCAGGACACCGGCACTGCGACCGTGATCGGCAAGAAAGGCCAGCAGGTGTGGACCGGTTGCGACGACGCTGAGTTCCTGTCCAAAGGCATCCACCAGACTTACACCCGCGAGAACCTGCGATACTCG
Organism: Akkermansiaceae bacterium; assembly: GCA_023253625.1. Lineage (GTDB taxonomy): Bacteria > Verrucomicrobiota > Verrucomicrobiia > Verrucomicrobiales > Akkermansiaceae > Luteolibacter. The sequence continues at coordinate 5,012 of JALRFY010000008.1, read as the reverse complement.
CAGACCGCGCCGCTTAGCATGTATGACGAGGTCAATACCAAGACCAACCTGCCCGCGCAGATCGACTTGTATGCCACGGCGGGCGATGCCTACCAATTCCTCTTCGTCAGCAAGGGCGGCGGTTCGGCCAACAAGACGTTTCTCTATCAGGAAACCAAGGCCTTGCTGAATCCGGCTCGACTCAAGCTGTTCTGCCTTGAGAAAATGAAGTCGCTTGGCACCGCCGCGTGCCCTCCATACCACCTCGTCTTCGTGATTGGAGGCACCTCCGCCGAGGCCTGTCTCAAGACGGTCAAGCTGGCCTCCACCCGCTATCTCGACGCGCTGCCCAGCGAGGGCAACGAGCACGGGCAGGCGTTCCGCGACCTGGAACTCGAAAAGGAACTGCTGCACATGGCCCGCGAAGTCGGAATCGGCGCACAGTTCGGCGGCAAGTATTTCGCGCTCGATGTCCGCGTCGTCCGCCTGCCGCGTCACGGTGCCTCCTGCCCGGTGGGCATCGGTGTCTCATGCTCGGCCGACCGGCAGGCCAAGGCGAAGATCACCAAGGACGGAATCTTCATCGAGAAACTCGAAAAGAATCCCGGCCGTTTCATACCGGAAAAATACCGCGATTGGAAATTCAAGGGTGTCGAGATCGACCTCGACCTCGGCATGGAGGCAACGCTCAAGACTTTGGGCAAATACCCCATCACCACCCCGCTGTCGCTCAGCGGCACGATCATCGTCGCGCGCGACATCGCCCATGCGATGATCAAGGACATCCTCGAATCCACCGGCGAACTGCCGGATTACATCAAGAATTACCCGGTTTACTACGCCGGGCCCGCCAAGACGCCGGAAGGCATGCCGTCCGGATCGTTCGGGCCGACCACTGCCGGGCGCATGGACAGTTATGTCGATCTGTTCCAGGCGCACGGCGGGTCGATGGTGATGCTCGCCAAGGGCAACCGTTCGCAGGCGGTCACCGATGCCTGCAAGAAACACGGCGGTTTCTATCTCGGCTCGGCCGGTGGCCCCGCCGCGCTGCTCGCCCGGCACCACATCAAATCCCAGGAAGTCGTCGCCTTCCCGGAGCTCGGCATGGAGGCGGTCTGGAAAATCACCGTGGAAAACTTCCCCGCCTTCATCCTGGTGGACAACAAGGGCAACGACTTCTTCACCCAGATCCACAGCTGCCCGGTCTGCGCCTGAAAAGGCCGACGCCATGCGGATCGCCACTGACTCCATCAGACATCACACTATGCGAGAAGATTTGATAAGTCTGCGCAGGATTTCAGACAGAGCCAGCAGTTTTGACGAGAATGGTTGAATGAATCGAATAAATCCCCGTAATGACGGTCTATATGAATATGAAGGCGATTTTCTTTCCCGCACTGATGCTGTCGTTTGCGCTCTCCAGCGCTTCACCGGCCCAGAGCTGCCGCGAGGTGGTTCGTGACTCCTCCGGGCGGATCGTCCAGACGATCGAGCGGCAGAAAGCACCAAGCGGGGCCGAGCGGGCTGTGATCCGCGACGCCACGGGGCGGATCACCGGCACCGCTACCACCTATCCCACGGTAGCGGGCAACACCCGCACCACCTTCCGCGATGCCAGCGGCCGGATCAGTGGTTCGGCTACGAGCCAATCCGGTGCCCATGGATCATCCCGCACCACCTACCGGGACTCCAGTGGGCGGATGACCAACAGTGCCACCACCAGCCAGTCCGCGGGCAGTGTCAGCCGCACCACCTTTCGCGATGCCTCGGGGCGGGTCTCCGGAAGTGAAACAACCCAGCGTGGCATGACCACAACCACCCGGCGCCGCGACGCCTCCGGCCGCCTTGCCGGCAGCAGCACCGCCACCGGGAAATGCCAGGGTGTCGGGCGCGTGCCATTCCCGCCGCCGGCTGCGAAGAAATGACCAGCGCCATGCGCCGTTGGCGGCTAACGCTGAGCCTCAAACGAGTTGCGTGTCCACCAGCAGGCGGTATGTGCCGTTTTCGACGATGAGTTCATCGTGGCTGCCGCTTTCGACTATCCGGCCGTTCTTGAAGACGAGGATGCGTTCCGCATGGCGCACGGTGGAAAGCCGGTGAGCGATGACCAGTGAGGTGCGACCACGCATCAGACGCTCGAGCGCTTCATTCACGAGACGCTCGCTGTCGGCATCAAGCGCGGATGTGGCCTCGTCGAGTAGTAGAATCCGTGGATCGGCGAGGATGGCGCGGGCGATGGCGATACGCTGGCGCTGGCCGCCGGAGAGCTTGGTGCCACGCGGACCCACCAGGGTCTCGTAGCCATCGGGCAGGGCATTGATGAAGTCGTGGGCATTGGCCTCCCGCGCGGCGCGTTCGATTTCCTCCATCGATGCACCGGGATGGCCGTATTCGATATTCTCACGGATCGACCCGCCAAAGAGCAGCACTTCCTGCGGGACGATGGCGATCTGCGAGCGCAGGCACCGTAACGCGAACGAGGATGCGGGGCGGCCATCGAACAAGACGCGCCCGCACTCAGGCTCGTTGAAGCCGAGGATCAGGGAAAAAGTGGTGGATTTGCCTGCTCCGGAGGGGCCTACGAGAGCCACGCGGCTGCCGGGGGCGATCGCGAAATCGATATTTTCCAAGACCCTCACATCTGGGCGCGAGGGATAGCGGAATGACAGGTTTTCGAACGCGATGGCACCGCCAAGTCTGGCATCCACATCGCCATCGCTGCGTTCGGGCGGGGTGTCGAGCAGGGCGCGTAGGCGATCGGTGGCCCCGGCGGTTTGCTGGAGCTGCGAGACGATTTCCGGAAACGAACCGAGTGATGCACCTACGAAAATTGAAAACAGAATGAAGGCCGCGAAGTTCGTCCAGCTGATCTCGCCGGTGGCGAGCATGCGGGCACCATGCCAGACCACGAACGAAATGGTGCCGAACAGTGCGAAGATGACGAACGAGAGAAATGCAGCGCGGTTTTTCGCGCCGCGCCTGGTGACGCCGAGGAATGTGTCGAGCGCGCGCGAGTATCGGCCGCCCTCGAAGGGCTCGTTGGTGAACGCCTTGACATCGGCCGCGCCCTGCACGGTTTCCTCGATCACGGTGCCGGCCTCGGCCAGAGCATCCTGGGCGTCACGCGAGTAACCACGCACCTTACGCCCGAAAAACGCCACCGCCAGCACCACCACCGGCACGCTGCCCAGCATGATCAGCGAGAGTTTCCAGGACGATATGAAGATGAATGCCAGCCCGCCCACGAGGATCACGCTTTGGCGCACCGCCTGTGGCACGGTGTTGAGCAGGGTGTCGCGCACCACACCGAGGTCGGCGGAGACACGGTTGCTCAGTGCGCCGGAGCGTTGCTCCTGGAAAAATGACATCGGCAGCCGGATCAGATGGTCGAACAGATCCCGGCGTAGCCGGTTGAGAGCGGACTCGCCCGAGAGGATGAACCCCTGCACACGGAAAAAAGCCACGGTTGCCTGCAATGCAAGCACCCCCACCAACATCAGCACGATCCGATTGGAGCGCTCCAGAACCAGGGCCGGATCGATTTCACGCCGCAGCGCATCGGCCGGATTGCCAATCAGCTCCTTGAGGAAATACGGGAAACCCAGCGAAAGAATGGCAGTGAGGAACAAGGCCGCCAACGAGGGCAGGAAGATTTTCTTTTCCCGCATGAGGTAGCCGAGAATCCACTTCAGTGAGGAAACGGATTTCTTGGATGATGGCCCGGACATGCGCGGATGTGAGAGGATCGCGGCCCGCCCGTCAACTGTCGGAAATGCGCCGCCGCAGGCAAAGCCCCTCCAAGGCGCTCGCGATCATCAGGTGCTGCCAGACTTTGGAATCAAGCTTCAGCATCGCCACAAAAAAGAGCGGCCGCTCGCGCGGCCGCTCTTGGATTGGTTTGGGAGTCAGATCACTCCGGATGATCAGAAGCTGACGCTCAGCATGGAGCCGGCGACGAATTCGTTGCCCGAACCCGTGTAAGCGGTGTCGGTGTCATCGCTGAGGGCGATTGAAAGTGCCACGAAAGGTGACAGCTTGGCGGACTCAACAAAGGCCCAGTCCAAACCGAGTTTCGTGGTCCATGCGGTGCACTGTCCTTGCTCGGCAAGATAACCCAGGTTGGTGGCCAGATTGAGCGTGACGCAGGAATTCAGCTCGAAGCTGCGGTCCAAGCCCAGCTCGGCGTAGCCGTCGTTGTCGGTCTCGATATCCCAGAAATAGGTCAGCGAGGCGTTCGCGAAACCAAGATCCTTGGAGAGGCCGAAGTAAACTTCCTGGGAGTCATCAAGCAAATTTCCGAGGTCCTCGTTGTGGTAGTAGATGTAGCCAATGGCGGCGGTCAAGAAGCCCAGGTCCTTGGATGCTTCAGCGTAGAGATCGAGTTCATCGACGTCAAAGTCACCTGGAAACGCACCAGCCGTGGACAGGTCGTAGGAGCCATACCAGGCACCTGCGCTCAGGGCGATGTCGTTCCACTCGGTGGAGGCGTCAAAACCTGCCTCAACAAGATCCTGGCCGAGGTTAAGACCACGGAAGAGATACTCATTGGTGTATCCGGTGTGGAGTTCGTATTCAACTTCCGCCGTAGCGTTGCCGGCCACAAGGGCTGAGGCAGCGGCCAGGGCGCCAATGGTTTTGCAGTAGTTTTGCATATTCTGATGTTGGTTTTCGGTTGCTGCTTTGGTCCTTGCTGGTCCGGTTGTCGGAACAGGGAGGAACGATTCGGATTCAGCATCCTGCGTGCCAAAAGCAGTGCTGGAAGCTCTCCGTCGGGTTCAATGCTTCACTTTCCCGAAGAATCTGTCCAGCATAATTTTTGGGCACGGCGGCTGCCGTTTCACGAGAACATTTCTATGGCCAAGCCGTTGGCTTTGCAAGGCGTAATCTGAGATTTTGAGGCTCTATCCGATAGGGTCATCAGCACGGGTGGGCGCCTATGATTTTCGATGTCTGGAAATTTTGGCACGCTGTTTGCTTTCTGTGCTGTGCCGTCTCATGTGATCCCGCTGCCAAGCGGGTCCGGCAAGCAAACA
>JALRFY010000275.1 GCA_023253625.1 Akkermansiaceae bacterium | reverse complement strand
CTGCTGTGGCAGTCTTAGCCCGTCTTCGCGGACTGAGGAGGGGGCTGAGGCTGGAACCCTTGATTTTACGACATCTTGGTCAAAAGGTCGGCACTACAGGATTTGCTCAATTCGATGGCGGCTGCGGTGGGGCTTGGATCTTGGGTGGGGCTTGCTCGGGTAGCTTGAGCTGGAGCTCATGGAGCAGAAGTTGGAGATCTTTTTCCGGCTGGGTGTAGCGTGTGAGGATGATTTCTCGACCGTCGCTTGTCGGAAGGTGAACATCGAGCATCTGAACGGCCGCAAACTTCTCCAGAACGGCACGAGGAGTCAGGCCGCTGGCACATCGTTTCAAACGTGCTTTGAGTGTGACCTGCAGACAGTAGGATAAAAATGAGACGAAGATGTGCGCCTCGATGCGTCGTTGAAGCTGATGATAGATCGGGCGGATCGCCAGATCCCCTTTGAGTTCTTTGAAGGCTTGCTCGATCTCGGTGAGCTGAAGGTAGTATTCCCACATTCTGACCGGATCGCTGTCGGTCATGTTGGTTCGAAGGAGATAGCGACCTTCCCGCCGCCTCGCGACCCGCAGTTTCTGTCGATCAAGCTGATAGGTGAGTGTGGCGGTCTGGGTCTTGCCTTCTCCGTGAAGGGTGACTTCCACTTTGGGGTGTCTTCGGTGGGGATGCCGCGATCCATGATCCAGATGCGATCGGCCTTGCCATATTGGGTTTCGATTTTCTTCAGGAAGTCGGCGAGAGTGGTTTTATCGGTGGTGTTGCCGGGCAGCACTTCGTAGGCGATGGGGAATCCTTCCGGAGTGACGATCAATGCGATGACGACTTGGACGCAGTCGCTGCGTTTGTCTCGACTGCAGCCGAAGCCGCGCATGTCGGTGGAATCTTCGGGCGGGTTGCTCTCGAAGTAGGTGCTTGTGAGATCATAGAGGAGCACCTCGAATTTGGCGTCAAAGAGCGTGCGCCAACGCTCGGTGAGGTGATCGAAAAGGGCTGTTTTGTGTTCGAGGATTCGGTCGTGGCATTCGTAAAGTCGATGGATTTCGGCGAGCGAGAAGTCCGCGCCGAGAAGGTCGGGTAGGGCGCTGTGTTCATACCAGTGGCGGTGGAGTCGCCATTCGCTGCCGGGGTCGATGAGTCGGTAAAGGACGAGGGTTTGAAGGATTTCGTCCCACCGCGCTCCTTGGCGCCCGGTCGGGAGTTTTTCACGCCAAAATTCATCGAGGCCGAGCTGCTGCCACAGTTCGCAGCCAAGCCAGCAGGCACCCCATTGACGTGGATGCTCCAGACGCATTTGGGAAATGCGGATGCCGATGTTGGCAATGAGCGAATCAGGCTGAGCGGGCAAGTGTGACTCGGGGAAAAGGGAGGCCTGCTGCGGTGCGGTTTGATCCTGACCGAAGAGTTCCACGGTCTTGCGCCAGGAGGCTTCCTGGCAGCCGTTGAGCTCGCCGAGATAAAGCACATGTCGTTGCAAAACACGCCCGCCCATGACCCGGCGATTTTCGACAATGCTCCAGTAGTGATGCTCCTTGCCATCCTTCCTGCGTTTCTTGCAGCGCAAAAACATGTGAGGATTACACCACTGTAAGATGAGCGGCGCAACGGGGTGGGTCGGCACTACAAGCCATTTCGGAAATCAGGCATTGTAAAATCAAGGGTTCCAGAGGATTTCAGGTGTGAAAATAGCTGAAATTGCCTTCCAGTCCGCGAAGTCGGGTTAGTAAGAAGAGAAAACATGTCCAAAGTGACGACCCAGAATGTGATACAACGCCGCGAGCAATTCATTGCCTCGTGGCGGCAATACGCGCCGGAAGCGGCGTTCGCCGGATTCACCCTCGAGCAATTCGAGGCGGAATCGACCAGACCGTTGGAAGTGCGCAACCGGATGAGGGAAGCCAGGACCACCCTGGCGGGCCTCAAGATGGAGCGCGACAAGGCGGACGGAACCTACGTGCAAATGCTGTTGGCGGTGGCCAACGGCATCCGCGCGGACATCCGGAACTACGGCCCAGACTCGCCGCTATACCGTTCGCTTGGCTACGTGCCGAAAAGCGAACGGAAGCGCCCGAGGCCGCGCCGGTCGGAAGCCGTGCCGGGCATGCAGGATGATAAAACCCCTCCCACCGGGAGCGCGGACGCTGCCTGATCTGGCCCTAGCAAAGCGGACCAAGCAGCGCCGCACCGCGGTGAGTGAAGGCCGTCGGTCCCGTGAGGGGCCGGCGGTTCTTCTTGCCAAAAACCAAGCCCACATTGTCCGGAGCCGCAACGAGTAAATCGGCAAAATGGCCGGTTTGGAAAAAAACTTCACCTCGAGGCCGCGATCAAGGCCTCCTTGCTGATGCCGGGTTCCTGGGATTACACCATCACCGTCACCAACGGCGCGCAGACCAGAGTCTTTGGCCCATGGAACTGGGGCGACCAACCGCGCGGGCAGGTCTTCGAGATGAATTGATCACTGCGCCGCCAGCCTGCCGGCCAGCAGCTTCTCAACATGCTTGGCGAGCATGTCCGCCTCGAGATTCACCTTCTGTCCGGTATGCGCGGCGTGCAGATGGGTGCACTCCCATGTGTGCGGCGTGATCCAGAAAACCGCATTGCCATCATCCAGCTCCGCAATGGTGAGCGAAATGCCATCCACCGCGAGCGAGCCCTTGTCCACGCACAGGCGCTCGATTTCCGGCGGCAGGGCAATGGCCACGATGTGGTCTTGTCCGCTCGCCTCCAGACGCGTGATCGTGCCGGTGGCATCCACATGCCCCTGGACAAAGTGGCCGCCAAAGCGGCCGCCGACCTGCATCGCACGTTCCAGATTCACCTGTGAGCCCGTCACCAGCAAGCCAAGCGAGGTGACGCGCAGCGTCTGTGCGAGCAGATCGAAGCACGCGGTGGTTTCATTATGGCTGGCCACCGTGAGGCAACAGCCGTTCACCGCCACGGAATCCCCAAGGGCCAGCTCGGCGGCGAATGGAATCTCCAGCGTCAGCCGCGCCTGCCCGCCACGAAGTTGCAGATCGCGGACAGTTCCTAAACTTTCAACAAGACCGGTGAACATGGGGCATCAATGGTGGGGGGGGTGACGCATCAATCCCGGCGGCCGGTGCCGCGTGATCTTCCACAGGGGCATGGTCGTATTTCCACGGCAGGAAATTGAAGCACAGGTAGGCGATCAAGGTCGGCAGCAAGGCCCCGAAAAACAAGGCAAGCGGTGAAATGCCATCCTTGAAGAAACGCGAGAGAATACTCTGCCCCGCAGGGTTCGGGGCATTGGCGATGACAGTGAGGCCGCCACCGGTCACCGCGCCCGCCACCACCGCATATTTCGCCGCCGGCGTGATACCCTCCACCTGCGATGCCAGATAAGTGATGGCCGCATTGTCATTGAAGGCCGTGAGAATGGCGGACTCGATCATCAGCGCGTCCGCCGAGAGCGCGCGAATCACCGGCGAGATCCACCAAGCCTGGCAGCCGCCATGCACCACCAATGCGGCGAGGAAAAAGCCGACCAGGATCGGGCTGCGCAAGGACACCTCGTTCTGGTGGTGGCGGGTGGCGATTACGAAGGCCAGGAAGAACAGGAAACCACCAATGAAGAGCACCGGAAAGTGCGAGGTGTAAACCGTCCAAAGCAGGAAGCCGAGATGCGTGACGGTCACCCATGCCGGCACCGCGGTTTCGCGTTCCTGCCAGCTCGAACCCGCCGTGCCACCATCCATCACATTTTCCATCCCAGCCGTTGGAAAATCGCGGCGGAAGAAATAGTAATAGACGCCACAGCTCAGCAGGATGCTGACCAGCGCCTTCCAGCCGTAGTGCTGGAACATGAATCCGGTGGACCAATGCCATTCGGATGCAACCATGAGCACGGGTGGCGCGGCGAAATGGGTGAGCGTGCCACCGATCGAGATATTGACGAACAACAGCCCGAGCGTGGCATAGGCCAGCCGTGGTGAAGGATGGTGACGGAAGAATTTCCGCGCCAACAACATGGCTCCGATGGTCATGGCGGCCGGCTCGGTGATGAATGAGCCGAGCAATGGAGCGATGATCAACACGCTCAACCACCATGCGGCGGGCGTGCCGCCGCCCAGCGCGGACGCACGGGACATCAGGTTTTCCGCGAAACGCAACACCGGACGGCTGGCGGCGATGGCCATGATCACCACCACGAAAATCGGCTCGGTGAAACTGCGGTCGTGCGAGAGATACAACTCGAAATCGAGCCAGGAATGATAATAAACCGCCGCCGCGCCGAGCACGATCACCCACAGGCCGAACACCACCTCGATCTCGCCGAGGAAGTGGAACAAGGTGCCGCGAAACGACACCTCGGGCACGCCGTCCGGGTGCTCGTCATCACGCGGGCCGCGTATTTTCAACGCCTCGTCGTGCGCATGTTCATACTTGTGCGCGAGCTTGGTGAAGATCCCCGCGGCGAAGGTGTGGACGATCGCCAGTAAGAATATCAACGTGGCCGCGAGATTGAAAGGATCTGCCTCCACCCGCGACATGAGCACGTCCCACAACCCTCCATCCACGGCCGGATACTGTTCCGGAGGGATCGGGAATGAGGCATATTGCCTGGCACCGCTGGCCAATTCGGGGTATGCCGGTTGGTAATCCGAGGCGCTGGCCGCCACCACGGCAAGCAGCCAGATGACGATTGGAATGAGGAATCGGATAGGTTTCACGGGTGGCGGAGGAGCACTTGGATAGTAAGCCGGACAGCCCACCGCAAGGCGAAGTTCCGGGTGGATCAATGCGGGAGCCCGAACTTGGGGGCGGCGGCGTGCTCCGCCTCGTGGGTCAAGGCGTGGAGGGAAACCCCGTGGTTTTTCCGCGGCCAGGCGGCATTCCTCGTATTCCGGGGTGGCGCGCAGCCCGCCACCCGGCAGGCGGGCGGGTTTCACGGCGATGCGGCCGATGCGGGTCTCCACAGTATCAAACTCACGCGGAAGTGTATCGCGCCGGGTGTCGCTGCGGCGGATGCCGCGGGAGGAAGCGCCGCCGGCAGTCAAGCCACGCCGCTCGCAGAGCGCACCCACTACCCCTGGCGGTCCGTGAAACCAGTGGATCTTACACCGCTGCGGATTGCCCCAGGCGACGGCGCACCGCCTCAACAAGGAACTGGCGGCGATCAATGCGGATCGGCCGCAGCGAGAGATGGATGCCGGAGGTTTTTTCCTCGTTGAAATGCAATGTCAAACGGGTGAGCGAGGCATCCGTGTCCATCTCGCGCAGCTCCTGCCATGCCAGCAGCCGCATGCCCGCCGCCGGGCGGAAAAACGGGAAAATCTCGATACCCAGCGGCGTGAGGATCACGTAGGCGTGACGGGTGAGGCGCACCGCGCCGCGCAGCAAAAAAACCGCCGCCACCGCCGGCCCCATGGCCCACGCAGGATGCGGCAGCCCCGGGTTTTCCACGCGGTGAAACGAGGCGGCGACGATCACAATGGCCGCCATGGACATGACCGCTGCCACCAGCCAAAACGCCAGCGCTTGGCGCGACCGGGTGAAGCGCAGTTCCTGTTCCGGAGATTGCAGGCTGGGGGCCATCAGTGAGCGAAGGTGCGGAAGGCCGCCACGGTCTGCCGGGCGGCGGTGAGTTCGGTATCGAAGATGCTCATGTCAAAGTCATGCGTTGCAAGACGCGAGGCGTGTGCTGGCATTCACCCAAAAAGGCGACCAGCCTTTCAAGCCCTAAGAGCGGCGTCCCCGCTGCCGCAGCGGCGCGTTTCCAGAAAATTCTGGTTGCGCCCGGACACACCAGCGCGGCTGGATCACCATGGCCATTTCCTCGAACTCCAGCAGCATGAACGCTTTGTGTTCATGATCACAGTCCGATGCATCGATTGCGCGTTGCCTTTGCGGCCGCGCGATGCACCATGGGCACGTGGCCAGCTATCCTCAGCAAAAAAGGATCATGAACCTCTCGCTGCTGGCGGCCATGGCACTGCTCACAGTCAAGGTCGCCGCAGCCGCCATCACCGGTTCCTCCGCCATCTATTCGGACGCCGCCGAAAGCGTCGTCCACCTGCTCGCCGTGGCCTTCGCCTGCTGGGCACTGCGCCTCGCCTACAAGCCGGCCGACGAAAGCCACCACTACGGTCATGATAAGATCGCTTTCCTTTCCGCCGGATTCGAGGGCGCGATGATCGGCGCGGCCGCGCTGCTCATTCTCTTCGAGGCCGGAAAACAGGTGATTTCCGGCGTCCACATCGAACACCTCGGCCTGGGTGCGGCGCTCACCGCCACCGCCGCCGCCGTGAACCTGTTGCTGGGACTCTCGCTCGTCGCCGTGGGCCGGCGCTCCGGGTCGCCACTCGTCACCGCCAACGGCATGCACGTGCTCACCGACGTCTGGACCAGCCTGGCGGTGCTGCTCGCGCTGGGCCTCTACCGCCTCACCGGCTGGGTCTGGTGGGACCCGCTCGCCGCCACCCTCGCCGCACTCAATATCCTGCGCGTCGGCTACCGGCTCGTCCGCCACAGCCTCGGCGGACTACTCGACGAGAGCGACCCGGAAATGGAAACCCGCCTCCGTTCATTGCTCGATTCCGAAGCCGGAAAACGCGGGCTTGCCTGGCACAACCTGCGCTACCGCCACTCCGGACGCACCCACTGGATCGAGTTCCACCTTGTCTTCGACGACACCCTCAGCGTCGGCCGCGCCCATGCCATGGCCACCGAAATCGAAGCCGCCATTGCCGGGGCGCTGCATCCGGACGGACGCGTCATTTCGCACCTCGAACCGCGCTCCGCCGAGCACGAACAGCAACAATGGGAGGAACCCTGAGCACTTAGCCTCCGATCTCGGTGCGGCCCGAGAGAGAAGCCCCCTCCTCCATCGAAAACACCTTCGACTTGATGTCGCCGTTGATGCGAGACTTGTCTTTCAGCTCACAGCGCTGCGAGGTGATCTTGCCCTCCACCTTGCCGTAAACCTTCACCTCACCAGCCGTCACGTCGCCTTTGATCATGGCGTTTTCGCCGATGGTGACGCGGCCCTTGTCCGAGGTGATCTCGCCCTCCACCTTGCCGTCCACGATCATGTCGTTGGAAAAACGGATGGTGCCGTTGATTTCGATGCCACTGGATAGGACGTTGGTCGGATTGGCCATGGCCGGAGGGGAGCAGAGCCCCGCCGCTTTGACAACAGGAAAGATGTGCCGGAGCCCCGATGACACGTCCCCTTTGTTCGCTTGGGCTTTTGGTTGGCGGCGGATTGAGTGTCTGAAAAGCTGCTGAACCGATTCGTGCTAAACAAGGAGCACGGATTTTGGGATGGCAGGTG
>JALRFY010000223.1 GCA_023253625.1 Akkermansiaceae bacterium | reverse complement strand
CGCCGTGGCCGCCGATCACCCCGAGACGTGTCGACGCGCCCTGGCGGCAATCGTCGTCGACTACGAGGTGCTGACGCCGAACTCCTGCATGGTGACGCCATAGATGACGTCGGCGCGGCCCATCGTGCGCTTGTTGTGGGTGACGATGATGAACTGAGAGTTCTCGATGAAGTTGTCGAGCATCTTCAGGAAGCGCGAGATGTTCGATTCATCGAGCGGCGCGTCGAGCTCGTCGAGCACGCAGAACGGACTGGGCTTGATCATGTAGATCGAGAACAAGAGAGCCACGGCGGTCATCGAGCGCTCACCACCTGATAGAAGCGTGATCGATTGCAGTTTCTTGCCGGGCGGCTTGGCGATGACCTCGATGCCGGATTCGAGCGGGTCGCCTTCATCGAGCAGCGTGAGGTCGGCCTGGCCTTTTTCGCCGAAGAGTTCCTTGAACATCGCTTGGAAGTTGATTCGCACCTGGGCGAAGGTTTCGGCGAACAGGCGCTGGGTTTCCTCGTTGATCCGGTCGATGACTTCGAGCAGCTCGGTTTTCGAGGCGACGAGGTCGTCGTGCTGGTTGCGGAGGAAATTGTGGCGCTCTTCGAGTTCCTCGTATTCCTCAATGGCGTCGAGATTGACGGGGCCCATGGCATCGAGGCGGCGCTTGATGTCGGTGACGATGAGTTCCACGAAATTCCAATCCGGCTCGCCGGTCATGTCGGCGGGGATCTGGATCTCGTCATCGGCGGTGCCGTCCACCACGACGGTTGGCATTTCGTCTTCTTCGGAAAGGTCTGATGTATCGGACTCGACGATGATCTGCCGCCCGCTGCGTGCCTGCATGGCTTTCTGCGAGGCGATGCTGGCCAGGAGCGCATGGGCATCGGGCTCGAAGGTGGAGAGATCGATCTGATAGCGCTCCTGGATGCCATTGGTCAGGTTTTCCAGGCGCAGGTCGAGCTTGGTGGCGGCCACTTCCTCGCGGCCTTTTTGTTCGAGCACCTTGGCGTGATCGCGGCGGACGGCAGCGAGCTGGGTTTCTGCGATTTCGATCGCTTCGAGCAACTCGTTGCGGCCGGCGGCGCGGGATTGGATTTCCTTGTCGAGATCCTCCGTTTCAAGACGGTGTGTTTCGCATTCCTCGGTGAGGCGGGCGTTTTCACCGGCGGCGGCTTCGATGCGCTGGGTGAAGGATTCGATCTCGGCCTCGCGGCGGATGGAAATCTCGCGCAGTTCGGAGAGGCGGGCTTCCATCGGTTTTTGCTGCTCCTCGGCGGCGAGTTTGGCGCGGCGCTCGACGGCGAGTTCGGTGCGCAGCTCGTTGAGCATGCCGTTCAATTCCTGCTCGCGTGCGGCAGTGGAATCGGCTTCGGATTGCAGGCGGCGGACGGCGGTTTCAAGTGCTTCAAGGCGTTCACGCGAGCCGTTGAGTTCGCCCTCCATGTGCTGGCGGCCCTCGGCGGCGGCGCGCTCGCGGTTTTCCAGTTCGCCACGTTCCCAGCGGACGTTCTGGATCTTGGTTTCGAAATTCTCGACCTCGCGCTTCGCCAGGCTGAGCTGTCCTTGCAGGGTGGACAGCTCGACGCGTTGGCGCTGTTGACGTTCGCGGCCGGCCTCCATCTCCTCGCGCTGGGTTTCAAGGCGCAGTTCCAATTCCGCCACGCGGTCGCGCGCGGCTTGGTCGGCGGCCGTGAGGCTTTCCACTTCCGCTTCGAGGGTTCGCATTTCATTGCGCAGTTCGAGCACCGAGGTGGCCCCCTCGGCGGTGGCTCCGCCACGCAGCATGCCTTCGCCGCCCATCAGCTCGCCGGTGAGTGTGACGAAGGTGGTTGCCAGGTGGTTGGGACGGAGTTTCAAGGCGGTGGTCAGATCGGGCACGATCAACACTCGTTCGAGCAGGCGCTCGATCACGCCGGCGATGCGGCGGTCGGACTTCACACGGTCCAGTGCCCAGGCGACCGCGCCTTCGGGCAGCGATTCCATCTGGGTGCCCTTGGCGTGGGGGACGAAAGTTTCCGGCAGGATGGCGGCCACGCCGAGTTTCTTCTCAGTGAGGCGTACGATGACCGCCTCGGCGGCAGCCTGGTCGTGGACGAGCACGGCGTGGAGATGGACGCCGAGCGCGGCCTCGATGGCGCGGGCGCAGGAGTTGTCCGCCTCGATGAACGAGGCGAGCGCACCGTGGATCCCGGGCTTGAAATGCTCCGGTTCATCGAGGCCCTGCAGCACGCTGCGGGTGCCTTTTTCAAAGCCCTCGCCGCTCTCGACCAGCTGGCGGACGGCATCGAAGCGGGCGGATTTTTTGGCGAGCATCCGGTTCGACTCGATGGCGGCGGCCCGCGCCGCATCAAGATCGCCGCGGGTGTGTTGCCATGCGCGTTCGGCGGCTTTGAAGGCTTCTTCGAGTTGGGCGAGTTGCGCGCCGGCCTGTTCCACGTCGTCGGCGATGCGGGTTTGTTCGGCGTGATGTTCCTCGATTTCGAGCGTGAGCCGCTGTTCCTCATCGGCAAGTTGGCGGGCGCGCTCGCGGGTGCCTTCGAGTTGCGACAGCGCGCTTTCGATTTTCGCCTGGAGGGAAGCGATGAGCGTCTGTGTGCGGTTCGCTTCGCCGCGGGTTTCGCGCAGGTTGGCCTCGATCTGCTCGCGCTGTTCACGGCTGGCGCGGGTGCGGTTTTCCTGCTCGGCGAGCTTGAGTTCCTTTTCCGCGATCTGGCGGTTCAACTGGTCGAGCGCCTCATTGGCGGCGATGAAGTCGAACTCCTGCTGCTGGAGTTTTTCGCGGGTGGAGAAAATGTCCTCGTGGTTCTGGCGGATGCGCGATTCGAGATCCGCCTTGCGCTCCTCGTTGAAGGCGATGCGGCCTTCGGCGGAGTGGAGTGCATTGCGGTGCTCGTTGAGACGGGCGCGCAACTCGGCGAGCTCGCCCTCGAAGGTGCGCGCGGCGGCCCGGGCCTCAGAGACCGCTTCCTCTTTCATCGGCAATTTCCTTTCCAGCTCGCACTCGGTGGCTTCGAGGCCGCGCATGGAAACGGTCAGCTCGGAGCGCTCGGCGCTGAGTTCCACGAACTTGCGGTGGCTCAGGTGGGTGTCGAGCACCCGGGTGTCCGCAGCGAGCGCCTGATAGCGGCGGGCCTTGGCGACCTGGCGCTTGAGCGAATTCATGCGGCGTTCCTGCTCGGCGAGCACATCGGAAACACGCAGCAGGTTGGCCTCGGTGTATTCCAGTTTCCGCAGCGCCTCCTTTTTCTCCTTCTTGAATTTGGTGATGCCGGCCGCTTCCTCAAAGACGGCGCGGCGCTCCTCGGGCTTCGAGGAAAGGATCTGGTCGATCTGGCCCTGAGCCATGATCGAGTAGGCGGTGCGGCCGATACCGGTATCCATGAGCATGTCATGGATGTCCTTGAGCCGGCAAAGCGTGCCGTTGATGCGGTATTCCGATTTTCCGTCGCGGAATACCCGCCGCGTGATCGCCACCTCGTTGAAATCGACCTTCAGTGCCGCTTCGCAATCGGCCATGGTGAGCGTGACTTCCGCCATGCCGAGCGGTTTGCGTTTCTCGGTACCGTTGAAAATCACATCGGCCATCTCGCCGCCGCGCAGCGCCTTGGCGGAGGTTTCACCGAGCACCCAGCGGATTGCGTCCACGACGTTCGATTTGCCGCAGCCGTTCGGACCGACGATGCCGGTGACGCCTTCGGCGAACTCCAGCACCGTCTTGTCGGCGAAGGACTTGAAGCCGTGGATTTCGAGAGTTTTGAGATACATGGTGGAATGCGTGTGAGTGGCTGGGTGAATGAACGGCGTCTGGCCTTTCCGCAGGCTAGACCGCACCAACTCCGAGCGCAACGCGACAGCGAAAAAAATACCGCATATGGATGGATTTTGAAGAAAAAAGCACTACATATTGAGTTTGGCGATCTTTTGTAAATCCAAACTACTTTGCGGTTGGACTCCCAACCCGTGACGCCGAATACGAATTCGGCAGTCCCCACCAACCCGCCTTGTTTTCACTTCAAGCCTAATTGACGGCAGGAGGCATTTTTAATTGTCGCTGGACTCGCGGCAGCCTCCTGAAGGAAGTGCAGGGGGGCCGAACAATCACCAGCGGTTCGCATGGGCCCGTAAATGGCCTTGTGACCCGGGGTCCCAACCCCTATTAAAAGCCCGCCCGATGCATACGGGCCTGTAGCTCAGCGGTTAGAGCAGGGGACTCATAATCCCTTGGTCCAGGGTTCAAATCCCTGCGGGCCCACCAGTCATTTCTGCAGAAATAGCTGTTAATTAGCTACTTATGGGGAAATTCTGGG
>JALRFY010000196.1 GCA_023253625.1 Akkermansiaceae bacterium | reverse complement strand
TTTGTTAAATTCGATAACCTGCCTACCACGATCAGGCCGTCACCGCACCACGGTCGTCGTTGAGGCCGGATTTCTCGAGGAAGTAATCGTAACCGCCAGTGTACTTGGTCACCACACCGTTGTTGATGTGCAAGGTCGTCTCTGCCAAGGCGCGAATGAAATGCACATCGTGGGAAATGAAAACCAGAGTACCTTCATAGCCTTTGAGCGCATTGACCAACGAGTCGATCGAAAGAATGTCCAAGTGCGTCGTCGGCTCATCCATCAGCAGGAGGTTCGGCGGATCGACGAGAAACTTGACGAGATTGAGGCGGGATTTCTCGCCGCCCGAAAGCACGCCGCAGCGTTTTTCCACATCGGCGCGGCGGAACAGGAAAGTGCCGAGGATCGAGCGCGCATCCTCCTCGCGCAGCGTGGGGCAGCAGCCCATGACTTCGTCGAGCACGGTGTTGTGCTCGTTGAGCGATTCAAGCCGGTGCTGCGAGTAATAGCCGAGCTTGGTGGCGTAGCCGGGTTCGCGTTTGCCGCCGTCGATGGGCAGGACACCGGCGAGGATTTTGAGCAAGGTCGATTTGCCTGCGCCGTTGGGACCTACGAGCACGATGCGGTCGCCGCGCTCGATGGTCAGGTCGAGATCCTTGTAGATGCGCTTGTCGCCATAGGCTTGCGAGACCTTGGCGAGATCGATGACCTTCTGGTTCGACCGCGGCGGCTGGGGGAAGGTGAATTTGAACGGCTTGCGCGGCGCGCGCGGTTTTTCCACGGGCGGGAGCTTTTCGAGCATCTTGATCCGGCTCTGCACCTGGGCGGCCTTCGAACCGATCTGGCGGAAGCGGTCGATGAACTCCTGATGGCCCTCGATTTCCTTTTGTCGGGCCCGGTATGCGTGCACCTGCTGTTCGTAGCGGGCATCGCGCTGTTCCAGATAGGAAGTGTAATTTCCGGTATAAGAGAGCAACTTCGCCGCGTCGGGATCGATCTCGACCACAGTCTCAATGATCGTGTCCATGAAGTCGCGGTCGTGCGAGATCATCAGGATGGCACCGGAGTAGTTGAGCAGGTAGCGCTGGAGCCAGAGCAGCGAGAGCAGGTCGAGGTGGTTGGTCGGCTCGTCGAGCATCAGGAGATCGGGTTCCATGACGAGGAGCTGCGCGAGGTGCGCGCGCATCACCCAGCCGCCGGAAAAGGTGCGGGCGGGCTTGTGGAAATCGCCCTGCTTGAAGCCGAGGCCGGCGAGGATTTTCTTGGCCTTGGGTTCAAGCTGATAGCCGTTGAGATGGGTGAATTGGTCCTGTGCCTTGGCGAAGTCCGGGTGGCCATGATCGCCCTTTGCCTCGTATTCGCGCATCGTGCGGAGGATGCCGATCATTTCCGGGGTGATGCCCATGGCGATCTCGATGATGGTTTCATCGGACGGCTCGGCGGCCTCCTGCGGCAGGTAGCCGGTGATGGCGTATTCATCGCGCTCGATCGTGCCCTCATCGGGTTGGTCCTCGTCGAGAATCATGCGGAAGAGCGTGGACTTGCCCGCACCGTTGGGCCCCACCAGCGCCACGCGCTCGCCCCAATTGATCGACATTTCCGCCTCACGCAGCAAGTTGCGGCCACCGAGTGTCTTGGTTAGTTTCTTGATTGTCAGCACAGCCGGCGGTGTAGTCGGGCAACGCCCGGGGGGCAAGTCATTCGGCTGCGGATTGCCCGCAAACGATTGGCGGGCGCATTCCGGACTCGGGGTTTTACGATGCTAAGGAATTCTTAGGAAATGCCGCTATTCACCTTGACGGGCGGCGGATCAGCCCGGCTACATTCGGCCAACCAACACAGAAATGCATCAATTTCTTTTTTCCTGCCCAGCTCGGAACATCCACTGGGCCCGCATTGCCAGCATCGCCTGCATCGCGCTTGCCACCGCGGCCGGTGGCCTGCACGCCCAGGACTTCGAGGGAAAAAACATCAGTGCGGTGGACATCCGCTACCGCGGGCCCAAGACAGTGAATGAGGAGGCGCTGCGAAACCAGATGAGCACCAAGCCCGGCACCGCATACCGAGCCGAGAATCTCGATAGCGACATCGCCGCGCTTTATGAATCAGGCATGGTGGACGATGTGCGATTCCTCGCCGAGCCGGTGGGCGACAGTGTCCGTCTCATCGCCGAGGTGACCACCCGGCCGATGCGCGGTGGAGTGGGATTCATGGGCAATACCATTTTTTCCGACCAGAAACTCGCGCGCGAGACCAAGCTCAAGCCACGCGGTGTGATGAGTGACGCGGAAATTCTAGAGGCCCGCCGCAACATCGAGGATTACTATCGTGGATATGGCTACCCGGACGTGAGCGTGAGCCACCGCATCCAGTCCACCGGGAACGAAGGCGTGGCGGACCTCATTTTCGTGATCGACGAGGGCCGGAAAAACGAGATCCGCAAGATCCGGTTCGAGGGCAACACGATCTTCACCGACAACGAGCTGCGCAAGGAAATGAAGACCAAGCCGAAGGGCTGGTTCTCATGGCTCACCAAATCCGGCCGCATCGAGAACGACAAGCTCGACGAGGACCTCAACGCCGTGCTCGATTTCTACCGCAGCCGCGGCTACCTCCGCGTCAAGACCCCGGGCATCCGCCGTGAGCCGGTCAAGGACGGCCGGGTCGACATCGTCATCCCCATCGAGGAGGGTGACAAATACACCGTCGCCGGCGTCGGCTTCGGCAAGATGACGGTCTTCAAACCCGAGGACCTCTACCCGGCACTCACCCTCAACGGCAACGATCCCTACAACTCGAAGAAAATGCGCGCGGACATCACCATGATCCGCAGCTACTATGGATCCCGTGGCTACGCCGACGCCACCGTGACGCCGGACATCCGTGACGCCGGCCCGAACCGCGTGACCATCATTTACCGCATCACCGAAGGCTCGCGCCACAAGGTGGGCAAAGTGAACATCGCCGGCAACACCAAGACCAAGGACAAGGTGATCCGCCGCGAGGTTCCGCTCCAGCCGGGCGATTGGTTCAACTCTGTGGAACTCGAGACCACCAAGGCGCGCCTTGAAAACCTCCAGTATTTCAGTGACGTGCAGGTCACCGGCGTACCCTCCGGCGGCGGCTACCGTGATCTCGACGTGCTCGTCGAGGAACGCGCCACCGGCTCGGTGGGCGTGGGCATCGGCTTCAGCTCGATCGACAGCGTGGTCGGGTTCCTGACGCTCGAGCAGGCGAACTTCGACCTCTTCAATCCGTGGAATTTCACCGGTGCGGGGCAGCGCTTCGCGATGAACCTGCGCCTCGGCACCGAACGCTCCGAAGCGAGTGTCTCGCTGGTCGAGCCGTGGTTCCTCGACCGCCAGCTCGCGCTTGGTGGCGAGCTGTTCTACAAGCAATCCACCTATTTCAACGACTATTTCGAGCAGACCAATGCCGGTGCGGCCATCTCCCTGCGCAAACCGCTCACCGACAAGAGTTTCATCCGCGGCGAGCTGAGACTGGAAAACGTCAAAATCGAGTCGGAAGTGGACGCTGGCGATACCTATGCCAATGGCACCGGCGGTGCCGGAAATGATCCGCTCAATCCAAACAGCGGGGCCAATTCGTTCCTGTCCGAAGAGGAAATCGGCGGCGATTTCCTGCGCGCGGCGCTTGCCTTGAACTGGGTGCTGGACACCCGCGACAGCAATATCCTTCCGCGCAGCGGACACAAGGTGGACATGGGCCTCACCTATGCCGGACTCGGCGGCGACGTGGATACCTTCACGATTTCCGCCCAAGGGCAGAAATACTGGAACCTGAAGTGGGACACCATTCTCTCGGTCAGCGGCGAAATGGCCTTTGTCGATGCCCTCAGCGGTGATGTTCCGGTCTTCGAACGCATGTTCCTGGGTGGCGGCCGGACCTTGCGCGGATTCGAGTTCCGTGACATCGGGCCGCGCGACACCGGCTACACCAACGATGTTTATGGTGGCAACTCGCTCGGCTTCGTAAGCACCGAATATACCATTCCGATCATCGAGACGGTGCGAGCCGCAGTCTTCTACGATGCCGGTTTCGTCAATCCCGACAGCTGGGATCCAGCCCCGGAGGACATTTTCAGCGACGTGGGTGTGGGCGTGCGTATCCAACTTCCGATCAGCCCGCTACCTCTCGCACTCGACTACGCAATTCCGGTTTCCTCGCCCGATAAGGAGGCCGACAAGGGTGGACAATTCCAGTTTTACCTGAACTACTCGTATTGAACAGCCCTCCGGGTGAGGTGCGCGCCGCGATCCGTTGCGCATCCCGCCTTGCACCCAACTGGGTTCAAACCTGAAATTCTCTCCATGCAATTGCTCGAATTCGAAAAACCGGTCGCCGAACTGGAGCGCGAAATCGATAAGTTGAGGGCAAAGGCCGCGTCTCAAAACATCGACATGTCCGGCGAGATCTCCATGATGGAGGACAAACTCGCTGAAACCAGGGCGCGGATTTACGAAAATCTCACGCCTTGGCAGCGGGTGCAGATCGCACGCCACACCAGCCGCCCGTTCATGCTCGATTACGTTTCCCATGCCTTCACTGATTTCTGCGAGCTGCATGGCGACCGCCACATCGGTGACGACGCCTCGATGCCCGGCGGCTTCGCCCGGCTTGGCGACCAGCGGGTGGTGGTGATCGGCCACCAGAAAGGCCGCGACACCAAGGAAAACCTGATGCGCAATTTCGGCAGCGCCCACCCGGAAGGATATCGCAAGGCGCTGCGGCTGATGAAGCTGGCGGAAAAATTCGGCCTGCCCGTCATCACCCTCATTGACACTCCCGGTGCCTTTCCCGGCATCGGTGCCGAGGAGCGCAATATCGCCGAGGCCATCGGCTACAATCTGCGCGAGATGATGCTGCTCAAGGTGCCGGTCATTGCGGTGGTGCTTGGCGAGGGTGGATCCGGCGGCGCACTCGGGATCGGCGTGGCGGACCGCGTCCTGATGCTGGAAAACGCCTATTACTCGGTGATCAGTCCGGAAGGCTGCGCCGCAATTCTCTGGAAACACCGCAAGCACGCACCCGAGGCGGCGGAGGCCATGAAACTCGTCGCCCCCGATCTGCGGAAACTCCACCTGATCGACGACGTCATCCCCGAGCCGCCCGGCGGTGCGCACCACGATCACAAGGCCACCGCAGCCGTATTCCGCGAAACTGTCCTGCGCCATTTGCATGAAGTGGCGGCCATCGGTGTCGAACGCATGATGCAGGTCCGTTACGACAAGTTCCGGGCCTTCGGCGCATGGCAGGAAACCACTTGAAAAACCCATACTGATTCTTCGTTTCAACCCACAACCCCATAAGCACATGTCAAACAAACCTCTCAACATCGGTCTCGTCGGAGGCGGCAAGGGAGCCTTCATCGTCCAGCCGCACCAGAAAGCCATCCACATGGACGGCACCCGCCGCGTGGTGGCGGGTGCGCTTTTCCCCGATCCGAAAGTAGCGCTCGAAGAGGCCGCGAACTGGCCGTATCCAATCAAAGGTTACGGATCCTACGACGAGATGATCGCTGCCAACGCGACCGCACCGGCTGATGAAAAGCTCGACTACATCCTCATCGTCACGCCGAACTTCGTTCACTTCGATCCGGCGATGAAGGCGATGAAGGCCGGCATCGCGGTGTTTTGCGAGAAGCCGCTCTGCCTGAACCTCAAGGAAGCCACGGAGTTGGTGAAAGCCTCGCGCAAGCTCAACGTGCCCTTTGCCGTGGCCCATACCTATCTCGGCCACTGGACCTCGCGCTTGAGCCGCTTCATCGTCCAAAGCGGGCTGATCGGCGACGTCCGCTGGGTGGACAGCTATTACATCCAGGGCTGGCTCGCCTCCAAACTGGAGGCCACCGGCCAGCAGCAGGCGTCGTGGCGCGTGGATCCCAAGCGCGCGGGCGGCTCCGGCTGTGGCGGCGATATCGGCACCCACGCCCTGATGCAGCTCCGCTACGTCACCGGTCTCGACATCACCGAGCTTTCCGCCCAAATGGAAACCTTCGTCGAAGGCCGCATGCTCGACGACCACTTCACCATCTACTGCAAGCTTTCCAACGGCGGCAAGGCGCTCGTCCGGGCCTCCCAGATCTGTATCGGCCACAAGAACGATCTCGGTATCGTCATCGCCGGCACCAAGGGCACCATCGTCTGGAAACAGGAGGATCCTGAAAAACTCGTTGTCCACCTTCCCGACCAGCCGGACCGCGTTTACTGGCGCGGTGCGGTGTCTCCGGGCGACGGGTTCCTGCCGAAGAAAATGCCCGCCGGCCTGATGGCGGAGCCGACGATTCCGGCCGGGCACCCGGAGGCGTTCCACGATGCCTTTGCCCGCCTGCACCGCGCGTTTGAGGCCGATGTCCGCAAGTGGAGGGCAGGCAAGCAGTTTGCTTGTGACGGCTCGCAATACGCCAATGTCGAAGATGGCTGGACAGGTATCGCCTTCATCGAGACCTGCGTGAAGAGCAACGCCAGGAAAGGTGCCTGGACCAAGATGCCGAAAGGCGTCTGACAGCCGGCGAATCACGTTTCCGGAAACCCCCGTCCGCAATCCGCGGCGGGTGTTCCTCGGGTGGCTTCGGTGCGCAGCGCGAGAACAACCGGCTCACCGGCGAAACGACCCGGATTCTTCGCGAAATCGGCGAGCCGGTGAAGCCGGGAACGGGCCAGTTTGCCGCCGCATCCGGCTGGCCCCGCGCCCCGGCCATGTGGCCGGGACATGTTGCCATCCAGCCCGGACGAGACTCCATCCGCAGCCGAACTGCTCGCTTGCCGTGGACCGCGGGGGTAAGTGGACGGCCAGGGTGACCAGCGCGGCGGGCATGAAGGCGCTTGAATAGCTCCTGCGTGCCGGACCTCGTTCTCCCGGGCAACTTGCCCCGGAAGCGTGGCTGGGACATCCTGTCCCAGTCCGTCGTGGGGACATCCTGTCCCCACTCTTCCTGCGCAAGTTGCTCTTTCATCCACGCTCCGGCGCAGCGCGGGTTCTGGTGCTTAAAAGGAAAATGGGCACGCTCGCCGGATACCTTTGATTGAGGCACGGGGAGATGGTTTCCGGCGGCCACAAACTGGCCGCTGTTCATCCGCTCAGGAGGAGTCCGGCGTCGTCAGTCAGGCCGTGTAGCCGCCGGACAAGACACACCTGTTGCGAAAAGCGTCATTGCCGCGGTTGGACTCGACCAAGGAAGGCCGGCATGTTTGGACAATGCGGTTGTTCCGGGTTGCGGTATGGCGCGGTTTGTGGAAATTGGTGTCACCCACCCATGGCCAGCCAGTCCTCCATTGCCGCCCGTCCGGAATTGTTTCCCTTCGAACTCGTTCGCCCGGAACTCGAACGCGTGGAAATCGCGATCCGCCAGCAGGTACGCGGCTTCGATCCCGCCATCGAACCCTACGTCACCTACGTCTGCAACACTTCAGGCAAGCGCATCCGGCCTGCGCTGGCCATTCTTGTCGGTGGCGCTGCCGGCGGAGTGCGGGACCATCACCTCAAGCTCGGCGTGATCATGGAACTCATCCACATGGCCACCCTGGTGCATGACGACATCATCGACGGTGCCAATACACGCCGGATGGTTCCCACTGCCAATGCCAAGTGGGGAAACTCGCTCTCGGTGCTGCTTGGTGACGCCTTGTTCTCACATGCGCTCACGCTGGCCACGGATTTCGACAGCATCGACATTTGCCGCAAGGTGGGCCGGGCGGCGCGCGAGGTTTGCCAAGGCGAAATCATCCAAACGCAGCGGCGCTTCGACCTCACTTTCACCAAGGCGGAGTATTTCCAGGTGATCGGCATGAAGACCGGCGCCTTGTTCGCCGCAGCCACCGCGCTCGCCGCCAAATTGTCCGGTCTCGATGAGAAAACCGAGTCCGCACTCTACGACTACGGCATGAAACTCGGCACGGCCTATCAGATTTACGACGACTGCCTCGACCTGGTCGGCTCCGAGGAAGTGGTGGGCAAGACGCTGCGCACCGACCTCGTCAAGGGCAAGCTCACCCTGCCGATCCTCAACCTGCTCGAAAGCGCCACCGAGACCCAGCGGATCAAGCTCAACAAGCGCATCCTCGACCAGGAGCCGCTCGACTTGCCGGTGCTCTTGGGGATCGCGGAATACGAGGGTGCGATCGAAAGCGCCGTGGATACCGCGTTGGGGATGCTGGCGGAATGTCGCGAGGATCTCGCGCCGCTTGGCGATTCGGTGCATGCGGCAGCACTTCTGCAGATCACGCACTTCCTTGCGGGATTGTTGGAAAAATGCCGCCGCTGAAATCCGTGGCTCAGTTTTGTGTGGGCTCTCCCGCCGTGTCGGTCGTATCACCGGTCGCTTCACCGGTCGCTTCACCGGTCGCTTCACCGGTCGCTTCACCGGTCGCTTCACCGGTCGCTTCACCGGTCGCTTC
>JALRFY010000111.1 GCA_023253625.1 Akkermansiaceae bacterium | reverse complement strand
GCTCTAAACCACGATCTGTGGCGCGTCAACCTAACGGGCGAAGGAGGATTTTGCGCAGAGCCCGTGAAATCGATTTATGCGTGGACCAGAGCGCGCCGGGCGGCCATCTTCCGCTGCATGAAGCGAATATTCGGGCTTTTGCCTGTCTTTGTGTGTAGCGCCATGCCGGCCATTGCCGGGGAACTGCCGGCGGTGGATCTGGCGATTCCTGCGGCGGTGAAATCGCTGGTGGCACCATCCGCCGCCGAGAGGGTGCCTGCCGGTGTGCGGATCGCGGTGAGCGCCGCGAGTGAGGTGGCCCAGAGCCACGTCAATTCGGGTATGGCCTACCTCCATGCGGGCTGGGATTTTGAGGCGAGCCGGCATTTCGCCGCCGCAATGACCGCGGACGCGCAATGCCTGCTCGCGCATTGGGGCATGGTGCTCTGCTTGATCGATCCGGGGCCGGAGAAGCTTGCTGCCCGCGATGCCGCATTGAGACGCCTGTTCGGTCTGCTGGAAAACGGTGCGGGCACCGAGCTTGAACGCGGTTACGCCTACGGATTGCTCAAATACATCCAGGGCGGGCCATCCGCAGCCGCAGATGCCTACGGGAAGGTTTCCGCACGCTACCCGAACGAAATGCAGGCGGCCATGCTCGCCGCTTTGTTCGGGCGGGGTGGATTCGATACCGCCGGCCACCCGAATCCATCCCAGGAAAATTCCGAGAAAAGGCTGCGCGCCCTGATGGCCAAATATCCCGGAAATCCCGTGCCCCAGTTTGCGCTGCTCTTCATCCGTGCCGAGGGCGCGGTCGGCGGCGAGTTTCTCGCCTTGGCCCGCGGCCTTGCGCTGCGGTGGCCGGATTTCGCGCCTTACCCGCACATGCTGGGCCACTATGAATGGCGGTCCGGCAATCACAGCCGGGCCGTCGAGGCATTTGGCCGGGCTGCCTTGCATTACCGGAAATGGATGGACACGCAGGGCATCGCTGTCGCCGATTGCCCGGAATGGCTCAAATCGCGCTGCTACCAGGTCGTGGCAATGCACTCGATGGGTGAGACCGGGGCCGCGCTTGCCGCTGCCAAGGAATTGGCCGCGATTCCCCTGGACCCCGATCGCCCGGCCTCCGCAGGCAACCGCTTTCTCATGTGGGAGGTGAAAACCCTGCCGGCTCGTCTCCTGATTTCAGAGGGTGAAGGCATGGCTCGGAAAGCCGCCGCCACCCTGCCCGAACCCGAGGAACTCGCACCCTTCCGCGACCACTCGCTTGCCTATCTCTGGAGCGATGGCCTGCGCTTGCTGCTCGAAGTGCGGGCGCTTCTCGATGAGGGTAAAGCCGATGCCGCGCGGGAGGCGCAGAACGCGCTTGCCCATCACGGCGAACTCATGGCCAGCGCCCGCGATGCCGCCCGAGCCGGCGGCGAAATCTCTCCCTGGTCCAGTGCTTCCCGCGCGCTGGAAATCCTCACCAGCGAACTGCGAGGTGACATCGCGCTCGCTGCCGGGCGCGACGCCATCCGGGCATCAGCCTTCAACTGGTTCAGCGCCGCTGCCGACCGCCAATCCCCCGCTTCACTCCAGATGCCTCCCGCCGTGCTCACGCCGATGGCCGGCCGGCTCGGCGATTTTCTCATGACAGAGGGAAAAACCGCCGAGGCCATCGATGCCTACGGTCGTGCCCTGGCCCTTTTCCCTGCGCATCCTCGGCTGCTCGAGGCGCTCGAAAAAGCCCTCCGCAAGGCCGGGCGCGACGATGAAGCAGCCGAAACCCGCCGCCGGATCAAGGCGCACGGAACGGGAAATTGACGGGCCGTGGTTCCACTTCAGTGCGCGTTGTCCGCCCCACTTCCACACCCATGGATCGCGGCAGGCCACCTTGCGGTTGCACCTCTCCGGATTCGCGCAACTTGGCACTTGGAAAGCCGTGGATCATTTCCAAGCTTGGGCCATGCCGCACAGTCACATCAATGTCCGCTATGTTGCCAATCTCGCCCGCTTGGAGCTGACCGACGAGGAGGTGGCGACCTTCCAGCCGCAGCTTGAAGCGATTCTGCGACACGTGGACGCCATTTCCGGATTGGACACCGATGGCATCGAGCCCACGGCGCATCCCTCGCTGGTATTCGGGCGGATGCGGGACGATGTGCCGCTTGAAAGCCTGCCGCCTGCCGCAGTCCTCCAAAACGCACCGGACCAGGCCAATGGGCAGATCCGCGTGCCTAAAGTGGTGGCGGATGCCTGAAAAACCCGTGAAAACCTCTCACCGTTGATTCCCATGACGATTTTCGATCTGCGCCGGCGATTCAAGTCCGGTGAAACCACGCCCGCGGCATTTCTCGAAACGCTCGCCGGTGAAATCGCCCAACGCGACCGGGAAGTGGGTGCCTACGTGTCCCACGATCTCGAATCCGCCCTCGCGGAGGCCGCCACGGCCGACCTCTCGCTGCCGCTCGGCGGGGTTCCCATTGCCATCAAGGATAATATCAATCTGCTTGGCCAGCCATGCACCTGCGGCTCGCGTTTCCTGGCGGAAAACTACACCGCACCCTACGACGCCAGTGTCATCCGCAAATTGCGCGCCGCCGGGGCCATTCCCTTCGGCCGGATGAACATGGATGAGTTCGCGATGGGCTCGGCCACCGAGAACTCCGCGTTGCAAACCACCCGCAATCCAATCGATCCGGAGCGCGTGCCCGGCGGTTCGTCCGGTGGCTCCGCCGCAGCAGTCGCCGCAGGCAGCGCCATCGCCGCACTCGGCTCGGACACCGGTGGATCGATCCGCCAACCGGCGTCGCACTGCGGTGTCGTCGGGCTCAAGCCGTCCTACGGCCGTGTTTCTCGCTACGGGCTGGTCGCCTTCGCATCCTCGCTCGACCAGATCGGCCCGCTCACGCGCACGGTCGAGGATGCCGCGCTGCTTTTCCAGGCAATGGCTGGATTCGATCCTGCGGATTCCACATCGCTCGATGTCCCGGTGCCCGATTGCCTGGGCGGACTCAACGACGGCGTGCAAGGACTCAGGCTCGGTGTGCCGAAGGAATACTTCGGCGAGGGTATCGACGCGGGGGTCCGGAAAAACGTGGAAACCGCGATCCAGAAACTTGCCGCGCAGGGAGCGGAGATCGTCGGAATTTCCCTTCCGCATACCCAACACGCGGTCGCCACTTATTACATCATCGCGCCCGCCGAGGCATCTTCGAACCTCTCGCGTTTCGATGGCATCCGCTATGGCCGCCGCGCCGCCCACCCCGCGGACATTCTCGATTTATACAAGAAATCGCGCGAGCAGGGATTCGGCCCGGAAGTGAAGCGCCGCATCATCCTCGGCACCTATGTGTTGTCTTCCGGCTATTACGATGCCTACTACAGCCGCGCACAGAAAGCACGCACGCTGATCCGCCGCGATTTCGAAAACGCCTTCAAGCAGGTGGATGCCATTGTTTCGCCCGTGGCATCCACTCCGGCACGCAGGCTCGGCGCTTATGCCGGCGACCCGCTGCACGAATACCTCAGCGATGCCTTCACCCTCTCCGCCAACCTCGCCGGCATCCCCGGCGTCTCCGTGCCCTGCGGCGTGACGGACTTCGATGGCGGCAAAAATCTTCCCACCGGCCTGCAAATCCTCGGCCCGCACCTCGGCGAGGCCATGATCCTGCGGGTGGCGCGGGCGGTGGAAAAGTAAGCCCGCTTTCGCCACCGGGCGCTTGCCAGCGCGGTGCGCGGTTTGCATCTTGCCGCGCATGTCACGCCAGCACCACATCACGATCCTCGCCGGAGACGGCATCGGCCCCGAAGTCATGGCCGAGGCACTCCGTGTTCTCGACGCCGTCGAAACCAAGTTCGATTTCAAGGTTTCGCGCAGCGAGCACCTCGTCGGTGGCGCAGCGATCGATGCCACCGGCCATCCGCTGCCGCCGGAGACCGTGACGGCTTGCGAGCAGGCAGACGCGATCCTGTTTGGCTCCGTCGGCGGCCCGAAATGGGAAAACCTGCCGCCCGATATCCAGCCCGAGCGCGGTGCGCTGCTGCCATTGCGCAAGCACTTCGGCCTCTTCGCCAACCTCCGTCCCGGTGTTTGCCTGCCCGCGCTGACCCATGCCTCTCCGGTGAAACAGGAGCTCATCGCCGGTGGCTTCGATGTCCTCTGTGTGCGTGAACTCACCGGCGGCGTCTATTTCGGCAGGCCCAAGGGACGTCACGAGGAGGACGGCGAGCCGGTTGCGCTCGATACGATGATCTATAAAAAATCCGAGATCGAGCGCATTGCCCGTGTCGCCTTCACCGCCGCGATGGGGCGTAAGAAAAAACTGCTCTCCGTGGACAAGGCGAACGTGCTCGCCTCCTCGGTGCTGTGGCGGGAAACCGTGATCGAAACCGCCAGCGAATTTCCCGAAGTGGAGCTCTCCCACATGTATGTGGACAATGCCGCCATGCAGCTCATCCGCCGTCCGGGATCGTTCGACGTGCTCGTCACCGAAAACCTCTTCGGCGACATCCTGTCCGATGAAATGGCGATGATTTCCGGCTCGCTTGGCATGTTGCCCTCCGCCTCGCTCGGCGCGGAAGATCCGGCCACCGGAAAACGCAAGGCGCTTTATGAGCCTGTGCATGGTTCTGCCCCCGACATTGCGGGCAGGGGCCTCGCCAATCCGATCGCGATGATCGGCTCT
>JALRFY010000126.1 GCA_023253625.1 Akkermansiaceae bacterium | reverse complement strand
AAGCGCGAGATTGGCTGCGGCCGCCGCGATGGAGGTCTGCCGCGCCGGTGCACCCACCAGGATGGCGGCGAAGGCGAGGAGGGGCAGAAAGACGAGTAGCGAGAGCATGGATTGAAGCGAATCAGGGAGTGATCAGTTCGACGGAGGGAAAGTAGGTGCGGTAGCGTTTCTCATCACGTGTGATGATGGGCATATCCAGTGCTTTGGCGTGACCACCAATGAAGAAGTCCGCCAGCGGTGAGGTTTTGGTGCCATTTTTCGAGCGATAAGTCCGGAATGCCTGACCCGCGTGGAACAGTGCGGATTTGGGCAATTCATGATATGAAAGACGAAGCTGTGCGATGATGTCATCGACCTCTTCCATGTCGTCGGTTCCTGCGGAGAGTTCGGCATAGACGACAGGATTGATCCAGGCTCCGTCCGGATGATGCATTCGAATCACATGGTCCGCCCAAGATCCCCACTGGGGATCGTCAGTGATCACATCGATGATGACGTTTGTATCGACAAGGGCGGCCATAACGATCAGTCCCCCCGGACAAATTCCATGTACTCGTCAGTTGTAAAACGGCCTTTCCAGATGCCGCGGACCGAGGAACGGATGTCTTCGGTAATGGGTTTGGCCGATTTCGAGTTCGACTTGGTTCTGAATGCCGCACGGGTCAGGATGTCGCGGGCCTCGGCTTCCATCGATTTTCCGTGCTGCGCCGCGATGACCCGCAGGCGCTGTTTCACCTGTTCGTCCAGGTTGCGGATTGTGATGGAAGTGCTCATGAGGCAATGATTGCAATGATTTCAATGATGTCAATCCGTGGTTTCATAGGAAAACGGTGAAATACACGACCAGGATCACGCCCAATCCGAAGGCATAGGTATAGCCCTGCAGTTGGCCGGACTGGAGTTTGCGGAACACGTTGCCGAGGCTGACCGCGCCGCGGCTGAGCCCGCCGACGAGCAGGCCGTTGATCAGGAGTTCGTCGAGGAAATGGATGATGGCGGCGAAGGCGTCCTGGAAGTAGCGGACGATGAAGTTGTCGTAGATGCCGTCGAAGTAGAAGCGCTCGCGGAACAGCGGGATGGAGAGCGGATCCTTGTCCCGGCCGCGGTAGAGGGTGAAGCCGGTGCCGAACCCGAGGATCAGTGTGCCGATGGAGGCGATGAGCACCGTGGTGTTGGCGATATGCTCTGGGCGGGTGGCGTTGAGAAGATCGCTGGCGAAATGATATCCGGAAAGGATGGCAAGCAAGGCAAGGATGGTGAGCGGAACCCACATGATCGGTCCAACCTCATGGGCGTGCGAGGCATCGTCCGAACGCGGCTTGCCGAGGAAGGTGACCACGAAGGCGCGGGTCATGTAGAAGGCGGTAAGGAAGGCGACGCCGGTGGCGATGGAGAACAGGAACTTGTCGCCGTGGTAGGCAGCGGCGAGGATTTCCTCTTTCGACCAGAATCCGGAGGTGACATAGGGCACGGCGATGAGCGCAGCGGTGCCGGCGGCGAAGGTGGCTGTGGTAATTGGCATTTTCTTCAACAGCCCGCCCATTTTCCAGATGTCCTGCTGATGGTGGCAGGCATAAATGATGGCTCCCGCACCGAGGAACAACAGTGCCTTGAACCAGGCGTGGGTGTAGAGGTGGAACATGCCCGCCTCGCCGGCGAGTAGTCCCACGGCCATGATCATGTAGCCAAGCTGCGAGAGGGTGGAGTAGGCGAGGATGCGCTTGATGTCGTTCTGCTGGGTCGCCATCAGCGCGGCCAGCAACGCGGTGAGGCCGCCGATCCAAGCGATGGTGGTGCCCGCGAATCCGGCGAATGCCTCGGCACCGATCGAAAGTTGGAGGCGGAACAACATGTAAACTCCGGCCGCCACCATGGTCGCGGCGTGGATCAACGCGGAGGCGGGCGTGGGGCCTTCCATTGCATCCGGCAGCCAGACGTGAAGCGGGAGTTGGGCGGACTTGCCGACCGCGCCGCCGAAGATGCAGAGGATGGCCACACCGAGCAGGGTCGCCGGAGCTGCCGCGACCCCGCCATCATTGGCCCATGTTCTGAGTCCTTCGAAGCCGAGGCTGCCGCTGATGCCCCACAGCAGCAGCACGCCGATCATGAAGGAAAAGTCGCCGAGCCGGTTGCAAAGGAAGGCTTTTTTGCCGGCGTCCGCCGCGCTGTCCTTGTGATACCAGTGGCTGATGAGCAGGTAGGAACTCAGCCCCACCAGCTCCCAGAAGATGAACATCATGATGAAGTTCTCCGAGAGCACGATTCCGGTCATCGAGAACATGAACAGCCCGAGCCCGCAGAAATAGCGGTTCACCGACTCGTCCTCCTTCATATAGGCGAGAGAGAACACATGCACCAGAAAGCCGACGCCGGTGACCACCACCATCATCCCGGTGGAGAGGTGGTCGAGCTTGAGGGCGATGTGGATGTCCAGTCCGCCGATGTGTGCCCAGGAAAAGCCGGTCGTGCCGTTGGCACCGAGCAAGAGCAGGGAAATGACAAAACAGACGCCGCAGGCCGCCGTGGCAAGGTATGGCACCAGCGGGTTGCGGCGCAGCACGAGCTGGTTGGCCGCTGCCATGGCGATCGGGAGATAGAACAAGATCCAGGCGAGGGTCATGATGGGTGATCAGTGATCAGTGGAAGAGGTCAGCCTTTCAGGCTGGTGAGTTCGTCGGTGTGGATCGTTTGCCGCGCGCGGTAGAGCGCGACGATAATGGCGAGACCGACGGCAACCTCGGCGGCGGCGACGGTGATGACGAAAAAGACCAGCATCTGGCCGTTGTAGTCGGGCAGGCCGTTGACGGTGTTGAAGCGCGAGAAGGCGATCAGGCTGAGGTTTGCCGCGCTGAGCATCAGCTCCAGGCACATGAAGACGACGATGATGTTGCGCCTCAGCACCACGCCCGCCAGGCCGATGGCGAAGAGCAGGCCGGAGACGAGGAGGTAGTCGTTGAGGGTGGCCATGAATGGGAGTGGGCGGTGGGCAGTGAGCAGGGGAAGCGTTTTCAGTCCGCTGTTTTTTTGGATAGCGCGACTACTCCGACGGTGGCGACGAGAAGGAGCACGCCGAGGATTTGGAGCGGGAGGTTGTAGCCGGTGAAGAGGGTTTGGCCGATGAGGTGGGTGTCGGGCAGGCGGCCTTCGCCGAGGGCGGTGGCGATCTTGCCGCCTTCCTTGAGGTTTGCCGCAGCCGTGGCGAGGGTGGCGGCGTCCAGTTCGGGAGCGGATTTGTTGGCGGTGCGCGAGAG
The DNA here is from genome assembly GCA_023253625.1 of Akkermansiaceae bacterium. Taxonomy (GTDB): domain Bacteria; phylum Verrucomicrobiota; class Verrucomicrobiia; order Verrucomicrobiales; family Akkermansiaceae; genus Luteolibacter. The sequence continues at coordinate 3,342 of JALRFY010000126.1, read as the reverse complement.
CACGCCGATGAGTTGCACGGCAAACAGGATCACCAGTGACAGGCCGGCGGCGAGTGGCGCGAGGGCCTTGGCGCGCTTCTCCTCATCCTTGAGGTCCAGCAGCATGATGATGAAGAGGAACAATACCATCACGGCACCGGTATAGACCAGGATTTGGATGATCCCGACGAAGAAGGCGCTCAGTCCGATGAACAGGCCGGCCAGACCCACGAAGCATGCCACCACCGCCAATGCGCACGAGACCGGGTTGCGGAACGCGATCACCGCCGCGCCGCCGCTGAGCATGACGGTGGCGAAGAGCCAGAACAGATAGGAGGGCATCTTGAGTTTTCTAGTGTTCAGTTTTCAGTGATCAGCGAAGAGTTTCCGCAAAAGACCCGCGTTGGATCCTGCCTGAAAACTGAACACTGAAAACCAACCAACTTATTTGAGTTCATTCCACTTGTTGACAAGCCCTGTGCGGACACCGCCGATTTCGTAGAGTTTCTTTTTGTCATGCACCATGTCGGCGCGTTTGAGACCGGTGATCAAGTAGTCCTTGCGGAGGAAGATGGCCTGCTCGGGGCAGACTTCCTCGCACATTCCGCAGTAGATGCAGCGGATCATGTCGATATCGAATTCCTTGGGCCGCTTCTCGACCTTGGCCCATGGGTCGTCGGACGGGATTTCGCCGGGGACGATTTTGATCGCCTTGGGCGGGCAGATGAACTCGCAGAGCTGGCAGGAAACGCAGCGCTCGCGGCCTTGTTCGTCGGTGACGAGGGCGGGCGCGCCGCGGTAGTAATCCGGCATCTGGGCGTCCCAGCGCTGTTCGGGAAACTGCATGGTCACGCCGAGGCCGGAGGATTCGAGCGACTTCGCGCCCATGGATTTCCCGAGCAATGACTTCACCGCGTGGGTCATGGTGAGGATGAATCCCTTGATCAGGGCGGCGAAGTAGATCTTCTCGCCGAAACCGAGTTTGGGACGCTGGATTTTGACGACGGCCATTGGGAGATTGTGAATGGAAGGTTAGGTATGGCGGCTCAGGCGCGCAGCGGTTTCACGGGAGCTTCCGAGGTTTTGGCGACCCATATGACGGCGGCGGTGACGGCGATCAAGAGCACCGCGCCGGTGCCGAGAATGACGGCGGTGAGGTCCGGGGCGGCGAGGATGAGGGCGGCGAGAAAGACATTGATCAAGGCGGCTTCGAAGAAAATGACCCAGCCGAGCTTCATGAGTTGGTCGTAGCGGAAACGTGGCACGGTCCAGCGGACGAGGATGAAGAACAGGATAAAGCCGACGAGTTTTGTGAGGAAGATGCCGAGGTGGATGAGGCCGCCGATCTGGAACCCGCCGATGCCGAGTTTCGCGATTAAGGGATCGAGACCGAAACCGGCCGACCAGCCACCGAGGAAGAGCGTCACGACCATGGCCGAGCCAATGACCATGGCGGCGTATTCGCCCATGAAAAAGAGAGCGAACTTCATTGAGGAATACTCGGTGTGGTAACCGCCAACCAGTTCGGTCTCGCACTCGGGGAGATCGAAGGGCATGCGGTTGGTTTCCGCGAAGATCGATATGGTGAAAATCAGGAAGGCGATGACCGCGGGGATCCAGAACAGCGCGGTCTGCATGTCGGGCAGGCCGATCTGGCCGTTTTGCCACAATGGCAGCAGCAGCCAGCCGTGTTGGGCCTGGTGCTCGACGATTTTGCCAAGGTTCAGTTCACCGAAATACAGCAGGACCGGGATGATCGAGAGGCCGAGGCAGATTTCGTAGGAAATCATCTGCGCGGTGGAGCGCACGCCTCCAATGAATGGAAACTTCGAGTTTGATGACCACCCGGCGAGCGTGATGCCATAGACGCTGAGCGAGGCGATGGCGAAGACGAACAGCGGGCCGACATCGATATCGGCGATGACGAGTTTCTCGGTGTGGCCGAAGATCGTGATGGGCGAGCCGAAGGGAACCACGCATACCGTGATGAGCGCGGGAACGACGGTGAGAGCCGGTGCCAGCCAGTAGAACGCCTTGCGCACATATTGCGGAGTGAAATCCTCCTTGAGGAAAAGCTTGATGCCGTCGGCCATCGGCTGGATGAGGCCGAAGAAGTGGAAGTCTTTTTTGAAGCCCAAAAGACTGAGGGGAATGCCGACGCGGTTGGGACCCACGCGGTCCTGGATGATGGCGGAAAAACGGCGCTCAAAATACACGGAGATCGGCACCAATGGCAGCACGACGATGAACGTCAGCGTGACGATCTTAAACAGGATGATGGCGAGTTGGAGGAGAAGGTCGGGCATTGGGATTTCCGGATAACCTTTAACAAATAACTTTTAACCGACGATCCTCCCCGCGGCCTTGGCGGCGCGCTCGTTCACGAGAAGGGGGATCTGATGGGTGGTTTCGATGACTTGCGTGCCTTGATGGCCGATCTTGGAAAGCGTGAGGCCGTTGAATGGCGAAACGCTCTCCGCCATCGCCTTGAAGATGTCCTCGATGAGATGGGCTTGGTTCTTTCCGCCGGTGATGGATAGGATCAGGTCGCGGAGGATTTCCCAATCGTCGCGGGCGAGGCCGGGCATTTCGACGGCGCGGTTGAGGCGCTGGAGGCGGCCTGAGAGATTGACCATCGAGCCGCGTTTCTCGGCGAATGCGGCGGCGGGCAATACGAGATGGGCGGCGCTGGCGGTGGGATTGGCAAGGATGTGCGATTGAAGCAGGAAATCGAGATGTGCCAGGTCCTCCGGCGTGAATCCGGCGTCGGTGACGAGGTCCTCGCCGAAGACGAGCAGGGACTTGATGTTTCCGCTGCGGACGCCCTCCCGGATGCTGTCGAGCTTGGCGTAAGGATCGTCGGTTTCGAGGATGAGCTTCGCGCCGGTGGTGTTCGGGTTGCGGTCGGCAGCGATGAGCAGGTGGTCGGCTTCGGCGAAACGGGGAACGAGCGAGACGTCTGCGATGCCGGTTTTGGCGGCGAGGGTTTGGACGAGGAAGAGTTCCTCGTTGGTCATGCGGCCGGAGGCGATGATGGCGGTTTGCGCGGCGGGGGTGGATTTGATGCGGGCCGCGGCGGCCTTGAGCGCCTCTTGCCACGAGATCGAGTGGTGGGAAGCGGGCGAAGCGCTTCTCGTGAGAGGCTCGGCGAGACGTGGTGCGCTATCGATGTAATGGAAATTGAGACGGTGGGAATCCGGCATCCAGCACGAGTTCACCTCGTCGTTCTGGCGTGGTGTGATGCGGTGGATGGTGTTGCCGCGGGTCCAGATGGTGATGTTGGTGCCGGTGCCGCAATTCACATCGATGCTTGGGGTTTCCTTGAGGAACCACACGCGCATTTGGAAACGGAAATCATTCGAT
>JALRFY010000099.1 GCA_023253625.1 Akkermansiaceae bacterium | reverse complement strand
ACATCTGCGGTGCCAAAAACATCCCGTGGTGGGCGATGGGCATCTCCGGCATGGCGAGCTTCCTCGATCTGGCAGGCACCGCGGTGATTGTTTCCTTCCTGTTCCTGATGGGGCCCAAGGGGTTGTTCGTCGAGTTCCGTGGCGGGGCCGTGCTGGTGCTGCCATTCATGATGCTGTGGACCGGCAAGTGGCACCGCCGCTCCGGCTGCCTCACCGGCGCGCAGTGGAACATCTACCGCTTCGGCGATTGCTGGGGCGGCCGCGCCTCGCAATTGATGGGGGTGATCGCCACGGTGCTCACCACCATCGGCATGCTTGCCTACCTGATCATCGGCGCGGGCATCTTCCTCTCCACCTTTCTGCCGTTCTCGCCCGAGGCCTGCTCGCTCACCCTGCTGGTGATGGCCACGCTCTACACGATGATGTCCGGATTCTATGGCGTGATCTTCACCGACCTGTTTCAGGTCGCCATCATCCTCGTGGCCGTGGTTTATATATCAGTCAAGGCTTTCACCGGTGTCAGCGATGCCGGGGAAATCTCGCAGATTGCGATGCAGGTGACCGGCAGTCCGGACTGGATCAGCGGAGTCCCGCAATGGAATGTCCACGTGCCGGAAGGATATGAGGTTTACAAGCACCTGCTCATTTTCGCCTCGTTCTATCTGGTCCGGACGATTGTCGCCGGCCTCGGCACCGGTGCGGATCCGCGCTACTTCGGCGCGAAGAACGACCGCGAGTGCGGCAAGCTCTCGATGTTGTGGACACTGCTCATGACCGTGCGCTGGCCGATGATGATCGGCATCGCTGTGATGGGTCTTTATCTGGTGCATGACCTGGTGCCGGAGCAGGCGAAGCTCAAGGAGGCCGCGGCATTGATTCACAAGGCCCACCCGGAAACCCCCAGGCCCGAGTGGGGAGCACTCATTTCCTCGATTGCCAATGCGCCCGCGAAGCAGGATGCCGCGCTGGTGGAGTCGCTTAAATCGCTGCTCGGCGAGGACAAGTGGGCCGAGAAGATGAACCTGCTCAGCTACGAGGGCACCGTGAACCCGGAAAAAATCCTCTCCGCCGTGCTGCTGATGTCCGTGGCGGAGGGTATGCGCGGCGTGCTGGTCATTGCGCTGATCGCCGCCGCGCTCTCGACCTTCGGCAGTTGGGTGAACCTCGCCACCGGGCAATTCGTCAACGATTTCTATAAGAAATGGATCCGCCCCCAGGCGCAGACCCGCGAACTGATCTTCGCAAGCTGGGGCACGGTGATCGGCATCGTCACATGCAGCTTTCTTTTCTCGCTCACACTGGACAGTATCAACGACATCTGGGGTTGGATGATGATGGGTTTTGGTGCCGGATTCCTGGTGCCGGCCTTCCTGCGCCTCTATTGGTGGCGCTTCAATGGTGCCGGCAGCGCGATCGGCACGCTCATCGGCATCGCGGCCGCGGTCGTCCAGCGCTTGCTATGGCCCGGACTCAACGAGGTCTGGCAATTCGTGTTCGTGCTGTCGGTCGGCTTTGTCAGTTCGGTCACCGTGGCTCTGCTCACAAAACCCACCGATCCCGGGGTCTTGCGCAAGATGTATCTGGAAACCCGCCCCTTCGGCGTGTGGGGACACCTGAAGGAAACACTGTCCCCTGAAGAGCGCGCGAAGACGTCGCGCGAGCACCGCCAGGATCTCTTCGCGCTGCCATTCGCGCTGGTCTGGCAGACGACGCTGTTCCTCGCGCCCATGCTTTTGATCATTCACAACTGGAAGGGCTTTGCCGGTGCCGCCGCAATCTGCGTGGGCTCGTTCGCCGCGATCTGGCTCATCTGGTTCCGCCACCAGCCCAAGGGAAATTTTGATGAACAACCATAAGAAAAAAAAATCGCCCAGGGTCATTGAATCCATGGCCGCAGGTGTGTTCGCGCTCACCATCACTGCGTGTGAAAAATCCCCGCGCCAGCCGGCTGAGTCGGCAGAGAACCGGGGCGATTCCTCGACGCTCACCGGCAAGGTGATGTGCGGCTACCAAGGATGGTTCCGCACGCCCCAGGATGGCGAGGAACTCGGCTGGAAACATTACCGCAACCAGACGACCGGTGAATTCAAGCCGGGGCAGGCGGGTATCGAGTTCTGGCCCGATCTGTCGGAATTCGCGGAGCACGAGCGCTTCGACACCGGATTCCGCCATGCGGATGGCAGTGTCGCGCAGGTCTTCAGCTCGGCGGTCAAGGATACCGTCCTGCGCCATTTCCAATGGATGGAGCAATATGGCATCGATGGCGTGTTCGTGCAGCGCTTCGCCACCGAGGTGACCGGTAAGAATGGCCGGGCCGATGATGCCACTGCCCGTTCCGTCAACCGGGTGCTGCAGCACTGCCGGGAAGGAGCGGATCTCCATGGACGCACCTATGCGGTGATGTATGACCTCACCAGCATGTCCGCCGCGCGCATCGCCGCCGTGAAGGATGACTGGCGTTACCTCGTGAAGGATAGGGCCATCCTCAGCGACGAAGCCTATCAGAAACACGCGGGCCGTCCCGTGGTCGCCCTGTGGGGTGTGGGCTTCAAAGGCCGTGATTATGGACCAGGCGAGGTCGGGTCACTGATCGATTTCCTAAAGAATGATCCCGATTGCGGCGGGCTCACCGTCATGCTCGGCGTTCCCACTTACTGGCGCACCGGCGATCGTGACGCCGGACCTTTTGCGGATTGGGAAAAGATTTATCAGGCGGCGGACATCATCTCGCCATGGACGGTGGGGCGCTTCAAGGGCATCAATGCCGCATCCAATTATGCGTCCAATATCGCCAAGCCGGACCACGAATGGTGTGTCGCCAACGGCAAGGAGCACATGCCGGTGGTTTTCCCCGGCTTCTCCTGGTCCAATCTGAAGAAGGATACCAACGAGAACCCGGATGCTTTCATCGACCGCAAAGGCGGCCGCTTCCTCTGGTCTCAATACGATGCGCTTGTGCGGACCGCCGGTGCCACCATGGTCTATCAGGCGATGTTCGATGAACTCGACGAGGGCACCCATATCTTCAAGTCCACCAACAACCCGCCCGTCGGCGAGAGCCGCTTCCTGACCTATGACGGGCTGCCCGCCGACCACTACCTGTGGCTGGTCGGCGAGGCCACACGCCGGGTGAGGGGAGAGGAGCCATTCACACCAGAGTTGCCAGCACGGGCAAATCCAGCCTCCAAGACTGAATGATCACGCGGCTTCTCATCCCGATGTGCTTCGCATTGTCGGCCATCGGCGGTGTGAAAGCGGCCGGGCGGCCCAATATCGTCATGTTCGTTCTTGACGACCTGAACGACTGGGTGGGCCCGCTCGGCTACCGGCAGGCGGTCACGCCGAACATGGATCGTCTCGCGGCTTCCGGAATGACCTTCACCAACGCGCATACGGCGGGCGTCTTTTGCGCGCCGTCGCGCAGCGCGGTTTTCACCGGCCGCCATGCCTCCTCTACCGGTTGCTACACGACACAGGTGTATCATCACGACCACCCCGGGATCCGCCCGCTGCAGCAGGTGCTCCAGGACGGTGGCTACGCGACCTTCGGCGCGGGCAAGCTGTTCCATCACCCGGCCGGTTATGTCGATCTGCGCGGATGGGATGAATTCTTCGTGCGCGACGCCTCGCAGAAATATCGCGGATGGCCGCTTGAAAGTTGGTCCTTCGATATGGATTTCCTGCCCGATCCGTTTCCCTACGGGGCATTCAACCGGGACGGCAATGTGTTCAAGGACCTGTTCCTCGAGTGGGGTCCGATCAAGGACGGGGACGAAGGGAAAATGGCCGACACGATCCGCACGGACTGGGCCTGCGAGGTGGTGAAGCGCAAGCACGGAAAACCATTCTTCGCAGCCGTCGGACTCTACACCCCACACTTTCCGAACTATGCGCCAAAGAAATATTTCGATCTCTACGACCGAGACAAGATCGAGTTGCCGCCTTGCAACGAGCGCGACCTTGAAGACCTGCCGCGTGCGATTCGCAAGGCGAAAGAGGCACGCGCCGCCCACCACCGCAGGCTCGAGCGGCTTGGCGCGGTGAAGGATGCCATCCACGGATATCTCGCCTGTGTTTCCTACGCCGACGCGATGCTCGGGCGGCTGCTTGATGCGATCCAATCCGGCCCGAATGCGAACAACACCATCATCGTGCTATGGAGCGATCACGGCTATCACCACGGTGAAAAACTCGACTGGGGCAAACACACGCTGTGGGAGCGCACTTCGAATGTGCCGTTGATCATCGGCGGCCCCGGCATCGCGAAAGGCACGAAGCTCGATGCCACCGTCAGCCTCATCGACCTGTTTCCGACAATGATCGATCTCAGCGGTGTGAAGGACAATCAACCGCGCGACGGAATTTCGCTGTCGCCGGTGCTCAAGGATCCCGCGAAGGCTTGTGATCGCGAAATCCTGCTGCCGGGCATGAAGCCGGAGGAATATGCCATCATCAACCGCGACTGGCGCTACATCCGCTACGCGGACGGCGGCGAAGAACTCTACGATCTGAAAAAGGATCCCAACGAATGGGAAAACCTCGCCGGCAAGCCAGAGCATCGGCCGCTCATGGAGAAGATGCGGCAACAGGCTCCCAAAACCTTTGCCAAGCCCGGACCGGAGGTGGGCGCGTTGAAACTTTCCACCAAAGGCGAAGCCTTCCACTGGGAATTGAAGCAAAACAAAAAATCCAAACCCGATTGACCTGCGCGTCCGTCGATCCCGGCTTTCAGTTGCACCACACTCAAGCCGCCGGTCGTTGGCCCATGCTGTGAATACGATATGCCATGAAAAGCATCCCAATCGCCTCGACTATCCTCGCCGCGCTCCTTGTCAGCGTTTCCCACGCGAACACATCGGCTCCGCGTCCGAACTTCCTGGTCATTCTCACGGACGACCACGGCTACGGCGATGTCTCAACCTACGGTGCCAAGGATGTGCGGACGCCTCACATCGACCGCGTTGCCAACGAGGGCATGCTGTTCACCACCATGCGGGCGAACTGCACCGTCTGCTCACCGACGCGGGCGGCCCTGCTCACGGGACGCTATGCCGACCGTGTCGGTGTGCCGGGGGTGATCCGCACTGCTGCTCGGGATTCCTGGGGATACTTTGATCCGAAAGTGCCCACCCTCGCCGACCTGCTCGGCGGCGCGGGATACCACACCGCCATCATCGGCAAGTGGCATCTCGGACTCGAATCGCCCAACCTCCCGAATGAGCGCGGCTTTGATTACTTCCACGGCTTCCTCGGTGACATGATGGATAACTACACGACGCACCTGCGCCATGGTCGAAACTACATGCGCCACAACCGGGAGGAGATCAAACCCGAGGGCCATGCCACCGACCTGTTTTCCAACTGGGCCGCCGATTACCTGCGTGGACGCGGCAAGCTGCCGGATCAGCCGTTCTTCCTCTACCTGGCCTACAACGCACCGCATTTCCCGATCGAGCCGCCGGCCGAATGGGTGGCGAAAGTCAAACAGCGCGCTCCCGCCATGAAGGATGTCCGCGCGCGCAACATCGCCTTCGTCGAGCACCTCGATGCCGGCATCGGGCGCGTGCTTGCGGCTCTCGATGACTCGGGTCTCGCTCAAAACACGGTGCTCGTCTTCACGGCGGACAACGGTGGCGCGCTGGGTTATGGCCAGAACAACGATCCATGGCGCGGCGAAAAACAGCAGCACTACGATGGAGGCCTGCGGGTTCCCTTCATGGTCCGCTGGCCCGCGGGGATCAAGCCCGGCTCCCGCAGTGACCATGCGGGCCTGGTTTTCGATGTGTTCCCGACCTTCGCCGAGCTTGCAGGCAAACGGCCAGATGCCGCTCTCGACGCACGCAGCCTTGTGCCCGTGCTGCAGGGCGGCACAATCACCGATCCCCGCGACCTGTATTTCGTCCGGCGCGAGGGCGGACTCAAATATGGTGGCAACAGCTACGAGGCGCTCATCCGCGGCGATTGGAAAATCCTGCGCAATGACCCGTTCAGTCCCTATGAATTGTATCATCTCGGCGATGACCCGCTGGAAACCAACGATCTTGCGGCGACCAAGCGGAAAAAACTCGAGGAACTCGCCGCGGCAATCCGTTATCATACGCAGCGCGGCGGTGCCACGCCCTGGCAGGCGTCCGGCGATTGATTCCCTCCGCCCAATCATTCCAACCTTCATGAAAATACTTCTTAAACTCCTGTTGATTCTGCCCTGTAAGACATTGCTCGCCGTCACCCCGGTGCCCGGTAAAGTCCTGCCCGAGAGCATTCCCGGCGCGAAGCCCCGCAACGTCGTCTTCATCCTCTCCGACGATCACCGCTACGATGCGATGAGTTTCCTCGGCCACCAGTTCGCGAAGACTCCTGTGATGGATTCGCTCGCGGAGAATGGTGCCTATGTGAAGAACGCGCTCGTCACCACCGCCTTGTGCTCGCCGAGCCGCGCCTCGATCCTCACCGGGCTCTACACCTTCCGTCACCGGGTCATCGACAACAACCGCCCGATCCCCCCCGGCACGGTTTATTTCCCGCAGTATCTGCAAACCGCCGGCTACGCCACCGGCTTCTTCGGCAAGTGGCACATGGGCGGCGAGAGCGACAAGCCGCAGCCCGGCTGGGACCACTGGGTGAGCTTCGCCGGGCAGGGCCACTACCTGCCGCCATCGCCCGACTACACGCTTAACTTCAACGGCAAGCGGGTGAAACAGAAGGGATACATCACCACCGAGCTGACCGATTATGCCATCGACTGGCTCAAGCAGCAGAAGCCGGACGAAAAGCCCTTCTTCATGTATCTCTCGCACAAGGCGGTGCACGCCAATTTCACACCCGAGGAAAAACACGAGGGCAGCTTGAAGGGCTTTTCATTCCAGCGCCCCGCATCCGAGCAAGATACGGCCCGTGACCTGCTCAAGCCGCGCTGGCTGCGCGACCAGCGCAACTCGTGGCACGGTGTGGATTTCCCATATCACAGCGACCTCGACATCGAGCGCTATTACAAGCGCTACTGTGAGACGTTGCGCTCGGTGGATGACAGCATCGGCCGCGTGCTCCAGCAGCTCAAGGACATGGGAATCCACGACGAAACGCTGGTCATCTACATGGGTGACAACGGTTTCATGTTCGGCGAGCACGGCCTCATCGACAAACGCGTGGCCTATGAGACGTCCATGCGCGTGCCGATGCTCGCGCAGTGCCCCGCGCTCATCAAACCGGGCACCGTGCTCGACCAGATGATCGCCAACATCGATGTCGGCCCGACGGTGATGGAGGCGATGGGCCTGCAAACGCCACCGCACATGGATGGCACCAGCTTCCTGCCCTTGCTCCGTGGCGAGAGCATCCCGTGGCGCGATCACTTCCTTTATGTGTACTACTGGGAAAAGAATTTCCCGCAGACACCCACCACCTTCGCCCTGCGCACGCCCAAGGCCAAATACATCACCTACTACGGACTCTGGGACTCGGATGAGTTTTATGACCTCAATGCGGACCCGGTGGAGTCGCGCAACCTCATCCATGACCCGTCGCGCAGCAAGGAGGTCAACCGCATGGAGGACGAGCTCTATCGCATGATGGGCAAACTCGGCGGCATGGAAATCCCGCTCAACCAACCGAAAGGCGGCTTCAACGACAAACGGCTTCGCGGTCGCGGCGGTGAAAGGGCGGTCGATTTCCCGCCTTCGAAAGTCGTGGACAAACCGCTCAACAAAAATGCCGACTGAGTTTTGGCGGATCGGCATGGCTCATCCTAAAAACCACTCACACATGAAAAAACCCACCTGCATGACCCTGTTGACCCTGGCGGGCCTTTCCATGATCGCCATCGGTCAAACCGCGCCAGCGCCCGAGGCCGCCCAGGCTCTGCCACCGCAGATCCGAGGCCTGATCACCCAACTGCCCAGGGGCAGCAGTCACCATCTCGATCTCGCTTATGTTCGCGGCACGAAGCCGGATTCGGCGCAGGCACTCGACTTGTATGTGCCTGCCGGCAAAGGTCCCTTTCCCTTGGTTTTTTGGATCCATGGCGGCGGCTGGCACAGTGGCGGCAAATTGGAATCCGGCATTCACCTTGCCCTCAAGTTTGTTCCCAAGGGCTTTGCGCTGGCATCCGTCAATTATCGCCTGTCCGGTGATGCGCCGTTTCCCGCGCAGATTGAGGATTGCAATGCTGCTTTGGCTTTCCTTCGCGAGCGCGCGGAAACCTATCGCATTGATCCCAACCGCGTCGGCACGCTCGGGCACTCCGCCGGCGCGCACCTTGCTGCGCTCATGGCTTGCACCGGAAACGGTCAGCGCTTTTCGACCGATCCCAAGGCATCGCTTCGCGTGCAAGCGGCGGTTTGTTGGGCCATTCCCGCCGATCTCGATCGCGACCGTGGCAAGTGGCCCACCACTTCGATGATGCACAATGGTGTTGATGCACCTCTCTGGGGGCTCTTTCCCAACAGGCGCTATGACGGGGAATTCGCGCGCATGGCAAGCCCCGCTTCCTATGTGCATGCGGACATCCCGCCCATCGCGATGGTTCACGGTCAGAAGGACGATCTCGTCCCGCCCGAGCAGGCATTGGCCTTTGCCGATGCGTTGAAAAAAGCCGGCGTCCGCCTGCAATTGAGAGTCGACCCGGAGCGCGGTCACGATGTGATGAACCCCGAATCCGTCAACGAAGCGGTCGGATTTTTCACCAGCATCCTGAAGCCGAACAAAGGCTGATCCCGAAGTGCGATACTCTGAGCGTGACGCGCAATGTTTTCAGCGCGCGTTCATGAGCGCCTCGATTTCTTCGGCTTCGATCGGAATGTCGGCCATCAGGTCGGTGTTGGAATTTTTGCCGATGAGAAAATCGTTTTCGAGGCGGATACCGATGCCTTCTTCGCGGATGTAGATGCCGGGTTCGATGGTGAAAAGCATGCCATCGGCGAAGCTGGCGTTGGGCGGTGACACATCGTGGACATCGAGGCCGAGGTGATGCGAGGTGCCGTGCATGAAATACTTTTTCACCAAGGCCTTGTCGGGTCCTTGCGCAGCGGCTTCCTTGGCTGAGAAAAGCCCAAGGTTGACCAATTCGCGCTCCATCAGG
>JALRFY010000095.1 GCA_023253625.1 Akkermansiaceae bacterium | reverse complement strand
CTCGCCATCGGTGTCGTCGGCCTGACCATGATGCTGGCGGGCCTCGGTGGCTGGACATGGCACCACGGACGGCAGGTCCGGAAACCCGAAGCGACGGGAAATTTGATGCGGGAAACGCGAAATCCGCCCTCCAACGGCCACAAGCCGACGGCGCGTCAGGCCAACCAAAACGCCGCCCTGCTCGCCGCAGAAGCCGCAGAGGCATGGCAGGGAGGTGTCTTCCAGCACAATCAAGGCGATCTTCTCGCGCGCCATGAAGGCACCGAAGCCAGCCTCGAAGGCGTGCTCCGCTCCATCGAGGCCTCAAAGTCCGGGAAAACGCTTTACCTCGTGTTTTCCGACAACCCCGGCCGCAACGACCCGCGCGGAGCCGTCACGCTCCGCCATGCCAGGCATGGGATCGACCGAGAATCGCTCAAAGCGCTTGTCGGCAAAAAGGTCCGCATCACCGGCACCGTCCGCGTCACCCGAAACAGTGGCCTGCTCCGGCCTGAGATTCCCATCACGAAACGTGCCGCCATCCAGATCATGGATTGAACCTGCCGCTCACCAATGCGTGGCACGCCGGAAATGATCAAGGCGCTCGGACAAATCGCCATGCGTAAGCTCCTCCAGCCGGCGCGTCGAGAACGCCTCGCACGTGAACGACGCAAGAATCGACCCCTGCACCACCGCCTGCCGCAGCTGGGCCTCGCTGTAGGGCGGCGGACCCTGTGCGGCGAGAAACCCCGCCATCGCACCCACAAACGTGTCGCCCGCCCCCGTCGGATCCGCCACGTCCTCAAGCGGCCAGGCTGTGGCGCGGAAAATCGAGCCGCCGCGCGAAAACAACATCGCTCCGAACTCGCCCAGCTTGATGGCCACATGACGCGGCCCTTTCTTTAACAACAGGTTTCCGGCGCGGACCAGATTGGAAGTGCCCGCCAACTCGCGCGCCTCGCCCTCGTTGAGCACGAAAAGATCCAGCCGTGGCAAAACCTCATGCAGCCGCTCGCCAGCGATCTCAATCCACAAATCCATCGTGTCCGCCACCACGAACCGCGGATCGCCGCCATTTTCCTCACCGATCCCGCACTGCCCGAGCATCTCGATCTGGTTGTCTGGCGACATGTTCGCAAGCACCACCACAGGTGCCGCAGCGTGCCTTGCCGGCACTTTCACCTGCCAGTTCTCCAGCACGTTGATACCCACCCGGTGCGTCGTGCGCTCATTCATGTTCTCGTGATACTCGCCGGACCACGTGAACGATTCATTCGGCGACCGCTCCACCCCATCCAACGCCACCCCGCGGCTTGCCAGCATCTCAAGATGCGGCTCAGGAAAATCCCGTCCAATGATCCCGATCAGCGAAACCGGACGGCTGAAAAACGACGCCGCCAGCGCCGCATACGCAGCCGATCCACCGAGCAACCCGTGGGCTTCGGAAGCGGGTGTCTTGACGTGGTCGATCGCGATCGTGCCGCCGACGATCACCGGCGCGGGACATTGTGGGATATCTGACATAAGTCGTGGCTCGGACAAAGCCGGCACGTGTTTTGTATTGCCCGGCCACAATGCGCAACCCGCAATTCCCACCTCCTACCCCTGCTGCCCCGTCGGCCCGGCCCAGCCACGCAAAAAGAGATTGCCAAGCCCATGCTCCCCTCATAGCGTGCCGCCCGCTACGAGGACAGGTGTCAGAGTGGTCGAATGAGCACGCTTGGAAAGCGTGTGTACTGGAAACAGTACCGAGGGTTCGAATCCCTCCCTGTCCGCCATCGGTTATTCAAAATCCCGCAAGTTATTCAGCATCAACTGAATACAGGGATAAATCGGGAGCCGCGACAGGCTTTCCACACGTCATTCCACACAAATTGACTCGGAAACCGGGGCCTATGTCCCGGAAACGCAAACGCCGCAGTGCCGTTGTGGAAATCGGAACAGGTCCGGCCAAAGTCCGAATCTACACGATCAACCGCAAAGACGGATACGACCAGTTCACACTCGCATGGCAGGAAGGTGGTAGGCGGCGCACCCGTTGCTTCTCCTGCACGGACGAGGCGAAGATGCTCGCCCAGCAGATCACGGTCCGGCTCATCAACGGTGGCACCGAATCATGCGAGGCCACCCGCCGCGACATCGACCTGCTACGGTATTGCGAACGCACCGCCCGCGACCACGGAGTAACTCTCGCTGCCGCCATCGAGGAATGGGCGTCTGCTTGTCCTCGATGACGAAGTTCTTGTCGCCGCAATGCACGGTGCCGCCGCGGATGCCCGCGTAGTTGCAGGTGATTTCGGCGATGTCGCCCTCGCTGACCTGGGCGGTGACGGTGTCCACTGAGATGAAGTCGATCTCGGTGTGCGCCGTGCCCGGCCGCGGCATCAACCGGGTGATGGAATTGCGGTGGCAGAGGAAAACCTGGGTGGCCGTCCACTTGCCCTCGCGGTCCACGGCGAGCGAGTAGTTCGGCTGCGGGTAGAGTTGGCCCGGCTGGATCGCGATGTGCTTCGGCATCTTGGCCGGGGTGCGGCGTCAACCGAACGCGGCGGCAGACTGGCTCATTCCCGGCTTCATCCGCTCGCCGATCTCGCGCAAGATTCGGTTCGTCTCGCTGGTGAGCTTGTTGTTTTCGCGCTGGGCGTCGAGGGTGCCGGTGGAATACCCGCCGCCGCCCACCTTGCCGAGCGAGGTGACGATGGGGGCGAGCGTGGATGCAGCGGGCCTGGCGACAGCGGGTGCGGCATCGGTGGTGACCGGCGCCGGCTGTGGCGGGCGGGCGCACCCGGGAGCCGCCGCGACGCTGAGTCCGACGGCGACAGTGATACAACGTCGCATCGTCATCAGGCGCGCAAGGTCGACATCCCGCCATCCAGACCCAGCACCTGACCGGTGATCCAGCTGCTCTCGTCCGACAGCAGGAAGCGCGCGAGTGCGGCTGCGTCACCGGGGGTGCCGACGCGTTTGAGCGGATAACGCGCGTCCATCGCGGCACGTTTCTCCTCGGGGTGCAGCATCCGCTCCCAGATTCCGGTGTGCGAATCGAATTCCTCCCGGCTCACCCCGTAAATGGCCAACATCGCGTCATCCCACTCCTCGCGGCCGGTCACGGCATCGTCCTCCCACA
>JALRFY010000086.1 GCA_023253625.1 Akkermansiaceae bacterium | reverse complement strand
GCTCCAGCACGCGCCGCACCGCCACCAGGCCGCCGTGGCAGTGGAACTCCACCACGTTCTCGCGGGTGAAGCTGCGCGGCGCCCGCATCAGCAGCAACAGCGCCTCATCCACGCGTTCGCCGCTGGCGGGATCACACACATGGCCGTAGAGCACGCGATGGCTCTCCCACGCCTGCTGACCCGGCGCCTCGAACGTGCGGGGATGCAGCCCCTGGGCTTCGTGGCCTCAGAGTACGCCCTCGTCATCTGGATGGTGCGCAACCTGTCGCTCGCCATTTCATCGAACCGCCTCTCGCTCGCACGGCTGTTCGACGAGGATATGATGGGTGACGACCTCGAGGCGTGGATGGCGGAGTCCGCGCTGATGAAGCGCACCTTCCGCAATGCGGCGATCATCGCGGGGCTGATCGAGCGGCGCCAGCCCGGCAAGGAGAAGACGGCGCGGCAGATGACGGTGAACACCGACCTGATCTACGACGTGCTGCGCACCCACCAGCCCGACCACATATTGCTGCGCGCGGCTTGGGACGACGCGGCGGAAGCTGGCCCCGTTGGCGAGTTTTTCCATGGGCAGTTCGTTCCAATCGCCCGCGCCGTCCGCCGGCCTGGCATACAGGATCGCATCATCGGGGATCACGCCTCCGGCGGTGGCATTGATCTCGGCTTTCTCGCCGTAGGGCAGCAGCATGTCACCGCTGATCCCGACGAGACGGGTGCGGAGCGGATAGCTGGAATCGATGCCCGCCATCCGCTTGAACAGCGCACCGAAATGATCCGACCAGCGGATGCCCATGCCGCCCACGACGAGAAGCACGATGGCTGCGCAGGCGAGCAGTTTCCTGATCTGGGCAAAGTCGATGATGTCGCTGAACTTCAACTGCTGCGACTTGCTGATGGCGAAGTCCCGCATCGCCCCGAGCAGCTCCGGCGAGGCCTGGTTTTCCCGGCTCATGCTATCCAGCTCCGTGTAGGAAACCAGCGCCGACACGAGCTCGGGGTGCTTCGCCTCCACCTCCAGGGCGATGCGGGTGGCGTTGTAGGGGCGGAGGTGGCGGAGCCAGTCGCGCCAGACGACCCATCCCAGCGTGCCCGCACCGGCCACGCCGAGGATGACGGAAACGGCGGCGGGCATCCCGGTTTTGAAAAGCAGTCCCCAGTCGATGAACAGCCCGAGCAGGATGAGCATGGCAAGCCAGACCACGCTGCGGCTGATGCCGCGCAGGTGGCAGAAGCGGCGCTCCTGCTTCCAAGTGGCGCGGAGCTGTTCTTCGATGGTCATGTCTTTTCCGGTGGCCATGGTTTAAAGCAGATTCTCCCTCCTTCTGAGATACCACTCGAGGCCGCACAGGAATACCAGCGGCAGATAAAGCAGCGGAGTGTCCCACAGCTCCATCTCCCGGCTCACCACACGTGAAATCTCCGGTGCCTGGAGATTGTCGATCAGCTCCGCCAGCCCGCCCGGCGCGACGAGACTGCCGCCGGAAGCCTTGGCGATGGCCTCCGCCGTCTCGGGTTTCGCGGCGGTGTCCCTGTCTTCCAGCGGATCGTCCGCCACGGAAATCCCGACCGCTCCCGTGATCTCCGTTTCCCCATCCTGCCCGCGCAACAGATACTCGCCTTCCTGCCCCGCCACATGCGTGCCGAAGTAAAGCCCCGGCGTCGCCGGATCCGGGACGAGCACCACTTCCGCGGCGGAGCCTTCCGCATCGTTGCGGGCGATGACCACCGTGTGGGATTCCTTTTTCACCGGCGCGTAGGCATCGGAAAGGACGTTGGCATAGATGCGGATCGGCTCACCGGGATTGTAGCGCGAGCGCTCGGCCTGGAGGGAAATCCGCTTGTTCTGGCCGAGCAGCCGGGACATGGCGAGAAACTGGATGGACTGCCCCCAGAAGCGGGCATGGTGGGCGTCGCCGACCTCCAACCGGAGCCGCCAGAGCCTGTCCGAGGCGACGAACATGCATTTCCCCTTGCCGTAGGACTGCCATGAAACGACCGGATAATCCGCCACGCCCGCCGAATCTCCGGGCAGCCGCAGGAGAACATTGGCTCCCGGCTTCGCGCCATCGAGGCTGGGCAACTGCCCCAGCGGGCGCACCCTCGCCCAGATCCGCTGATCCGCATCCGCATCGGCGGCGAGGGTGGTGATGGAGCTGCGCGCCTCATCGACGGGCAGCAGCGGGTATTGGTTGTTCGCCACCGCCTTCGATTTCCCGACCCCGATCTTCACCGGCAGCACCCGTTCGAGCGGCGTGTCGCGGTAGCTGGCGGGCGCGCTCTGGGAGCCGGCCAGCATGATCAGCGAGCCGCCGTTTTCCCGGATCTGCTCCTCCAGCAGCTCCAATTGCCCGGGCTTGAAATATTTCGAGGAAACATCACCGAGGATCACCAGATCGTATTCGAAAATGTTCCGCACGTCCGCCGGGAAGCCGGCCATGTAATAGGGTGACAGCTTCGGCAGGTCGGGATCGCCCTGGGTCATCAAGAAACGGGTGGTCAAGTGCGGATTGCGCATCAGCACCCAGCGCAGGTAGCGGAATTCCCAGCGCGGGGATCCTTCCATATAGAGCACCTTGATCTTGTCCTCGATAATGCGCAGGCGGTGCGAGGCGATGTTGTTCTTCGGGTTCGAATCGGCGGCGCTTGCGTCGAGTTCGAAGCCGAGCTGGAGGGTGCCGGAGCCCTGCTTCGGCTGGATGCTCATCTCGATGAACTGCGCGCCGTCCCCGAGGAAAATCGATTCGGCCTCCGTTTCCACGCCGTCGATCTTGAGCTTCAGCGCACCGGCCTGTCCGTCCAGGCCGCCGGACTGGACCCGCACGCGCAGGGTGACGAGATCACCCTGGAACACCGCCTCGGGGGCGATCACCTCGGCGATCATCGCATCGGGCGGCGCGGGCATCCCGATGGGTATGGTGAAAACGGGCACGCCTTTCTGTTCCATTTCCGCCGCAACACGCACCGGATCCTCGCCGTTCACCCAGCCGAAATCGCTGAACACCATGGCCCCCGCCAGCGGCAGCCCGGTGTAACGGCTGACCGCTTCCCGCAACGCCGTGCCGATCCGCGATTCCGCGCCGTTCGCCTCACGCGCCGCCAGCCATTTTCCGGCATCCTCCGCCCCGCCCTCCGGTGCCAGCCCGCTGTCAAAGCTGAAAAACCTCACATCGAAGCGCCCGCCCGCCCGGCGCAACAAGTCGATTTGCGGATGAGCGAAAAGCGCCTTGACCAGCTCGAGCCGCGACCCGCCTTCGCCATTGGCAAGCTGGCGCCGGATCGCATCCTCGGCCACCTCCTGGTCGAACGGCAACCCGCCGAGAATCCTCGCCGCCTCGGCAAGCGCCTCGGTCGTCGCGCGTTTGTCGATGACCGCCATGCTCCGCGAGGTGTCGACAAGCACGAGCAGGGTCGGGCGGTAGGTCTTCGCATAGCGCACCTTGGCGGCAGGCATGGCTATGATCAGGATCAGGATGGCAAGTGCCAGCAGATGGCAAAGCGCCATGAGCTTGCGCCCCTTCGTGGGTATTCTGCGCACCGAGCGGTAGTGGAAAACCGTGTAGATGGCCGCAGCGGCCAGGAAGACGCCTAGCAGAACCAGACTGCCGCGCATCAACACCTCGATGTCGATGAGGCGTTGTCCTTCTTCCAGGCTGAGCAGTCTGTGGATCATGGTTCGGTTCTCAGGATCTTCGGGCGGCGGCGACCCGGCGGCCCCGCAGCGAGGCGGCGACATCGCCGGAACCAGCATGTTTCCTTAGCGAGAGATGGTTTGCCAAAAGCCCTTGGGCGATAAAAGCGAGGATGCCGAGGCTCAGCAGCCAGAGGCCGAGATCGCGGCCGCTGCGGCGGTTCATGGCGGAGTCCGCCAGACCTTCGGAAAGAATCTCGACAGGCAGGTCCTCCAGCCATTTCGCCAGCGCACCGGCATCGGCGCTGCGCACAGCGGACTCGGCGGCATCGACATTCGCCGCCAGCAAAACCCCCGCCCGGTCAGGTGTCGCGCCGATCCGGTGGATGCCGGGAACCGCAGGGGTGACGAGGCCGACGGTCGCCCCGCCGGACACCGTGACCGTGACCGGCACGGTCGCGCCGGAGGGATCAATCAGCTCCACTTCCTCACCCATCATGCGACCTGTGAGCGGCACGGGGATGACCTCCCCAACGAGACCCTGCCCCAGCTGCTCCGGATTGGAAAGCATGGTGGCGGACTGCTGCATGAGGATCATGAAAAGCGGATGCAGCGGCAGTCCGTTCCAGCTGCGGTCCGCCGATGAGGTGAAAAGCAGCACCGGACGATCCCGGCTGGCGAGCAGCAGCGGCAGCCCGCCACCGTCGAGTTCCAGGATGGATTCGCAGCCTTGGCCAGGCGTCACGCGCATCGCTTTCTGGAAACGCGCCTCGGCGGTGAGTCCTGCGGGGAGGCCGCTGACCAGCCGGGCGATGGGATGCCCGCCCTCCGGGGTGACGATCTGCCAACCCGTCGTCGGATCCTCGTGTCCCACCACGGCATCCAGCCGGGCCGGCAGCACGGGATCATCCCCGCCGGCAAGCTGCGCGTTGTAACTTTCGGGCACGGCCTTTTCGCCGAGGAAAACCATCAGCCCGCCGCCCCGATCGGTGAATTCCCTGAGGCGTTTCCCCAGGTCTTCCGTGATCTCCGGGACATCGACTATGAGGACCACATCGTATTCCCCGAGGATCGCCCCGGTGGCGTCCGCCGCATCGAGATGGGTCACCTTGATCGGCGAGCTCTCACCGGTGTTTTTCAGCCGCAGCGCACGGATCGCGTAGTATCCGCCGCGCGGCTCGCCGCCGCCGCCATCGGAAATACCGCCGTCGAGGCAGAGCACCCGGATCGATGTGCGGACTCCGGCGATGGCGTGGCGCTCGTTGTCATCGGCCAGCGCATCCTGGGACAGCCGTGCGGTGAGGGCGACCTCCCCGGCCTCCTCGAAGGAGGTGAAAAACGAAACCACCCGGCTCTCCCCCGGCTCCAGCCGCCCGACATCCTGGCGCGACTTGAGTTGTCCATCCGCAAAAAACTCGACCATCGCCCCTTCCACCGGGCCGCCGCCCGCATTGTCCACCTTCGCGGCAAACCGCGCCGAGCCGTGCTGCTGAAGCGAACCCGCGGAGTAATCCAGCGCCGTGAGCGCGAGATTGTCGTTGCCCTGCGATCCCACGGGAACCACCACCACCCGGGCCTCCTCGCCCAGCTTCCGCAGGCTGCCCCGCCCTTGGTCGGAAAGCCCCTGCCAATCGGCGGCCTGCCCGTCGGTGATCAGGTAGCACTCCCGCGTCGGGGTCTTCAGCTCGGCGACCAGCCCGCCGAGGAGTTCGAGGTTCCGCTCGAGGCCAAGGGGATGCGGGGAAACCCTCGCCGTTTCCGACAGGCCTGCCGCAAAGGCAGTGGCATCGTAGCCGGTCCGGCGGAACAGGATCTGCGGGTGCTTGCTCATTAGCACGACGCTCACCGGCGTGCCCTCGCCCACTGTGGCGAGAATCTCGCGGGTCTTGGCGAGCGCCTTCTCGAAGCGCGCCGGCTCGCCGTGATTCATGCTGTAGGATGCGTCGATCCCGACCACCACCCCGGTGCTGCCAGCGCCGGCGGCCTTGCCGGAGGATTGGAACAGCGGGCGCAGCAGCGCGATGGCCACCAGCAGCAGCGCCAGGCAGCGCAGCGCCAGGATGAGGTAATCCTCAACCTGGATTTTCTGAGATCGTGCGATCGCCGCCTTTTTCAACAACTCCATCGCCGCCCACGGAATCTCGTATTTCTGGTTCCGGCTCCACAGGTGGATCAGGATCGGCGTCGCCACGCCAAGCGCGGCCAGTGCAGACCAGAGCGGCAATGAATTGAGGAAACTCATGGTGCTTTCCCTCCCATGATGAAGGCGTCGTCCAGCTCGATCCCGCTGGGGTAGGCGAGCGCCCCGGAGCAGTCCGCGGCGATCTCGAACACCTCCGATTTCCCAAGATCCACATCCACATCAACCCCCGCGCCATCCGGCGGGATTGTGAAAACCTGTTCCTGCCCCCCGGCGCGGACGGTAGCCGTCATCGCGGTGCGGCTGTTGGCAAGAGGCATGATCCTTGCACGGAAACGCAGACCCGTTTTCCCTTCCGGCAGCTTGTAGCGCATCACCGTCCCCGGATACATCCGCAGCGCCCCGCCCTCGACATACCCCGGCAGCGGAGGCGGTATGGGGCCGCTGCTCCCGGCCGGTTCGCCCGCAAGCTCCGCGAACGGGGTCATCGCACCGCCGCTGCGGCGGTTGATTCGTGAGACATCCGCAAGGGCGAGCTTCCGCTTACCCAGCACCCCGTGGTCGAGGATGATCGCCTCACCCTCCAGCGAAACCTTGCCCGTGAGCTGGCTGCCATCGGCCAGAAGCACGGCATCCACCGCGTCGTCCGCCGCTTTCACCTCGGAAAAAACAAACGCCCGCACCCGCGCTTTCGGCAGTGGAACCACACCGAGGGCGCATTTGATCGAGATGTTGTCCGCGCGGATCCAGAGCAACTCGCCGGGGATTTGGTTGCCGTTCGCGTGGATCAGCGTGCCTGCCTTCGCCTCCACGGCCGCACCGGCTTGGAATAGGGCCCGCGCGACGGCAGCGACCGGCAGCTTCATCTCGCCGAAGCGCGCGTGGCTGACAAGCAACTCCCCGTGCTCAAGCCCCAGCACTTCGGCAACCAGCAGATCACCGTTCGACAGCTCCACCCTGGTCCCGGCGATGGCTTCCGCCGCCCCGATGCCGGTCTCCCAGCGCAAAATTTTCTCAAAGCCCACAGCCTGCCCGCCGACCTTCAACTCGCCGCCCTCGATCACCGGCATCCCCCCGAGCCTGCCCGCATCGGTTTCCACATAACCGCCCGCCCCGGCTGTCTCCGGCGGCGTTGCGGGGATACGCACCGCACCCTTCGCATCCGGGCTCTGGCAAATACAATCGACCGTCACGTAGCCGAGGGAGGATGTGCTCGTGTCGAGCACCTGGATCTGCGCCTGCTTGCCGCGCAACCCTTTCACATCGAAGGCCGCCCACTCCAGCAGATCGTCGCCGCTGCCGGTGGCGCTCCGCACGACCTCGCCGTCCACCAGCAGGTTGATGCACGCCTCGCCCGGCAGGTTCCCTCCGCTGATCAGGAAGGTGATGAAGTCGAGTTTGATCTCAAAAGGCGGAGTCACCAGCTCCGAACTGTGGTTGTCATAAACCGTCGTTTTTCCGGCGGCAAAGGCCTCATCACTGAGCGGCAGCGTGGGACGCCAGGTGGTGTAGAGAAGTTTGCCGGAAAGCAGGCCGAACCTCCCGAAACGGATGGCGTTCGGGATCGGCCCACCCCTGGCCCCAAACGCCTCGTGATAGTCCGGCGGCACCGTCCAGCCGGCGGGCCCGCCGCGGAGGTATTGTTCGTCCCAGATTTCAATGTCTCCCGGCCGGACGAGCCGCGGAAGCGGCTGCTGTGCCGGCACCCGGCAGAGCGGAAACAGGACAAGAGCCATCAGAAGCAAGCCCCGCATGATCGAGGCCCGCCCGCTGATCCCTGATTGCCGGCTCCTGATCCTCATCTTCCGTTCATCAACCTCCGTTGCAGCAGATACCCCGCGAGCACGTGCTCGATGGGTTCCGCCGTGTTGACCAAAACATAATCGACCTGCGCCTTCGCACAGGCACCGCGGATGCCGGAAATCAGCTTGTCCAGCTCCTTGAGATAGTTTTCCCGCAACCTGTCCGGCTGGGTCACCAGCTCGCCATCGCCCTCCAGGCCCACGAACTTGGACGTGCCCTTGAACGGGAACTCCAGCTCGAACGGATCGAGGAGCTGGAACACGATCACGTTGTGTCCCCGGAAACGGAGGTGGTTGATTCCTTTCACGAACTCCTCCGTGCTGTCGAGCATGTCGGAAAAAAGCACCACCATCCCGCGCCGCGCCATCCGGTGGGCGAAGTTGCCCAGCACCGCGCCCACATGGGTCCGGGGCTTCGGCTCGACCTTCTCAAACGCGCGGGAAATGTCGTTGATGATCCCTTTCCGGCTCTTCGGCGGAATGGTGGTCTGGATCTCGCCATCGAAGACCGCCGCACCCACCGAGTCGCCCTGGTCGGTGATCAGGTAGGCCAGGCTGGCCGCCATGTATTTCGCATACTCCAGCTTGGTGATCTTCCCGGACCCGTAGGTCATCGAGCCGCTCGCATCGATCAACAGGTTGGAAACGAAATTCGTCTCCGCCTCGAACAGCTTCACGTAGTAACGGTCCGAGCGGGCGTAGCTTTTCCAGTCGATCGCCGAGGCCTCGTCGCCCGGCACATACTGCCGGTATGCGGTGAACTCGCTGCTGATCCCGCGCGCCGGGCTGCGGTGCATGCCGATGCGCACCCCCTCGACCACCTGCCGGGCCACCACATCCAGGGAGCCGATCGAGCCGAGGATTGCCGGATCGAGATACTTAGCTTGCATGAGCCGTGGCCTTGCCGCTGTTCTTCATTTCACCGGATGCCGGGATGTCCTTGAGAAGCTTCCGGATCACGTCGTCGGTGGTCACACCGTCGGACATCGCCGCGAAGTTCAAGCCGATGCGGTGCCGCAGGACGGGCAGCGCGAGCGCCTTGATATCATCGATGGCGACGTTGAAACGTCCTGCCAGCACCGCCCGCGCCTTGGCAGCATTCATCAGGTTCAGACAGGCGCGCGGGCCGCTTCCCCAGGAAATCCAGTCCTTGATGTAATCCGGCGCGGTCTCGTCCGCCGGGCGCGTGGCGCGCACCAACCGTGCGGTGTAGTGCAGCAGGTGGTCTGCCACCGGCACCCGGGTCACGAGCTTCTGGAGCGAGAGGATATCCTCCTTGGAAAGCACCGGCTTGAGAGGATCGGGGTTGCTCCTGCCGACCACACGCATGATCTCCACCTCCTCATCGAGGCTCGGGTAATCGACATGCACCTTGAACATGAACCGGTCCAGCTGCGCCTCCGGGAGCGTGTAGGTGCCCTCCTGCTCCAGCGGGTTTTGCGTGGCCAGCACGAAGAACGGCAGGTCCAGCTCGAAGTCGCTTCCTCCCGCCGTGACCATTTTCTCCTGCATCGCCTCCAGCAGCGCCGCCTGCGTCTTCGGCGGCGTCCGGTTGATCTCGTCGGCCAGCAGGATGTTAGAGAAAATCGGCCCCTTGGAGAACTGGAACGAGCGTTTCCCGGTCTCCGGGTCGTCCTGGAGGATCTCCGATCCGGTGATATCCGAAGGCATCAGGTCCGGGGTGAACTGGATCCGGTGGAAGGAAAGCGACAGGCACTTCGAGAGCGAGCTCACCAAAAGCGTCTTCGCCAGCCCGGGAACCCCCTCCAGCAGCACGTGCCCGCGGGCGAAAATGGCGATCAGCGACTCGTCGATCACCTCCTCCATCCCGACGATCGTCTTGCGCAGTTCCGCGATGATCTGATCCCGCGCCTCGCCCAGCCGCTTGACTGCGGCGACGTCGCTGGATCCCGGCTCGATGCTATGGTTGTCTGTCATCTTCGTTGTATCTGGTTTCCCCCGGGGAAAAGGTTTCCGGCTTATCTTTTGTTAGAGGAATCCGCGCTCCGGCATTCATCCCGGCATGAACTACCCCCCCCGGACAATCCGGTTTATCATCTTTTTCACTCGCCAACCCGTACCAATAAGGGCAGGTTTCCGGGCATTGGACACTCCAAGCTTTTCACCCGTCCGCAGGCAGCTTGCCGACCACCTGCGCAGCGAGATCGCGCGTGGCCGATGGAAGGACACCATGCCCGGCCGCGACCGCCTGGCACGGGAGCTGGGGATCAACCCGAAAACGGTCGAGGCCGCGCTGAACCTCCTTGAGGCGGAGGGGCTGCTGGTCGCCGGGGGTGCCGGCCGCAGGCGCGGCATCGTGCTGCCGGAAACGGGATTGACACCCGCACGGCTCCGGGTGGCCATCCTGCATTTCAGCACTGATGCGGGCGTGACCTACAACGACCGGCTCCGGCGCATCCTGGCGGATAGCGGGCATGAGGCCTCGTTTGTCCGGTTGCCATTTGCACTGGGCGATCTACTTCCCGGCCGGCTGGAGCGGACCACCCAGGACAACCCGGCGGATGCCTGGGTGCTTGCCTCTGTGAGTCGCGAGGTTCTGCAATGGTTCGCCATGCGGCCGGAACCGGTGTTCGCTCTCTTCGGCAACATGGCGGGACTCCCCATTGCAGGGGCCGCACCGAACCATGTACCTGCTTTGCTTGCCGCGATGCGACGCCTCATTTCAATCGGACACCGCCGCATCGTATTGCTGGTCCGGGAAAATCAACGCACCCGCCCGCTGGGAAAGTTCTGCACCGCGTTCCATACCGAGCTCGAGGCCAATGCCATCGCCACCGGGCCATACAACTTCCCGGACTGGAAAGACACCCCCGCTGGCCTGCGCCGCTGCCTCGACTCACTCTTCGGCGTTTCGCCGCCCACCGCACTGATCATCGACGAGCCTTTCCTTTTCGCCGCCGTCCAGCAGCATCTGGCCCGCAGGGGATTGCTCGCACCCGAACATGTTTCCCTGGTCTGTATCGACAACGACCCATCCTTCTCCTGGCTCCATCCCAGCATAGCCCACCTGGCATGGAACCCCGACCAAGTGCTGAGCAAGGTCGGCAGCTGGGCGGAAAAACTGGCACGCGGAGAAAACCATCGCCGCCAGTATTTTCCCAAGGCGAAATTCGTCGAGGGCGGCACGATCGGCCCGGCTCCCTGAGACGGGGAAACCCCTGTTTCCTGGTATTCCGATCCAGCGGTGGCGTAGAGCCGCCGCAGCGATCAAACTGGCATGGATCTCAGTGGGTGACCACCAAGGCATCGATGCCAATGGCCGCGGTGGATTCTGCAATCAAGGTCAGGCGGAGCGGACCGTCAGCGGCAGGCATGCTGCGGATTGCAACCCGTCCGACGGTGTGGCCGGTCGCCGATCCCTCGCGCGGCTCAGCGGGAAAGACCTGCGCCTCCCGATGGACGACGCGGATGGCATCGCCGGACGGTTCGCGCCATGCGAGGGTGGCGGGCCGGCCGTTGATTTCCGCCCGGAACGCGCCGTAGTCCCCTCCCCTTGTGACGACGAGCGCGATGCCGTGGGTTCCGCGCCGGTCGTCGGGCAGAACGAACGTGATGGCCGCGCCGGCCCGGGCGGGACGAAACAGCAGCTCGCCGGTGCCGGTCCAGAGGTTGAAGTCCTTCAGGGTGCCGCGCGGGCGGAGCTCGGTGGTGCCACCCTCGACCTCGAACGACGCTCGCTCGGCTTCGATCACCCTGCTGCGGCTGCCGAACAGGGCGGTGGCCGCGCACAATCCCGCGATGCTGAGGAACATGAGCCCCCACCACAGCGCGAGATTCTGCCACACCGGCCGTTTTTCCACATCCTCCGGGGATGCGCGCAGGGCCGCGCGGGTCCAGATCACACCGGCGAGTTCGTTGTCCGGCTTTCGCCGCGTGAAGCGCGAAACGATGACCAGCGTCAGCGCCGAAAGCAGCAGCACCACAAACGTGTGATGCATGAAATTGTCATAGGGAGCCAGCCACGGGATTTTCGCAAACCAAACGAAACGCGTGAGCGGCGTGAAAACCACGAAGCCGCTGAGCATGGTGACCACCGCGGCCGCGGGGGTGGCACCCCGCCAGAGGATGCCGACGAGAAAACACGCCGCGATCGGTGCCGCCATGTAAAAGAACGTCTGCTGGATCAAGCCGAAGACGGTGATGCCCGGCAATCCGGCGATCAACAACCCGACGCCGACGCCGACCAGCAGGATGACCACCGCGCTCCAGCGCCCGACCCGGTGCAATCCGTGATCCGATGCGGCAGGCCGCAGCAATGGACGGTAGAGGTCGAGCGTGAAGATCGTCGAGGACGAGTTGGTGATGGCGCTCAGCGTTGAAAGGATCGCGCTGGCGAGGCCCGCCAGCACCAGGCCGGTGACCCCCGCCGGCAGGA
The DNA here is from genome assembly GCA_023253625.1 of Akkermansiaceae bacterium. Taxonomy (GTDB): domain Bacteria; phylum Verrucomicrobiota; class Verrucomicrobiia; order Verrucomicrobiales; family Akkermansiaceae; genus Luteolibacter. The sequence continues at coordinate 7,466 of JALRFY010000086.1, read as the reverse complement.
ACTCGCGCACCATGAATGGCCAGGCTTTGTCGCCGTCGCTCAGGCGATCGCTGAACAGGTGAAACGCGATGATGCCCGGCACCACCACGATGAACGGCAGGATCGCCTTGCTAAAACCCGCCATGATCACCCCCATGCGGGCATCCCACTCGCTGCGGGCACCCAGGCAGCGCTGGATCATGAACTGGTTGGCGCAATTGTACCAGATCCCGACCGAGAGCAGGCCGGTGAGCAGCCCGCTCCAGGGGATCAACTCGTGGTCCGCCGGGTGGAAAACGATGAATTTCTCCGGCAGCGCGCGCATCAACTCGTCGATGCCGCCGGCATGATGAAGGCCGTAGAGGGTCACCGCGAGGCCGCCGGTCATCAGCAGGCAGTATTGCAGGAAATCCGCCCACACCGCCGAGAGCAGGCCGCCATAGACGGTGTAAATCCCGGCCGCCAGGGCGAGCAACACGATACCCGCCGGCACCGGAACCTGCGGAAAGAAGACATGAAGGGCCTTCGCGCCGGCGAACATCACGCCGCCCAGCATGGCGATCACCAAACCAACCATCATCACCGCCGCATAAATCGTCCGGCAGGCGCGATTGAAACGCCGCTCGAGGAACTCCGGCATGGTGGCCACATTGCCGCGCATGTAGAATGGCAGGAAGATCCAGATCAGCGCGGTGAACGTGATGGCATTGCCCCACTCCCAGTTGGCCACGGCCATGCCGTAGAGAAAACCCCAGCCGACCATGCCGATGAAATGCTCGGTCGAAATGTTGGACGCCACGAACGAGGCGCCGACGGCATACCACGGCAGTTTTTTCGAGGCCAGGAAGTAGTCGGCCGCGCTGTCGCGCGTCTTGCTCCGCCACGCCACGGCCACCGCGAAGCCGATGACCCCGAGGAAATAGCCAAGGAAAATCAGGATATCGATCGGCGCGAGCTGCATGGGTCAGGTCAGGGATTGTTTTGCGAGGGCGGTGACGGCCTCCAACCCGCCGGCGGCGTAGGGGGTCTGCCAGACAGTGTAGAGGGACGGGCCATGATACAGCGGTGCGGGCGGCAGGTAGCCGAGGTGGCCGTTGGCGAGGTTGAGCACCAGGCAATGCGGATTCCGTAAGCGGAGTTCGCGCTGGAGGATCGAGTAGGCTTCAAAAGGCAGGCCGACCAGCGCGCCGGCCCCCAGTTTCCAGATCCAAATCCGTTCGCTCGATGACGCCCCGTCGCCCACCGATTCGCGCACGCGCAACTGACGGACGAGGCGTTCATACCCGAAGCCGCCGGCTGTCTCCGCCAGGCGCGCCCGGATCTCGCCCAGCGCGGGGAGGTCCGGCTTCAAGGGCAGGTCGATGGCCGGGGCAACGGCGGCGAGGGATGCAGGGAGATCGCCGGTGGCGGGGGTCCACAAGGCGAGCGGTGCGCCCGATTCCAAGGCACCGTGATAGGTCATGTCGGCGGCTCCGGGTGCCAGCATTTCCAGCAGGCCCAGCGCCGCATGGCCGAGCACGCGCCCGTGGCGGTCCGCCGTCGCCGGATCACCGGTGTATTGCTCGCAGGGCGCCAGCTCGCCGGAGGCGCCCTGCAAAAACAGGCATGGCGCGCCGGTCGAGGTCTCCACCAGCTCCCGCATCGCGCCGGGAAAATCCGGTGAAACCAGGTCGTTGTCCCAGGCCAGGGTCGTCGGGTGACAGGCGTAGTTGACCAAGGTGGCGCGCGTTTTGTTGGAATCATCGAAGATGCGGGCCACCAGCAGCGTGTCGTCGGCAGGTGCATCCGGATGATAACCCGTTAGAATGCGCCCGGGATCGTCCGGATCGGGAAAATCACGCTGCGTGGCGAGCCCGCACGTTCCGGTGTGAAACAACAAGGTGGATTCCCGCAGATCGCCGAGCGCCGCCTTTGCGCCGGCGATGCAGGCCATCTGCAGCGCGTGCAGATAGGCGGCGGTCGCCTGCGGATTCGCCTCGGGCGGGGCGGCGGAGTCGAGCATCGGCCCGGCGTGCGTGTGGGTGAGGTGGACGATCAGGTTTTCCTCCGGCAGGGACAGCGCGCCGCACAAGGCCAGGCGCAGTTTTTCAGCATCGGCCCGGGCGCGCCACCAGCCGAGGTCGAGGGTGACCAGCAACAGGGGGCGGTCCACACCATCGCCCGCAATGGCCAGGGCGGTGCCGGTGAGCGGGCGGTGCACGCCCCGCGCGAACCAGCGTTCGGTGGCACCCCAGTTCTTCATGCAGACCTCGAGGCCGGGCGTGATGTCCCAGCGGGCCACGCCGATGGCCGCACGCAGTCCTGGAAAACGGGTGTGCCGGATCACGGCGAGGTGGTGAGGTTCTGCGGCCCGTGCATGAGCGAAATGCCGCCATCGAGGATCAGGGTGGCACCCGTGAGGTTCGGATTGGCCGGATCGGTCAGATAGACCGCCGCCCGCGCCACTTCATCCGGGGTGACCAGCCGGCCGGTGGGCACAGCCCGCAGGGCTTTCGCGGCGAAATCACCGTCCTGCGCGAAAATCCTGCCGCTGAGGCCGGCATCGACAGAGCCGGGGGCGACCTCGTTGACGCGGATGCCGCGCGGTGCGAGTTCGCAGGCCATCGATTTGACCAGCGAATGCACGCCGGCCTTCGAGGCGCAGTAGGCGGCGAGGTTGGTGGTCGGATACTGGCCGACCCAACTGCCGACAAACAGGATGTCGCCGGGGCTTCCGGCCGCCAGAAGCCGGCGCGCCGCCTCGCGCGCGGTCAGCCATGCTCCGGTGAGGTTCACCGCGATGGTGCGCGACCAGTCCTCGACGCTGGTGTTGAGGCAATCGCCGTTGCCGGTCTGGCAGTGCACGCCGGCATTGACGACCACCAGTCCGGGCGGGCGGCCGAATTCCCGTTCGATGGCATCGAACCACGCGCGCACCGATTCCTCGCTGCGAATGTCCGCAGAGAAGTAATGCCCGGCAAAGTCGTCCGGCGCGCTCTCCGCAAGGTCACAGGCGGCGACCACGTGTCCGCGCGCGGAGAACGCTGATCCGATGGCGCGGCCAATGTCTCCCAGCCCACCCGAAATGGCGACGACCGGTTTCATAAAATCACCTCCCTGCCACAGGATTCACACAGCAGGTCGAACAAGCGGAACGCCTCGCGCTCGGTTTCCGGATCGAGGACGAAGCCAACCGGTCCGCGCACGATGCGGTTCGGGAAAACCCCCTGCCGGTGCAGCAGCGCCTTTTCCACGCTCAGGAAACCATCGAGCCCCTGTTGCAGGAAGATCAACGGTGCGATGAGACCTTGCAGCCCGGTGGCGCGCCGGAGGTCGCCGGCTTCGAGGGCGTCCCACAGGGCGCGGATCGCCCACACGATCTCGCTGCCCGGCATGGTCCCGCAGATCCCGCGGCGGTGCGAGTCAAGCAGGGCAATGCCGCCGCTGCCCTCGAACACCCGCAAGCCGGGGCCGCCGGCCTCGCGCAGGCGGCTCAGGTTCGGGCCCAGCGGCTGGGCTTCCGGCTTGAACAGCACCCGCTCGCCGAAACGCCGGTGCAGCTCGGCCTGCGCCTCGACGGGCAACGGCTCCCCGACATAACCACTGGCATCCTGCACGATCACCGGCAGCTCGGTGGCCGCGAAAATCGCCTCGTAGTAGCGCATTTTTTCCGACAACAGCGCGCGCGTGGCCGTGGGCGGGATGGCCATCAGCGCGTCCGCCCCCGCCGCGCTGGCGTGGCGGGCATGGCGGACCGCCTGCACCGTGCTCTCGTCGCCCACGCTCATCACCAGCGGGCCGCGGCCGGCGTTGAACCCGACGAGCCGCCGTGCGAGTTCATCGCGCTCGGCGTCGGTGAGGCGCAGAATCTCGGTGACCATCGCGGCGACAATGCCGTGGGCGCCATTCTGATAGACCCAGTCGATTTCGCGGCCGAGTGTCGTCCAGTCGATCGATTCATCGGCCAGATAGGGCAGTTGCAGGACCGGCAGGACGCCGGTGAGTGGATGGGTGGTTGGCATGACAGTCTTTCTTTTTCACCAGTCGCCCACGGCACCGTCGGAATGGAACACGCGCTGGAGCTGTTCCTGTTGGAAGGGATGTTTGGCGATTTCCTTTTCGTCGAGTTCGACGCCGAGCCCGGGCAGCGTGCCGGGCCGCAAGGTGCGGGTCCGCGGATCGACCTGGAAGCCCTCGCGCACCACGTCCGCGCGCCACGGCACGTCGTTGTGGACGCTCTCGCAGATGACATACGAGGGTGTGGCGAAGCCGAGTTCGATGGAGGCCGCGGTGCTCACCGGCCCCTGCGGGTTGTGCGGTGCCAGCGCGACGCGATAGGCCTCCGCCATCGCCGCGATGCGGCGTGCCTCGGAAAGCCCGCCGCAATGCGTGATGTCCGGCTGCAACACCGAACAGGCGCGCTTTTCCAACAGCTCACGGAACGCATGCTGGGTGACCAGCCGCTCGCCAGTGGCGATGGGCGTCTTCACCGCGTCCTGGATGCGGGCGATGTCGTCGATCGTTTCCGGCCAGCACGGCTCCTCGAGGAAATAGAGATCGTAGGGTTCCAGCGCCTTGGCAAAGAGCAGCCCCATGCGCGGCGAAGGCCGGGCGTGGCAATCCACCATGATGTCGATGTCCGGCCCGACCGCATCGCGCATCGCCGCCACGCAGGCCTCGGCGTAGCGCAGCGGGCGATTGCCCTCCAGCGGCATCGTCGGCGGCACGGCCATCGACTTGAAGGCGCTGAAGCCCTCCGCGACCGCCTGCGCCGCCAGCTCGCCGAAGCGCTTCGCATCCGCGCAGTCGGTCTCGTAGAAATCCTCCATGCGGCCGCCGCCGAGGTGGCAGTAGAGGCGGATGTGGTCGCGCACCGGTCCGCCCCAGAGTTGGTGCACCGGCACGCCGTGGACCTTGCCGAGGATATCCCACAGGGCCAGGTCGATGCCGCTGATCGCCGTGCCGCGCACGATCCCGGTGCCATGCCAGAAATGCTGGCGGAACATCATCTGCCACAGGTGCTCGATGCGCCGCGGGTCCTCGCCGACCAGCAGCTCGGCCAGATCCTCCACCGCCCCGACGACCGCGCGGGTGTGCCACTCGAGTGTCGCCTCGCCCCAGCCATAGAGGCCCGGCTGGTCGGTGATCACTTTCACAAAGACCCAGTTGCGCATGCGCGCATGGCAGACGTGGGTTTCAATGCGTTCGATTTTCATGGGTGCGGGTGGCGAATTGAACTGGCCGCTTCTAGCGCGGAATTGCTCGCTGGGACATGCAGTGGAAAGCGATATTTCATGAATAAATCCGACATTTTCCCGTTCAGACCGGTTCGACAAACCCGCGGACCTGGCGGACACGGCGGTAGCTGGCGGGCGGCACTCCAAAGCGGCTCTTGAAGCTACGGGAGAAATGGAACGGGCAGTTGAAACCACAACGTTCGGCGACGATCTCGACCGTGGCTGCCGGATCGACCAGCAGCCGGGCGGCCCGCTGAAGCCGGGCTTCGACCAGCCATGCCTTTGGGGTCATGCCGGTATGTGTCTTGAACAAGCGGCTGAAGTAATCCGGGTTGAGCCGGCAGGCGCGCGCCCATGCCGCGACCGTCACCGGTCGATCGAGCCGCTGTTGGATCCATTCCTGAGCCGCCAGCACATGATGCACGGTCTCCGGGCTGCCCTCCGCCGCACCTGGCTCGGGGCGGATGGCCTCCTGCAACCCGGCCAGCCAGTCGAAGACCGCGGCGGTGACATGGAAGTTGCGCCAACGGCTGTCGATTTCCAGCGCCTTGAGCACGGCAGTGAACCGCCCGACGTAGGCATCCGGGTCCGGCAGCCGGTAGCGGCGCTGGTAGGCATGCCGGAGCAGCACGTTGGCGTTGTTGTCACGGCTCAACGAAAGGCAGGCTGACAAGCTCGTCTGCGGATGCTCCGGGTCCTGGCTGCCGGAGAACACGTCGCCCCCGCGCATCACGACCAGCTCGCCCGGCCGCAATGGCACCTCCACCCCATTGACCACCAACCAGCACGAGCCGTGCTCGAGGTAAAAGAAGGAGATCAGGTCCGCCGCCAGCCGCGACGGCTCGATCGCCCACTCCGGGTCCCCGCCCCAGCGGCCGAACCACTTCACCCGCAGCCCGAGCGAGGTCTCGAACCGCGGCTGCCAATCGTGATGGTAAGGAAGATCAGGCATGAATCGCGCGGAATGCAAACCTCCATGGAAATCCTCGCCCGCCTCAGGGCTGGTTCCGGCTTCGGGTCATGCACCGGTTTCCTCCAGGAAGTCGAACAAATACAATACCACGCCCGCATGGCAGCTATACCACCATTGTTTGTATTCGAAACCCACCACAATCCGGTTGTCGGGCTGGAGGTAATAGGTGACGTAGTTGGCGGTCTGGATGGCGCGTTGGCGCATCGCCTCGTCGCCGGTGGCTTTTGAGAGTTTCATCAACATCGAGGCCCAGTTCAGGCTGTGAATGCCCATGACCACGTTGCACTGGAGCTGCTCACGGATGCCTTCCGCGGGCTCGAAACCCCGGATTCTGTCCAGGAAGGTCTTCTCGACCCAGGCGTTCAGGTCTTTCGCCATTTCCAGGTAGCCATTTTCCGTGGTCCGGTTGGCGAGCAGATAGCGGATGGTGTCGAGGCAGTCGTAGTTGGTGCGGCCGGCGGTGCTTTCCGGAATGTCCTCGTAAAAACCGCGGAACTCCTTGGTCGTAATCGGGCCGTTTTTGAGCCAATTCCATGTCAGGTCGCGGTGCGGCTTGAACTTTTGATCGCCGTTCGCCTTGTCGAGTTTCTCGAACAGCGTCACCGCGTAGATCACACTGCTGGTGTATTCCTCGATGACCTTCTCGGTCTTGGGATCGACCCGGAACGGCCAGGTGCCATCCGGCCGCTGCCGCTTGCGCAGCGTCTCTGCAATCGCTTGCGCGGCCTGGAGGAACCGTGTCTCGCGGGTCGCCTCATGCAGGTCCAGATAGGCCAGTGCCATGATCGCCGCCTTGTCGGGCATCAGGCCGGACTTGTCGCGGAAGCCGCCGGGCTTTTTCTCCTCGAAGGTGCTGTAGGGCAGGCTGCCGTAGGCCCAGTCCACCGGCGTGCTGTGGGCGATGTTCCAATCCGCCAGCTCGGCTGCCATCTTGAGGGCCCGGGGATCGCCGGCATGCTCCGCGTAGCCGATCAGGGTGTGGATCATCAGCGAGTGGTGAAAGGCCGGGTAGGAAACAAAGCGGTCGATGGAGCCGGGAAACGGGGTCCCGTCGTGCTGCAGGTTCGAGTAATACACCCACGGCATCTGGGTCTTCCCGTTCTCGTCGGTGAGGGTCTCGGGCGCTCCCTTGAACCACCTCAAATGATCGTCCAGGATGAACGACATGCCGCGGCGGATCGTTTCGTCATAAGATTGGAGCGGCAGCAGCTTGCCCTGCGCGTCGCGTTTCACCTCGGCGACCGTCATCAGCGGCTTCCAGTCGAACGTGCTGGCATTGGTGGCGATGATGACGTCGG
>JALRFY010000049.1 GCA_023253625.1 Akkermansiaceae bacterium | reverse complement strand
ACGGTGGATTTCCGCAACACCGTCATTATTTTGACTTCCAACATCGGCTCGCAATACATCCTTGGCGAGAACAATGCCGAGCAGCGAGAGGCCAAGGTGACCGATGCCCTGCGCGCGCACTTCCGTCCCGAGTTTCTCAACCGCATCGACGAGATCATCATCTTCGACCGCCTCCAGCGCGAGGAGATCGCCACCATCGTCGATCTCCAGCTCGACCGCGTCCGCAAGCGCCTCGCCAGGCAAGGCCTCGCGCTCGCCCTCTCGGAAAAAGCCAAGGAGCACATCGGCAACCAGGGCTACGATCCGGTCTATGGCGCGCGGCCGCTGAAACGTGCCATCCAGCACCTGCTGCTGGATCCGCTCTCGCTCGATGTCTTGGACGGCAGGTTCGTGGACGGCGATGTGATCACCTCGGATGTCGAGGACGGTCACATCGTGTTTACGAAGTGAAAAGGGGAGCGCGGCTATCCTGGCCGTGTGGATGGTTTGAAGATGCGGGCGGGACGCCCACGCTGCCCTTGGATTTCACTTCGCCTGCTGGATGGCCTCGCAGACGGCGGGGAAGATCTGGCGCTTGCGGCTGACCACGCCGGGGGCGTGGAAGAGGTTTTCCTCGCGGCGTTCGAAAGGAAGCTTGGCGAGCACGTTTTCCGGGCCGATGGCGATGACCATGCTATGGAGCAGCGCGACATCGGTGATGGCGAGCAGTGTGACGTCATAGCCGCGGGCGGCGTGGAGCGCGCGTATTTCCTTTTCCAATTCCTCGCGGCGGCCGACGAAGCCGTGGAGATCGCGTTCCTCGACCTGCGAGATGCTGATGGTGTATCCCTGCTCGGTGAATTCCTTGCGGTCGGCGTTGAGAATCTCGTCCGGCGTGCCGTTGGCGATGAGCGAGCCGACGGCGAAAAACTCCTCGCTGAATTGCTTGGGATCGAGTCCCGCAACTCCGGCCAGCCAGGTCAGCATTTCGCGATCCAGCAGCGTGGTGGTGGGGGAGGTGAGGCAGAGCGTGTCCGAGACGATGCCGGCGCACAGGCACATCGCGACGGGCGGCAACGGCATCAGCCCGCGGTGGAAGAACTTGCGGCCCACCAGCGTGCAGGTCGAGCCGACTGGCTCGTTGAGATAGCGGATTGGTTCACGCGAGACGAGATCGCCCGCGACTCGGTGGTGGTCGATCACCTCGGTGACTTCCGCCTCTTCGACGCCATTGACGGCCTGGGCGTATTCGTTGTGATCGACGAGCGCGAGGCGTATGCGCGGCGGATCGACAAGGTCTGACTTGGAAATCACCCCGATCATTTTCCGCGAGCCGGGCTCGATGAGCGGGAAGAGGTCCTGGTCGGTATTCGAAATGTGCTTGCGGAGTCGCGAGACCGCTTCGTTGGGGTGCACGGTCTGGAATTCGCGCTCCATCACGTGGCGCACGGTGCGCGAGCAGCGGATGAGGGTGGACGCGCTGGCGGTGTCCTGGGCGCAACGCAGGAGAACTACGCCCTTTTCGGCCGCATAGTGGCGGATTTCCTCGGTGACCGGGTTTCCGCCGGTGACGAGCAAGGCGCGCGTGCCAGCCTCAATGGCGCAGCGTTGGACGATCGGGCGGTCGCCACAGATGACGAGGAAACGTCCAATGTTGTCATCGGCGCGGGCCTGCTTGAGGCGATTTTCCACCGATTGCTGCGACGAGGCACCCACCAGCAGGATCAAGTCCTCCTCATGGGTGGTGAGGGCACCGGACTCGGAGAGGTTTTCGGCCTGCAGGGTGGCGGCCAGGTGGGCTAGCGAGGCATGCACGGTGCGCACGCTGAGCCCCTCGGTTGCGGCGGGGAGCAGCAGCCGCAGCAGGTCGATGTAGCGCAGGATGCCGCAGAGGTCGCCATGTTCATCCTCCACCGGTACGCAGCGGATTTCCGCGGCCAGCATCCGGCCGTAGGCCGTGAGGAAAGTGTCGTTGTCGCGCACTTTGATCACCTTGCGATGGGCGATCATGCCCGCGCTGGTGCGCACGTCGGTGACCAATGAGGGGGGCTCGTATCCGGCGCGCTCGAGCACCCATTTCGTGCGTTGGGAAATCTCGCCACAGCGCGCGGCTTGGGCGTTTGGTTCCTCGCCCACCTGCCTCAGCAGAGCCGCGTAGCCGATGGCGGAGCAGATCGCGTCGGTGTCCGGATTCTTGTGGCCGATGACGTAGAAGGGGAGCATGCGGATTGAGAAGTGGGGTATGGGTAAATCCGGTGACTTGACGGCGGACGTGTTTGGCAGCCCACGGCGTGCCCTGCAAGTCAATCCGGGGATGAGGGCAGCGCAACCCAGATGGCTGGCCAGGACGGACGCGCCATGCTGCGCCGCCGCTGTGAGTGAGCTGAACGGAGACGCCACAATCCAAGTATTGGCGGATTCGATGCGGTGGAGGTTTGATGGGTCCACCCCAGTCGCCTACTCCCGCATCGGTCGTGACACGCCCGACGCGCGGTGCTAGAAAAAGCCCCAATGAAAATCGTTCTCGGCATCTCCGCGTCGATCGCCGCATACAAGGCGGCCGAGCTGGCATCGCATCTCATCAAGCATGGCCACGTCGTCAATGTGGCCATGACACGTGCCGCCACCGAGTTCATCACTCCACTCACCTTCCAGACACTTACCCGCAATCCGGTGCTTGTCTCGCTGGAAGACGAAAAACAATCGTGGAAACCCGGCCACATCGAACTGGCCGACCAAGCCGACCTGCTTCTCGTCGCCCCCGCCACCGCCAACCTGCTGGGCGAGTTCGCTCACGGACTCGCGCCGGACCCGCTCACCTCGATCTATCTCGCGCTTCCGCGCACCACGCCGGTGCTTGTCGCACCCGCCATGAACGGCAAGATGTGGCTCCATCCCGCTACCCAACGCAACGTCGCTGTTCTGGCACGGGACGGCTGCAAGTTCATCGGCCCCGCCGAGGGCTCGCTGGCCTGCGGCTACGAAGGCATCGGCCGCATGGTCGAGACGGACGCCATCCTGCGCGAGGCTGAAAAATGCCTGGCCGGCCGCAAATGACATCAAACCATCCGTGATTCGTGTGCGTCCCGGGATCTGAACCCTGGAGCTAACCCGGCAGGGCCGGGGCTGCCCTGCATTTGGGAAAGAATCATGCCTTGGACGGGTTTTCGCTGGCATGGGCATGTTCGCAGCAACCTTTCTGTTATTTGTTCCCGCTGTATTCGCGTTCGAGTTTTTGCAGTGAGTCGGTGAGCAATTGCTTGTTTCCGAGATCGGCGAAGGCCTCGGCGAGCGGATCTCCCGTGCGCCGCATGAGTGCGAGAAGCTTCCCGCGCATGACATCGATTTCGGCCTGGCGCGCGGGGTCATCGATCCGGTTGTCGCGCTCGAAGCGGTCGGATGACATGTCATAGAACTCCTGCGGCACGCGGAACTGATAGAATTCGCAGCGGGCCTTGATTTCCGGGTGGGTCTCTGCGGCGGCGAGCATTGCGTTCCATGACAGCCCCGCCATGTTTTCGGTGCGATATTTCTTTTCTCCGTCGCTCCACGCGTTCCAGATGTAGGATTTGTCGCGGGTGCGGATGGAGCGCATTGGCAGCCACCTGTTGCCATAGGCGGCGTTGTAGAAGGTGAAGACGTGGTCCCAGCCTTCGAGTTTCCCACCATGGATCACCGGCAGGAAGGAGCGGCCGTCGGTGCCCGGAATGGCGGGCAGCCGCGCGGCTTCGAGCAGGGTGGGGGTGAAGTCGAGTGTGCTGACCATGTGGTCGCGGTCCAGGCGGCCGGGTTTCACCACGCCGGGCCAGCGGACGATGAGGGTGCCGCGCACGCTGGTTTCGTAGTCGTTGGACTTGGAGAAGGGGAAGGACATGCCGTGATCGCCACCGTAGAAGACGACCATGGTGTTTTCGGCGAAGCCTTCCTCTTCCAGCACGCGGAGGATGGTGCCGATACAGTCGTCAAGGCGCCGGACATTGGTGTAATAGCCGGCGAGTTCGCGGCGGATGTCAGGCAGGTCTTCGAGAAAGCCGGGGACGCTGGTGACTTCCTCCGGCTTGATCCAGCGGCTCGGCGCTTCCCCGAGCGCGAGGTCTTCGGGGCCTTTCATGCCGATGAACGGCCGGTGCGGATCGTAGCAATTCACGTTGTGGAAAAACGGCCGGTTTTCCATGCGCGCGCGGCGCAGGAATCCGCGCGTGATTTCCTCGAGCCGCGACGGATGACGGCTGACCGAGTCGTCCTCGATGTCGGCGTGGAACTTGTCATTGGGTTTGAGATGGGGGCCTTTGCCGAGACGTGAAATGAGATAGCCTGCATCGCGCAGTTGTTCGTTGAGCGTGCGCACTCCGGGTTTGATCGGGAAAAAGCCCATCGAACCGTTGCGGTGGGGATAGAGGCCGGTGAACATGATCTGCCGCACCGGCTGGCAGACGGCGACGGTCGAGTAGGCGTATTCGAAGCGCAGCCCGTCCGCGGCGAGGCGGTCGATGTGTGGTGTGAGGTCCTTGATGGGGCCGCCGGTCACGCCCAGTGAGTCGTGGTTCAAATCGTCTGCCGTGAGAAAGAGGATGTTGAGGGGCTCGGCGGGGAGTGAGGCGCAGAGAGGAATGAGCAGGACTGCGAGACAGGTGAGGATGTGTTTCATGGTGATGTTGATTGAGGCGGAATCTCCATTTCGGCTTTGATACTTGCTGTCCCATGGCCTGTTTGCAAGTGGTCATAGGGTCCATGGCCATGCCGCCATCCCGTTTCTCAACCGTGGTGACTCCAAATCCGACGGGCTGCCCCCCGCCCACCGCTGCGTCGCCGGACACCGGCCACTGCGCCCACTGGAACGGAATGCCCGGCCAGCTTCTCGAAATGGAAACCACTGTCTGTGTTGCTTCCAATCCCACTATCCAGAACATCCGTGCTTGTTTTCCCTGTGGAAACCGCGATTCCCTTTCCGCCCGGTGCGGGCCAGGCCCGCGATCCATTCTCGAACCAGAGAGGAATCACGAAATTACCGAAATCACACCAAGGCGGAAATCGAATCGACAGCAGCACGAATCCCGGCGATTGGACGCCTGCCCCGAATCTTCAAGTCTTTGATTTTCGTGATGCTTCGAGCCTTTCGCGGTTTCGAATTTTTTTATCCCACTACACCATGGACACCCCGCCTTTTTCAGAACTCGGCCTGCCCGCGCCATTGCTTGCGGCCATTGAGACCCTCGGCTTCGAACGCCCATCTCCCATCCAGGCGCTGAGCATCCCGCCTGCGCTTGAGGGCCGCGACCTCGTAGGCCTCTCCGCCACCGGCTCGGGGAAAACCGCCGCCTTCGCCTTGCCCGCTCTGGCGATGCTCGATGTGAAATCGCACGCCACCCAGGTGCTCATCGTCTGCCCGACCCGCGAACTTGCGGTGCAGGTCTGCGAGGAAGTCCACCGCCTTGGCGCGAAACTCAATGGCCTCCACGCCACGCCCGTCTATGGCGGCGCGCCGATGGACCGCCAGCTCCGCGCGCTGCGCGATGGCGCGCAGGTCGTCGTCGGCACCCCGGGTCGCCTGCTCGACCACCTGCGGCGCGGCAGTTTTGATCCCTCACAAATCCGCATGGCCATCCTCGACGAGGCCGACCGCATGCTCGACATGGGTTTCAAGGAGGAAATGGATGAGTTGCTCGCCGCCCTGCCGCCCGGGCGCCAGACGCTGTTTTTCTCCGCCACCATGAACCCCGGCGTCTCGCGGCTCATCAAGAGCTTCGGCAAGGAGCCGCAAATCATCGAGATCGAGCAGAAGGCGCGCACTGTTTCCACCGTGGATCAATCCTATTTCGAGTGCCGCCAGCGCTCGAAAGTGGAAGTGCTCTCGCGCATTCTCGACATGAACCCGCCGCGCCTCGGCATCATTTTCTGCAATACCAAGCGCTCGGTGGACGAGTGCACCGAGGACCTCGTCAACCGCGGCTATGCCGCCGACCGACTCCACGGCGACATGACCCAGACGATGCGCGAGCGCGTGCTCAAGCGCTTCCGCGAGGGCAGTGTGGAATTGCTCGTCGCCACCGATGTCGCCGCGCGCGGGCTTGACATCGACGAGATCGACATCGTCTTCAACTATGACCTCCCCGCTGATCCCGAGGACTACGTTCACCGGATCGGACGCACCGGCCGCGCCGGGCGTTCGGGCCGGGCGGTGAGTTTTGTATTTGGTCGTGATATCTACCGCCTCCAGTCGATCGAGCGCTACACCCGCCAGGTGATCCGCCGCGAGCGCATCCCGTCCGTCGAGCAAGTCGAGGGCCGCCGCGCGGATATCATTTTCGACACCCTCAAGGAACGGCTCGAAACCGGGAAATTCGATACTTATCAGGACAACATCGATCGTTTGTTGGAACAGGGCCACACGCCCACCGACATCGCCGGCGCACTGGCCACCATGCTGCGTGAGTCGTCCGGCCGTGAGGGCTCGTTCATCGCCGAGGACCGCGAACCGGAAAAACCCGCCCGCCAGGCCAAGACGCGCGAGGATCGCCCGCCACACGAAGACCGCGGCGAGCGCGGCCCGAAATTCGAGCGTGGCCCCGCCGCCCGCGAGCCTGGCATGGCCCGCCTCTTCATCTCGCTCGGCAAGATGCACGGCATCCTGCCCAAGGACATCGTCGGCATGATGTATCGCGAGGCCGGCCTGCCTGATGGCAGCCTCGGCCGCATCAGCTTGTTTCCCAAATTCTCGCTGGTGGACGTGCCCGAGGACCACGCCCAGCAGGCCATACGCAACACCCGCAACTCCAAGCTCAGGGGCAAGACCTTCCGCATCGACCTCGACCGCGGTCCCAGCTGAGCGTGGCGGCGGTTTCCAACCGCCCTGCCTCCCGTTTGGCCTGAACTTCCGCCAAGCCCGCTGATGCCATCACGCCAGCCGGTCGCGGAAGTCATGGTATCCGAAGCGGCGGATGACTTCCAACTCCCCGTCCTCGTGCTGGAGGGCGATCGGCGGGTGTTTGACGCCGTTGAAAGTGGTGGTCTTGACCATGGTGTAGTGGGCCATGTCGTCAAAGACGAGCGTGTCACCCGGCACGAGCGGGCGCGGAAACGAATAGTCGCCGATCACATCGCCGGCGAGGCAGGTGGGGCCGCCGAGGCGGTGGGTGAATGCATGGGCACCGGGATCGCCGGCGGAGACATAGCCTTCGTCCTTGAAAATAACCGCCGGTCGTTGCGGACTGTGGTCCGCGCTTCGTTCGGCGAGGAACACGTCGGGGCGGTAGGGCATTTCCAGCACATCCGGCATGTGGGCGGTGGCGGAGACATCAAGGATGGCCAACCGGTGGCCGCGCGATTCGAACACATCCATCACGCTGGCACGCAGCACCCCTGTGTGGATGGCGACAGCCTCGCCCGGTTCGAGCCAGACATCGGCCCGGTAATCGTGGCGCGCTTTTTGAACGAGGCGGACAAGGCGTTCGCGGTCGTAGCACGGCTTGGTGATCCAGTGGCCCCCGCCCATGTTGAGATAGGTGAATTGCCGCGAGCGGAGCAGGTGGCCGAATTTCGCATCCACGGCGGCGAGTGTTTTTTCCAGATCGTCGGAGTTCTGTTCGCAGAGCGTGTGGAAATGGAGGCCGCTAATGCCTGAAAGGTCGGCTCCGGCGAGTTGCTCGGCAGTGATGCCGAGGCGTGAGCCGGCGACGCAGGGGTCATAGATGGGTGTCTGGCCGGTGGAGCACTCCGGGTTGATGCGCAGGCCGCAGAGAAGTTCCCCGCTGCGGAAGCGGGGATGGGACATGACGGATTCACGGAAGCGCCGCCATTGGGACAGCGAGTTGAAATCGAGGTGGTGGGCGAAGTCGCAGAGTTGCCGGATGTCGTCCTCATCGTATGCGGGCGAGTAGGCGAGCACGTGTTTGCCGAAGTGATCGCGGGCAAGCAGTCCCTCCCACAGGCCCGAAGCGCAGCACCCGTCCAGGTCGTCGCGGATGTGGGGGAAGGTCTTCCAGCAGGCGAAGCCCTTGAGAGCGAGCACCAGACCACAGCCGGCCGCTTCCTTGACATGGCGCAGGATGGCCGTGTTGCGTTTCAATGCCGCGATGGAAATCACATACATGCTTGGCGCGCGACGAAACCCGGATTGCCCGTGACGTGGAAGGAAAAAAGGATGTCCGGTGTGGCCTGTCGGGTTGCTGGAAAGCGAAAGCAGAGCCCGGTGATTGCACGCTGCGGGTGGGTTTGAATTTCCAATGCTGTGAAAAACGAGGTTTTTGAGGCCGTATGGTGGCAGCCGCGAGGTTTCATTTTTCCCATCCGTCATGATCGTTCGACTTATTTTTCCGCTCATCACATGGTTTTCCATTCCGGCAAGCACCGCAGACCCGCTGATGGAGCGGATGCCCGCAGTGTTTGAAAGGGCTGCCGTCCAATACCGCGGCATGCTCGAGGAGATCTCCGGCCAACCCGGCCAGCCGCGGACCCTCGGGAACGATGGCAAGGTGCGCATGGTGCGGCCGGAGGACTGGGTCAGTGGGTTTTTTCCGGGCTGCCTGTGGTTGATGCACGAATACGAAGCTGCGGAGGAATGGAAGAACCACGCGCTGGCCTGGACCCGGCGGCTGGAGGGGATCCGCCACTTCAGTGGGCACCACGATGGCGGCTTCATGCTGGGTTGCAGTTATGGCAACGCGCTGCGCCTTGCGCCGTCCGACGAGTTCCGCGGGGTCCTCCGCGATGCCGCCGCCGCGCTCGCGTCCCGCTACGTGCCGAAGCTCGGCATGATCCGCTCATGGGACCACAAGCCGTTTATCTGCCCGGTCATCATCGACAACATGATGAACCTCGAACTGCTCTCGTGGGCGGCCAGGAACGGCGGCGATGCGAATCTCCGTGAAATTGCCGTCAGCCATGCGGACATGACCCATGCCAGGCATTTCCGCGCCGACGGCACCGCCTATCACATCGTGGACTACGACCCGGAGACCGCATCGGTCCGGGCGATCTACGCCGGCCAGGGCGCGGATGTCCTGACTCCTTGGGCGCGCGGCCAGGCCTGGGGGATTTACGGCTTCACCATGATGTTCCGCGAATCCGGTAAAAAGGAATACCTCGCCCGTGCGGTCTCGCTGGCGGAGGCGGTGATGAATCATCCGAACCTGCCGGAAGACAAGGTGCCGTGCTGGGACCTCGGCGTGACGGCGGGGGAGGGTGTGCCGCGCGATGCCTCGGCCGCCGCGATCATGGCCTCGGCATTGACCGAGCTTGGGCGGCTCGCTCCGGATGGCGGCAAGTTCCTCGAGTTCGCGCGCGGGCAATTGTTGTCGCTGGCCTCGCCCGCCTATCTCGCGGAACCAGCCAGCAATGGGCATTTCGTTTTGCGCCACTCAACCGGCCATTTGCCCGGCGATTCGGAAATCGATGTGCCGCTGGTGTATGCGGACTACTATTTCCTCGAGGCGTTGTTGCGATACCGGGCACAGGTCACGGGCAAGCCGCGGACCGAGTTCGGGCAGGCACGCTGAGATCAGGGGCGCTTCGCCGTCTCGTAGGCGCTCCAGAAAGCCTCGCCCTGCTTGTGGCTGAAGGGATGGAGTGTGGTGCCGTCGTTGAGGCGGACGCGCTCCTGCTCCAGCAACTTGCGCAGGCGGGCGAGGGTGGCGGCGTGGGCCGGACCGGCGGCGAGGTTGTGCATTTCATGCGGATCGTCCGCGAGGTCGAAGAGCTGGGTGTGACGCGCGCCGTCCACGCAACACAGGGTGCGTCCGCTCAGCAACGATGCCCGCGACGGCAGGCAGACGCCCGGCGACGAGGCGCCCATGATGTAGGCGTTGGTGAAAGAAACGCCCTCGCAGACGAGGCGGTCGATGTGCGGCGTGCGGATGTGCGGGTTGTCGAGCGCGCCAACTGCATCCGCGTGCTGGTCGTCGCTGAACAGGAACAGGACGTTGGGCCGCGCGGGAGGCTTCGCGCTGGCGACGGCCAACAGGGCGAGCAACGAAAATGCGTGAAGGCGAGTCATGACGGCGGCGAGCCTACAGGGCACCGCCGCCGATGAAATGGTCAATCTCCGGACTTCCCGGTGTCCTCCCCAGCATTGTCCGGTTCCGTCTCTTCGAGCGGTGGGATGGCGATCGGCGGGGTGACGGCCTCGATCGGCGGCGTGGTGACCGAACGCGGCGGGGTGGTCAGGATGCCTCCGGGGAGGTTCTGGACGGATCCTTGGTTGGCATTGTTGTCCGCGGCTGGATCGGCCTTGGTGACGAGGTCGGCGCGTTCCTTGAGCAGCGTATCGACGGTGCTCTTGGCGACGAGGAAGCTGCGGCCGGCCAGGGCTTTTTCCTTATCGAGTTTTTCGGTGAGCGACTTCAGGCGCTCCTGGAAGGCATCCTCCTGGATCTTGGCGTCTTCCGGAGTCTCGTTTTCCTCCTTTTTGCGCTCCTTTGGCAGCTCGGCGCTGACATCCACGGTGAGCAGCATTTCCTCGCCGGCGGTTGATGCCACGCCTTCCTCCGGCTTGGCCGGAGTGATGGTGAGCCGGTAGGTGAAACCCTCGAAGGTATCGATCACCGCGCTGCGCTTGTTTTCCGCGTCGGCGCGGGCTTCAAGCTCGCCAGCGGGAACCACGTCGTTGAAGCGCGCGTAGGAGAACAGACTCTTGAGCGGTGCGGCGTTGGTGGTGTTGAGCGTCTCGTCACCGGTAGCGCCATCGAGCTTGAATTCGGCGTCCTCGGTCTCGCGGCTGAGCTTCCACGCCACTTCCCCGCCGCCCTTCTGATGCAGCGTGACGGATTTGATTTTCTCCGGACTGAAGAACGCGTCGTCGAGCCATCGTGAGGCCTCATCGCTGATGGACGGGAACAATTCGCTGATGGCATAGAAACCGGATTCATCGGCGTGGTTGCGGATGTAGCGGCCGACGGCCGCCGCTCCACCGAATGGGCTGGCGCTGGCACCGCTTTCGATGTTTTTGCCGAGTGAAATGGTGGCGAGTTCTTTGCCTGCGGCGTCCTTGAAGACGGCGGTGAGCCCGCGCTGATCCGGCGTGCTGGCATTTTCATCCATGCCGAAGCGCGGCGCGAACGACGGGCCGGCCTCCATGCCGCGCGTCACCTTGAGTTCGGCCAACATGCGGATGAATTCGTTCACCGCAGAGGTGTTGGCCGGGTAGGTGTCGCGCTCTGCGACCGTCCACTTGCCATCCTTTTGCTCGATGGTGACGGTGCCATCCGCGCCCGTGATGGCGATTGATTGGACCTCACCGGCGGGGAATTTTTCGAACAGGGTTTGGCCGGCGGCGCGCGTCGTGGTGCTCTGGACGCTTTCCTTGCCGGTGAACTTCATGACCGCCACGGCGGCGGCGAGGACGACGGCGATGATGCAAAGGGTGATGACCTGGCGCTTGTTCATGACGTGGGGAAATGATGGATTTGGAATTGAGATATCACTGGATCAGCGGGCGCGGGTGTAGCGGCGGCGCTGCAGGAAGAGGGACAGTCCGATGAGGACCACCAGCGTGGGCATGGCGGCCACGTTGAGCAGCGTGATCTTGCCGGCGAGCTTGTCCTTCTGGCGGCGGAGGTCTTTTTCCTGCTCGCGGATCAGGCGTGCGTATTCGACCTGTTCCTCGCGCAGCTTGCGGATTTCCGCCTCCTGCTCGGGCGAGAGATAGAGTTCCGAGCCGCGGGTTTTCTGGGCTTGCAGCTCGTTGAGCCGCTCCTGCGCGGCGTTCCGCTTGTCCTCGAACTCGGCGATCTTCGCGCCGACCTGTTCGTTGAATTCGGCCTCCATTTTCTGGACCACGGTGAACGGCCGACGGATTGCCGAGCGTGATCGCGCGCCGATCAGGTGCTTGGACCCCACCGCTTGGTCGATCAGGTTGAAAAGCAGCGAGGCGTTGCCGTTCACGGGCGATGCGAGACCCATGCGGAGGAGTTGCTCGTTGAAGGCGAAGCGGTCATAGAACGCATCCACGTCGGCGATCAGGAACACGTTGCCCGGGGCCTTGCCTTCCTTGAGCGCTTCGGTTTCCGGTTTCTCCTCCTTCCCGGCGTTTTCCTCCTGTTCGCCGTTTTCGGTCCCGGCGTTGTCGCCCGGTTTGCCATCAGGGAAAGCGGTTTTGAAGGTGCCGTGGAGATGGGTAATGAGATCGTATGCGGTGCCCGACGAGCGGAATGAGGTGGTGAGTTCCGGCGCGAGTTGCGAGGCCTGCATCGAGTTGACAAAACCGGCTCCACTGGTGGACTTGAGCAGCGAGTTGGAGGCGACCCCGCCGCCGCCCTTGAGGGTGAATGCGCCGGGCAGGAAAAAGGTGACCGATTCGAGGTCCTTGGTGATGACATTGTCATTCTGCGGCATCGCCTTTTTGTCGAGGGTGAGAACGGCCATGGCCATGCGGTCGCCGGCGAGACGGGTGGCGTAGGCGGGATCGGCGAGAACCTGTGCGGACTCAAAGGAAACGCCCCAGGCACCAAGCAGGGTGGGCAGGGTGGAGGTGGGCGGGGTGCCACCCATGCCCATCATCGGATTGCCGCCGCCGGTCATCTGGGCAGCCACCGAGTAGGCGTCGAGGCAGGCGACCACGGTGCCGCCATTGAGCACGTATTGGTCCACCGCGAACTCGGTCTCGGGCGTGATGCCGGCCGGGTGGAAGAGCAGCAGGACCTTGATCGAGCCGGCGTCGATTTCCTTGGCATCCATCGGGATGTCCTCGACCTCGAAGGACTGCTTCAACTGCTGGTAGATCACCCAGGCCTGGTTGCCCTGCTGGCCGGGCATCATGGGTGGGCCGCCAGCGAGATCGAAGGCCGACATCAGGCCGATTTTCGGTTTCACCGGGGTGGTGACCTCGGCGATGGCCTTGGAGAGGTGGTATTCAAGCATCGTCTCATCGCGCGGATCGATGAAGGGAATGATGCTACTCTTGTCCAGGCACGAGACGGCGAGACCGAAGTAGAGATTCTGGTCGTTGATGCGCTGGCCGCTGATGCCGTCGAGGTTGGCGGAATCCTCGGCGTCGGTGTCGGGCTCGGGGTCGAGGTTCTCGACGCGCAGCTTGCCGCCGGAGAGCGCGGCGTATTCCTTGAGCATGTCGTCCACGCGGCGCATGTGGATTTTCACCTCCTCGGGCATGTAGTCGCTGCTACGGGAAGCGTAGTAGCGGATCACGACGGGGCTGTCGAGTTCGCCGAGGATGGCCTTGGTGCCCTCGGAGAGCGTGTGGATCTTGTTTTCGGTGAAATCGACGCCGCGGTTGCCCATGGGGGTGAGCGAGACCAGCCAGTTGGCGAGGATGGCGATGGCGGCCAGCGCCGCGATTCCGAATGCCGAACGGGTGACGGGATGGGTGATTTTCATGTCGGTAAGCGGGAAGGGGTATGCGGTAAGCGATTTGGGTCAGGCGCGTTTGGCGGAGAGGATGGCGCTGGTGCCGAGCAGGCAGACCAGGATGAAGGAAGCGAACCAGACGAAGTCCTGGAGGCGGAACATGCCACGGATGAGCGAGCGGAAGTGTTCCCAGACGCCGAGCGCGGTGACGATCTCGACCACGGCGGGTGAGGCGGCTTTTCCAAGCTCGCGGGTGAAGTCGTCGTAGCCGCAGAGCACCATGGTCACGCAGATGGCGACGGAGACGATCAGGCATACCACCTGGTCCCGCGTGCAGGCGGAGACCAGCATGGTGATGGCGAGGAAGGTGCAGCAAACCAGGAAGCTGCCGATGTAGCCGGAAAAGATCGCTCCGTTGTCTGGATCGCCGAGGTAGTTGACGGTGATGATGATCGGGAAGGTGAGCAGCAGCGCGGCCAGCCAGACGGTGGCTGCGGCGAGGAATTTCCCGATGATCGCGCTCCATGTGGAGACCGGGAAGGTGCCGAGCAGTTCGATGGTGCCGGTGCGGTGTTCGTCGGCCCACAGTTTCATGCCCACGGCGGGTGCCAGCAGCATGAAGATCCACGGGTGCCAGAAGAAGAACGTCCATTCGAGCGAGGCGTCGCCCACGCGCACGAAGTTGCCGAAGCTGAAGGTCAGGCCCATCGACAATGCCAGGAAGATGACAATGATGGCATAAGCCGTGGGTTGGGCGAAGTAGCTGCTGAGTTCGCGTTTGTAGATGGTGGCGGAAGTCATCTGGATATGGAATTTGAGATTGGAAATTTGTGCGATGCGCGTCAGGCAGCCGCTTCCTCGGTGTCTCGGGTGGTGAGGTTGCGGAAAAGATCCGTGAGGGAACCGGTGCCGGATTGCTCGATGAGCGCCTCGGGCGTGCCGTCGGCGACGATTTTCCCGCGGTCCACGATCACGGCGCGGGTGCAGGCGGCTTCCACCTCTTCGAGGATATGGGTGGAGAAGAGGATCGCTTTTTCCTTGCCAAGACGCTTGATGAGCTGGCGCACCTCGTGTTTCTGGTTGGGATCAAGCCCGTCGGTCGGCTCGTCGAGAATCAGCACTTCGGGGTCGTGCAGCAGGGCTTGGGCAAGGCAGGTGCGGTGGCGGTAGCCTTTCGAGAGCGTGTCGATCGACTGGCGGGCGACGGCACCGAGGAAACAGGTCTCGATGGCGCGCTCGACGGCGTCGTTTTTCACGCTGCCGGAGAGGCCGCGGACGCTGGCGCAGAATTTCAGGAAACCGGTGACCGTCATGTCGTGGTAGAGCGGCGCGGACTCGGGCAGGTAGCCGATGCTGGATTTCGCGTGGCGCGGGTCATCGATCACTGAGATGCCGCAGACCTTGGCGTCGCCCGAGGTGGGCGGGATGAAGCCGGTGATCATGCGCATGGTGGTGGATTTTCCGGCGCCGTTGGGCCCGAGGAACCCGAGGACTTCGCCTTTTTTCACAGTGAACGAAAGATCGTCCACGGCGCGTTTGGATCCGAACTGCTTGGTCAGGTTTTCGACTTCGATCATGGATTGGGGTGGGCGGGTTGAAAATGCCTTGTGCGCGCGAAGCGCCGCCGGGGAGGTTTCTTGTTTGAAAAAATGTGGCAAGGTAAAATGCACGCCGGACATTGGCAATACATTGGCAATACATTGAAATTGCATGGGCATGGCGGAAATGCTCCGCCGCGCGTGTGCGATGGGGCATTCAGGTTTGGTGAACCGTATGTTGACGGCTGCGGCCAAACATCCTGGATCAGGCATGTGCACGCTCGCCGGCGACGAGTTGCAGCGCCTTGCGCGCGGAACCATAGGCCGCAGCTCCATCGCCGCCGATCGCCCACTCGATGCGGGTGGTGGGTTCGTGCGGTGGCAGCGGGCATTTTTGATAGGGAGCCATCGCGCGCTCGGCGAAGCCCTTGCGGACCTCGCCGATGAACCAATCGCGGAAGCCGGTTTCGGACAAGCCACCGCCGATGATGATGAGGCCGGGGTCGAGAATGCTGGCGAGGTCACCGAGACCGTGGCCGAGGACGTTGGCTTGCAGGGCGAAAATCGAGAGGGCGAGGGCGTCGCCGTGTTCGGCGAAGTCGCGTAGCCTGAAGGCCTTTTCCTCGATGGGCGCGTCGGTCAGCGCGAGTTCGTGATTCGCGTTTTCCGGCTTGGCGAGCGCCTTGCCGAGCTGGCGGCGCAGGGCCATGAGCGAAACCCATGCTTCCATGCAACCGGCGCGGCCACGGCCATCGACGGGCAATTCACCGTCCTCGAATCGTGGCACCGAAAGATCGCCGACTTCCAGCGCGAGGCCGGTGTTGCCTTCGTAAAGGATGCCGCCGGGAAGCACGAGCCCGCCGCCGAGTCCGGTGCCGGGCGCGACATACAACAATCCGCCATTGTGCTCCGGCCGATACATCCACTCGCCGAAGGCCGCCGCGTTGCAATCGTTGGTCATGAAAACGGGCTTGCCGGTTGCCTTGGAATACTCGCCGCGGATGTCGGTGCCCACCCAGTCGTCGCCGAGGTTCGCCTTGCCCCAGACCACGCCGTTGGAGCATGGGGCGGGAACGTCGAGGCCGATCGCGGCGATGTCATCGACCTGAATGCCGGTGCCGGCCGCGAGCTGCGCCATCGCCTGGTTGAGCTGTTCGAAGGTGCGGCGGTAGCCTTCTTTGACATGACTGCGGACTTCGACGATGTCGCCGCAGGGTTCGCCGGCGGCATCGACCAGCAGGCATTTGATGGTGGAACCGCCGATATCAAGTCCGGCGAAGTGTGTTTTCATGGGTAATGATGTGGTTGGGAAGTCATTGTGCGGGCACGTGCGGCTCGAAGGTCATGGCGAGTTCGTGCTCGCGGGCCTTGGCGGAGTTGCGCGCCTGCTGGTGGAAATGTTCCTGGGCGCGGAAGGGTTTGGCTTTTTTCGGCCGCTCGGCACGGACCGATGTGCCGTCCGGCAGGATCAGCGAGGCATGCGTGTTGTCGCGGAAGAACGCATCGAGAATGCGCTCGAGGCGGCGCTTCAACGCCGGTTCCTCGATGGGGATCATCAGTTCCACGCGCTTTTCGAGGTTGCGCGTCATCCAGTCGGCCGAGGCGATGTAGACCTTGGCGTCGCCGTCCTGGTGGAAATAAAAGATGCGGGCATGTTCGAGGAAGCGGTCGATGATGGAAACGACGCTGATGTTTTTTGAAAACTTCGGATCGCCGGGTTTGAGGCAGCAGATGCCGCGGACGTTGAGTTTGATTTCCACCCCGGCGCGCGAGGCCTTGTATAGGGCGGCGATGATGTCGGGATCCTGCAGCGAGTTCACCTTGGCCACGATGCGGGCGGGCAGGCCTTGTCTCGCGCGCTCGGCCTCGCCGCTGATGAGGTCGAGCAGCATCGGCTTCATGGCGGTGGGTGCGGGCACCAACCGCTGGAAGCGCAGCAGTTTCGAGCGGCCGGAGACAGCGTTGAAAAACAGCGAGGCATCGCTGCCATATTCAGCCTTGCAGGTGAGGTAGGAGATATCGGTGTAAAGCCGTGCGGTGCTCTCATTGTAGTTGCCGGTGCCGAGGTGGACGTAGCGGCGCAGGTGACCGGCCTCGCGGCGGATGATCATGCAGATCTTGGCGTGGGTCTTGAGGCCCTTGACGCCATAGACGATCTGCGCGCCGGCGCGCTGCAGTTCGTCGGCGCGGTCGAGGTTGCGGGCCTCGTCGAAGCGCGCCTTCAACTCGACGAGCACGGTGACGTTCTTGCCGTTTTCCGCGGCGGCGATGAGCGCGTCGATGATGCGTGATTTCTTCGCGGTGCGGTAGAGCACCTGCTTGATTGCGAGCACGTCCGGATCGGCCGCTGCTTCCTCCAACAGTCTGATCACGGGATCGAACGACTCGTAGGGATGGAACAGCATCATGTCACCGGAGGAAATGGTCTCGAACATCGTCGTGCCGGGAGTGATGGCGGGCGAGTTCTGCGCCGGCCAGTCGGTATCGCGCAGGTGTTCGTGGTCGGGCAGGAAGGCGAGTTCCATGAACGAGGCCAGGCCGGGCGGGCCGTCGATCTGATAGATTTCCTGCGGGCCTGCGGCGGTGACCTTGCGCAGCATGGCGGCGAGGTCGCGCGGTGCGTCGGCACGGAGTTCGAGCCGCACGGTGTCGGAAAACCTGCGGGCGGTGAGCACGTCCTCCATTTCATCGGCGAGGTCGATGGTATCCTCCTCCTGCACAGCGATGTCGCTGTTGCGGGTGATGCGGAAGGTGGTGGATGCGGTGACGGTTTCTCCGGGGAAAAGCCGCGCGGCGTGCATGGCCACGAGGTCCTCGATGAGGATGAAGGAAAGTCCCTCGTCCTCGCCGGTCACGGTGATCCGGCGCGGGAGGCTGTCAGGAATGGGGACCAGCGCGTGGCGGCTGGACTTGTCTGCGGCGTCGTGCAGGCGGCAGGCGACGATGAGTTGGAGCGCGGGAATGAGGGGCGGCGGCTCGCCCTCGTCCACCGCGAGCGGGGTGAGCAGCGGGAAAATCTGGTCCTCGAATGTGGCGGCGAGCTGGCTGGTGTTTTCGAGGCCCACGTCGCCGGCGGCGAGCAGTCGGATGCCCGCGTCCGCGAGTGCGGGGACCAGCGCCTCATTGAAGAGCGCGTATTGCTCCTCCTTCATGCGCAGGATGCGCTGTCGCAACATCGCCAGGCTGCGGGTGGGGGTGAGGCCGGAATCGTCGCGCTTCTTGATTCCACTGCGCCGCATGGCCATCAACCCGCCGATGCGGACCTGGAAAAACTCGTCGAGGTTCGAGGCGGTGATCGCCAGGAATTTGACCCGTTCCAACAGCGGCAGGTCCTCGCGCCGTGCTTCATTGAGCACGCGCTGGTTGAATTCCAACCATGACAATTCGCGGTTGATGTAGGGCGGGGCGGGGGACTTCGGCATGGAGATGGGGAAAATTTCAGGATTGGTCCTCGATCACGACCGTCAGCCCGAATACCTGTTCGAAAAGATCGGCCTTGGAGGCCATGGCGAGGCGTTCGACAACGGCATCGGCCACGCCGGGCAGCCGCAGGCGGAGTTTTCCCGAATCGCGGATGATTTCAATCTGCGAGACGCGCTGGGCGTGGGTGCGTTCGAGCGCGTCGGCCACGCGCAGCAGCGCGGCGAGCTTGCAGACGCGGATGCGATCGTCCACGCCGAGCGCGGCATATCCGGGGTGGTCGAGCGAGGGCACCGCGTGGCGGTGGTAGCGAGCGATCTGGCCGACGATGGTGACGTCGAGCCGGTCGAGGCCGAAGACCTCGGAATTGAGGATGAGGTATTCCGAGTGCTTGTGATGGGCCCGGGGGCTGACATACGTGCCCACCTCGTGGAGGATGGCTGCCACCTTCAAGAGCAGGCCGTCATGGGCGGATAGCTGGTGGAGATCGGCGAGTTCATCGAAAAACCTCGCGCAGATGTTGCCGACGTGTTCGCCGTGGCTGGGGTCGGATTGGTAGCGCCTGGCGAGGATGCGGGCCGAGCGCAGCACGTCCTCGTGGAAGGCACCGCCGATCTCGCGCGAGACGAGCAGGTCGTGGAGCAGGCCCTGTTCGTATTCGCTGGCCGGGATGTGGACGGTGTCCAGCTTGAGCGTTTCCGCCACGGCGAGATTGATTTCGAGCGCGGGCAACAGGGCCTCTGCCGTCTGGTAGTCGAGTTGGTATTGTTTCACCAGTTCCACGTCGCTCAGCCCGGCGGCGCTTGCGGTGAAGTCGCGCAGCGCGGCGACCGGGCAGTTGATGCCGTCGCGGATCAGCGAGGTGGCCACCGACTGGATTTCGTAGCCGATGCAGACGATGCCGTCGATTTGCATGTCGGAGTAATCGAAGCGCATTTGAGCGAGGTTACCATAGCCGTGTTCGCGGATGAGGCGCAGCAGCGCGGGTCCCTCGGTGTGGGAGGCCTCCACCGCCTCGCGGGTGCGGTGGGTGCCCAGGCGGTAGCTGGTGTAGCGGGTGATGCATCCGTTTTCGAAAAGCAGCGCGCGCGTGTTGCCGGGGCCGACGTGCACGACCAGCGTGGTCTCGCGCCGCATGGCCGGCAGGTGGCGCAGCCGGCGGCGGGTTTTCAGATAGATGAGGCGGGTCATCTCGCCGTCGTCGATGGCGGCCACCTTGAGGCCGCAGGCGATGCGGATGCGGTTGATGAACGCCTCGTGGTTGCGCGCCTCGCTGAGGATGTTGGTGGCTGCGGCGCGGGTGAGGTCATGGGGGTCGAGGCCGAGTTCGGCGAGTGACTTCTGGAATCCGGCGATGATGGCGACGATCCGCTCGGTGGTGTGGGCGTTCACGTTTCCGAGGCGGAAGATGTCGCGCGCGAGGGGAGCGGGTTGTTCGAGGAAATCGACGGGCGCGAGCGTTCCGGCCGCGTTGCGTTGGGCGATCATCATCGAGACCGAGCCCGCGCCGATGTGCAGCGCCGTTTCAAGAATCCCGCCATCGGGTGGGTCCGGGATTTTTGTGCGGGCGCGCGGCATCGGCGACATGTTGCGCGGGACCCGCCCGCGATCAATCCCCAATCCGTGACATCGTGCCGTCATGGGCAGTCGGGGCTTGTCACGGCGGAGTGCCGAGCGGATAAGCGGCGCATGCCAGTGCAAGGTGCCCTTGAGAGATACCTGGTGAAACCCGGCGCGCGGGTGGACCTGCGGAAGATCGATCCCGATGAGAAAACCCTTTTTTCCGGCAAGGACAAATCGGAATACGACAGCCAGTTCCGGCAGCTGCAGGATGCGCTGCGCGACATGCAGAAAATGCTCTACGCGCAGAGCAAGCACAAGATCCTGGTGGTGATGCAGGCGATGGACACGGGCGGCAAGGACGGCTGCATCAAGCATGTCTTTTCCCACATCGATCCGCAGGGCATCCACGTCCGTTCGTTCAAGAAACCGACCGAGGAGGAACTCGCCCACGATTTCCTGTGGCGGGTCCACGCCAAGGTGCCGCCGCGTGGCCAACTCGTCATTTTCAACCGCAGCCACTACGAGGACGTCATCGCCGTGCGGGTGAAGAAGCTCTTTCCCGACGAGGTGTGGAAACGCCGGCAGAACCACATCATCGACTTCGAGCGCATGCTCGCCGACGAGGGCACGACCATCATCAAGATCTTCCTTCACATATCCAAGGAGGAGCAGAAAAAGCGCCTCGAAGCCCGCTTGTCCAATCCGCACAAGCATTGGAAATTCAACCCCGAAGACCTCAAGGACCGTGCCCGCTGGGATGAGTTCCTGACAGCCTACGAGGATGTGATTTCCAAAACCTCCGCTGATCATGCGCCTTGGTATGTGATTCCCGCCGACCGCAAGTGGTATCGCAACCTCTGCGTGGCGCGCATCATGGTGGATAGAATGCGAACGCTGGACTTGAAATTGCCGAGGATCGATTGGGACCCGAAGGGGATCGTGATCGGGGATTGATGCCCGCCGTGCCCTGGCGGGGCGTTTTGGGAAATGTCACTCGTCGTGGATTTTCAGGCGCCCCGGGCGGTGCAGCGGGATGGTTTCCTCAAATTCGCCGAGGTCCAGACTGTCGAGCACATTGGTGCGGCGTCGTGACCATCCGGATGAGCCGGGCGAGCGGTTGGAGCTGGCGAAGCTGGGCAGCTCGGCGTGGTAGGGGTCGTCACCGAGGAGCACGGATTCGGAGGGCTGCACCGGGACCACATCGAGCGCGGGCAGACCGAGTGCGGCGGCGTCGAGCATGGTGGCATCCCCGCCGAGTCCAGAGTGGCTGGCGCAGAATGCGAGCCGCTCGGTGCCGGTGCGGAAAAACTCGTTCGCCGCGGTGCTGCGCGGTTGGACCACGCCGGTGGCCGGGTCTTCGATGTATTGGTGGCAATACTGGGTGGCACGCTGGCCCGATACTTCGCAGACCGCGAGTTGGATGATATTGGGTGGCGGGACGATTTCACCGCCACCGAATGAGGGGGTGGCGGCATTCATCGTGGCCTGCCAGACCGGCATGGCGAGGTCGCGGCTGAAGGCCCCGGGGTAGATCGGTTCATTGCCCGTATTGAGGAAGCCGGTCCAGACGCCGCAGGTGACGCGTGCGTTGTAGCCGAGAAACCAGCAATCGTTGAAGTCATGGGTGCTGCCTCCCTTGCCAGCCCCGTGGAAAGGTTTTTCGATAAGGCCATCGAGCGCACCCCGGCTGCTGCCGCGGTAAAGCGAGCCGGCCAGCATGCTGTGCACCTGCCAGGCGGTGGCGGGATCGATGACTTGCCGGTGCTCGACCGGCGGGCGCACGCGGGGGAGAACGATTCTTCCATCGGGTGCCTCGACACGGTCCAGCAGGTGCAGTTGTTCCGGGCCGAGCCGGCCGCCGGAGGAAAAGACGCTGATGGCACGGACGGCTTGCTTGAGCGTGACCTCCTCGAACCCCACCGCGATGCGGCGCAGCAGCTCGGCGTTTTGCAACGGGAAGCCGAAATCGACTGCGGTGTCCACCACGTTGCGCAGGCCGATGTTTTCCATGAGGCGCACGGTGGCGGCGATCTTCGAGTGCTCGAGCGCCTTGCGGGCGGTGACCGGTCCTTCATAAACCGGGGACTCCACTTCCATGCCCCATTCACCGAGAATGCCTTCACGACCACCGACCATCACCGAGCGATTGTCCATCGGCTCGTCCAGCACCACGGTGGCCGGCGTCAGCCCGCGTTCAAGCCCGGCGGCATGGATGAAGGGGAAAAACGCGGTGCCGAGCGGGCGCTTGCCCAGCTCGATGAAATCGTAGGGCACTTGCGCGTAATCGCGGCCGCCCACGTAGGCAAGGATCTCGCCGCTCAGGTTGTCCACCATCAGCACCGCGCCCTGAAGGTATTCGGGCGGGGTGTTTACGCCGCGGCGGTCTTGGAAATCGGCGTGTTTCTGGCGCGTGTAGCCGGGGTCCGACTCGGCGCGGGCGAGGCTTTTCAACAAGGCCTGGTAAGCCGCATCCTGCGCCTCGGCGAGGATGGTCGTGTGGATGGTGAATCCACCGGCGGCCAGCGCATCCTCGCCGAGTTCTTCGTTCACGCGATCGGCGATGCGTTCGTAGAGGTGGGAGGTGCCGCGGCGCAGCGGCTGGGGATTGAGATTCAGCGGGGCCTCCATCAGTTGGCGGGCCGCGTGTTTGGAAATCGCGCCGAGGTCCGCCATGCGGCCCAGCACGAGGTTGCGCGAGCGGCGGTTGGCGGGCTCGTTGACGAGTGGCGACAGCGGGGTGGGGTTCTTGATGCAGCCGACGATGGCGGCGCTTTGCAGGGCATCGAGGTCCTTGGGTTCCTTGCCGAAGTATCCCAGCGAGGCGGAGCGAATGCCGTAATAGCCACTGCCGAAATAGATGCGGTTCAGGTAAAACTCGAGGATTTTCCGCTTCGAGTAGCGTTGCTCGATGCGGTGGGCGAGGAAGGCCTCGACGATTTTGCGTTCGAGCCCGGATTCGCCCCGTTCTTTGCGTTCGCCCTCCAGATCGTAGGCGTTGCGGGCGAGTTGTTGGGTGATGGTGCTGGCTCCCTGGGTCGTTTCGCCGGCTTTCCAGTTGAGCCAGGCGGCGCGCGCGATGCCGAGGAAGTCCACCCCGTTGTGGGTATTGAAGCGCTTGTCCTCGCCGGCACGCAGGGCATCGATGAAGATCTCCGGCACTTCATCGATCGGGATCACGCTCCGGTTCTGAACAAAAATCCGGCCGATTTCCTTGCCGTTGCGGTCGAGGATCAGGCTGGGGATTTCGAGATCGTTGATGCGGTCGAGATCGTAGGTGGCGGCGCGTTCCCGGTAGCTGCGGGTCTCGCGCTCGACGAGGAGCCAGCCGGTGGCTGATGCGGCGGTGGCGAGCAGGAACAGGGTGAACCACAGTCCTTTGCGCTTGTAGAAGGCCCTGCGGGTGTTCTTCCTGCGGTTGATGTTTCGCGCGGCTGCCATGCTAGGGATCGATTGGCGGCTTGCCGGCCGCAATAGGGTGCGAGGCACGATTATCCTATGAATACAGCCGCGGCAACCCCATCGTTGCAGGAGGTCATGCGGGCGCGCATCGCTTCTGAAGGGCCGCTGCGGTTTGCGGATTTCATGGCCATGGCGCTTTATGATCCGGACCTTGGATATTATGCGCGCGGCACCCGCCAGGTCGGCGGTGCGGGGGATTTTTTCACCAGTGTGAGCGTGGGGCCCTTGTTCGGGAAATTGCTGGCGCAGCGTTTTTTGGCATATTGGAGGGGAGCGGGGATGCCGCCGCGCTGGCGGATCATCGAGTGCGGTGCCCACGATGGATCGCTCGCAGCCGATGTGCTCGGCGAGTTGCGCGAACGCGATGCCGCCGCGTTCGGTGCTTTGGAATACGTGATCGCCGAGCCATTGCCGGTGCTGCGCGGGGATCAATCTGAGAAACTCCGGGAATTCGCGGGACAAAGCCGGATTTTGCCCGAACTTGCCACTCTGGCGGGCGATCTGCTTCCCGGCATCGCCTTTGGAAACGAGGTGCTTGATGCCCTGCCCTGCCACCTGCTCGTCCGGCGCGGCGGCAGGTGGCTGGAGCGCGCGGTCGGCTGGGGTCATGGCGGCCTGCAATGGCTGGAAATGGAAATCACCGATCCCGCCCTGGCATCGGCGGCGGTGGGGTTGGGCGAGGGCTTTGCAGACGGCTACCGCACGGAAATCCGCACAAGATATAGTGATTTCCTGATGCCGCTCTCGCATGCTTTGCGCGGCGGGTTGATGCTCTGGGTGGATTATGGTTTCGAGCGGGCGGAGTATTACCATCCCGCGCGTGGCGAGGGCACCTTGCGCACGTTTTCCCACCATCGGGCGGGCGACGATCCCCTCGAAGACCCCGGTGGCCGGGACATCACCGCGCATGTCGATTTCACTGCGGTGGTGGAGGCCGCGCGCACGCTCGGCTGGCAGGCGAAGCCGCTTCGCTCGCAAGGTGTCTGGCTCACCGAACTCGCCCGCGACTGGCTGCTCGCGATGGAAGGCCGGCCGCAGCCCGCGCTGCTGCGGCAGTTCCAAACACTCACCCACCCGGCGCAGTTGGGTGCGCGGTTCCAAATACTCGAGCTGATGCGCCAGGAGGCTTGAGAAATTTCCAAGCCTGGCGGCTTGGTCGCGTGATTGCCCGCGGCATGGGGGCGAAGTGCCGGGAGGGGCGCGGTTGACAGCGCGCCACGCAGGCGGTGGACTGCCGGCAGAAAATGATGACCGACCACTCGGAGCTACTGATTGATCTGGCGCTGGCCGAGGATCTCGGCGAGGGCGATGTGACATCGCTTTATTTCATCCCGGCGGAACGCAAGGCGCGGGCATTTGTGGCGGCGCGGCGGGAAGGGGTGATTTCCGGAGTGGAGATCGCGGCGCGCGTTTTTGCGAAGCTCGATCCGGGATTGGATGTTGAAGTGATGCTGCCGGATGGCAGCCGGGTGGGGGAGGGGGCCTTGTTGCTGAAGGTGGAGGGTGCGGCACGCTCGATCCTTGGCGCGGAACGCACCGCGCTCAATTTCCTGCAGCACCTCAGTGGCGTGGCCACGCTCACCGCCGCCTTCGTGGAGGCCGTGAAGGGCACCGGAGCACGTATCCTCGATACCCGCAAGACCACTCCCGGATACCGATTGCTGGAAAAAAAGGCGGTCGTGCACGGCGGTGGCGTCAATCACCGGATGGGCCTCTATGACCGGGCGATGGTGAAGGACAATCACTTGGTGGCCGAGGGGGGCTTGGACGCGCTGCAAAGCGCGATCCTGAGGTTGAAACACGGGCGCCCCGGCGTGGAGGTGGAACTGGAGGCCGACCGCCTGGCGCAAGTTCGCGAATTTCTCGAACTCGATGGGGTCGATCACATCCTGCTCGACAACATGCGGCTTGAGGAATTGCGCGAAGCGGTGGCGGCGCGGGGCGGCCGCCGGCCGCCGATGTTCGAGGCCAGTGGCGGAGTGACGCTCGATACCGTGCGCGGAATCGCCGAGACCGGTGTGGATTTCATCTCGGTGGGTGCCATCACGCACTCGGTGCCGGCCTTGGACCTGGGACTTGATTTCACTCCCCTTGCATCATGAGCGAGGATTTTTCCGCCGCTGCGGCCGCATTCCCCGCTCCTTTCCGGCTCATGGTCCGGGAAGCGTCCACCTCCACCAACGACGACTTGCGGCAGCTCGCCGAAGAGGGGGCGAAGGACGGGCTGGTGCTGCTGGCCTTGCGCCAGACGGCTGGCAGAGGGCGGCGCGGGGCGGTTTGGTTCTCGCCGCCTGGCGAGTCGCTGGCGTTTTCCATCCTGCTGCGTCCGGCGGAGCCCAAAGCGTTGTGGCCGCGGCTCGCCCTGTGCGCGGGTTTGGCTGTGGCGGAGGCGATCGAGAGCTTCGGCCCGGCCGCCGGGATCAAGTGGCCCAACGATGTCTGGATCGACGGCAGGAAAGTGGCCGGCATTCTGGTCGAGGCGGGATCCGGCCATGTGGTCGTCGGGATCGGCTTGAACGTGGGCGCACGCCAATTTCCCGCTGAAATTGCTGATGTGGCCACCTCGTTGCGGATCGAAACCGGCATCGATTTTCCCGCAGGCGAGGTGCTTTGCGCCGTGATCCGGCGGATGGCGGTTCGCCGGAAGCATCTCGACGCATCTTTCGGCATCACGATTGATGCCGTCCGCAGTCGCTGTGTTCTAAGCGGCCACGAAGTGTCGTTTTTGACCGCCGCAGGACCCCGGTCCGGCATCGTCGAAGGAATCGCCCCGGGCGGAGAGCTGCTGGTGCGGGAGGGCCCGGATGTGCGGAAATTCATGCAGGCGGATGAAATCCGCATCCTTGCCTGAGCCCGGATGCATGTCATTTTTCAGTCCGCATGAAGGTAGTCGTTTATTTGCTGGTTCCGTTTTTGCTGGCACTCGGCGCTTGCTCCAATTTCAAGCCCGGTAAACCGGATGCCGACACAGAGGCTCCCGCCAAGGTTCAGGAAGGGCCGGAGTTGGTCGGACGGATCGCCTCGGTGGCCGCCGATCGCCGCTTTGTGCTCATCCAAAGCTACGGTCCGTGGAAGCGGGATGCCGGCACCGTGCTCACCTCCCGCGGCGATGACGATCGGGTCGCGAATCTACTCATCACCGGCGAGGCCGCAGGCCAGTTCGCCGCCGCCGATATCCAGTCCGGCAGCGTCGAAATCGGCGACGCGGTCCATGCCCCGCATCTTCCCAATCCACCGACAGAGTCCGGCGCGGAAACGATGGAGGAGCCAAGCAGCGAAAATCCATCCAACCAGCCCGAAAAGGAAATTGGAAACCACCCAAGACACGAAACTTGAAGAAAATCAAGGAGTTGAAAACTTCAGTGTGCTCACCTTTCAGATTTGCATGCGGCCTCCTTCAAGGGGTTGAAATGGAGTGTTTTTTCGTGTGTTTGGCGGCTAATCATTTGGAATTCAGCATCGGCAGGCAGCGTACATTTTAAAAAATAATCAGGATTTCGAGATTTCTTTGCTTTCAAAATTTCAATTTTTGCCATAAACACACGTTTGTCCCAACCGGCACGGCCATTGTGTCCCTGAATTTGAAATTTCAGGATTGGTGGATATTCGGTTCTCCGGGTAGCTGCCTTGTCGCAACAGCTGTGCCACCTTGCATGTCCCAAAACATGAACCATACAACCAGCCATAATGAAAACCATGAACCCCAAGGGCGCATCGTTGAAAGCCGATGCGGATCGCCTTGCAGACTTCGTCCTGTTTACCCAGCGGAGCTGCATCCTCAACCTGTCCACTGAACTGAACAAAGGCAGTATCTCGTTTCCACAGTTCTTCCTGCTGACCTATCTTTCCAGCGAGGAATATCTGACGATGTCGGATATCGCCAAAAAGATGGGTCATTCCACAGCGGCTGCCACTGGACTGGTGGATCGTTTGGAGAAGCTGGGCTACGTGGAGCGTGTCCACGCGGCGGAAGACCGCCGCAAAATCATGGTGCGCATCACCTCGAAAGGGGTGGAGCTTGTATCCAGATTGCGCGCGGAAATCGCCACGGACCTGGCCGGCATTCTCGCTGGCATGGACGAGGATCAGGCGGAAACCGTCGAGCACACCAAGCGCGCCATTCATGGCCGCGCGATCGCCTGAAAGATGCTTTGAATCCAGACCACTCGCCGCTTGGCGTGAGAGCAGCGCCTCCGTTACCATCCCCCCGGTGACGGAGGCCTTCTCATTTTTGGAGCCATTCAAAGACATTCCCGGCGTGCGCGCCGGGTGGGTGGAGCGCATTGGGGGAGTGGATGTGGCGTGCGATCGTGACCAAGCCATGCGGGCGCTGCGGCCGCGGCACGAGCAAACGGTCCGGCGCTTCGCACCCGGTGCCGTATGGTGGCGGGCGGAACAGGTGCATGGGGCGGATGTGGCGGTGGTGCCGGGTGTGCGGACGGTATTGGCGGCGGATGGCCTGCCGGTGGTGCCGGATGTGGATGGTCTGCTCACGGCGCAGGCCGGGGTGGTGCTGGCGATCTATGTCGCGGACTGTGGGGCGCTCTGGCTGGCCGACCGCCGGACCGGGGCGATCGGTTTGCTGCATTCGGGCAAAAAGGGGACCGAGGCGGAAATTCTCCAGTGCGCGCTGGACCGGATGGCGCGCGATTTCGGCACGCGGGCGGCGGATGTCACGGCGGTGCTCGGCCCCTGTATCCGGCCCCCGCATTACGAGGTGGACATTGCTGCGGAGATTGGCCGTCAGGCGGACCGGGCAGGGCTGGGAAATTTCATCGACTGCGGGCTCGATACCGCTGCAGATTTGTCGCGCTTTTACAGCTACCGGATGGAATTGGGAAAAACCGGCCGCATGATGGCCATGCTGATTCGCGATTCGACATGAGCCCACTCACCCTGCAAGCACCCGCCAAGTTGAATCTCACGCTGCGCGTTCTGGGACGGCGCGACGATGGATTTCATGAAATCGACACCCTGATGGTGAAACTGCCGGGACTGGCGGACACCCTGGCATTTTCCGGGAGCGACGGGCTGTCCCTGTCCTGCGACGACGTGTCTTTGCCGGTGGGCGAGGGCAATTTGGTCATCAAGGCGGCGCGGGCCTACGAGTCGGCGGCTGGAATCGAATGCAAATTCGCGATCTCGCTGCAAAAGAGGATTCCACACGGTGCGGGTCTCGGTGGCGGCAGCAGCGACGCGGCGGCCACGCTGTTGGCTCTGGACGCATTGCACGAGGGCAAACTGGGGCCTCAGCGGCTGCGCGAACTCGCCGCCCGAATCGGCTCGGATGTGCCGTTTTTCGTCGAAGCCGGGGCCGCGCGCTGCAGCGGGCGCGGAGAGAAGATCGAGCCGGTGGTGGCACTGCCGCAGCTTCGGATTCTACTGCTCAAGCCCGCATTCGCGGTGGAAACCCCGGACGCCTACCGCCGCTGGCAGGAATCCGCGGAATTGCCGTGCATCAACTACCAACCACAATCGGTGGGCGGCCTGGAACTGGTGAACGATCTGGAACGTCCGGTTTTCGCCAAGCACCGTTTTCTCGCGGAACTCAAGCAATGGCTGCTGGCTCGCGACGAATGCGCCGCCGCGCTGTTGGCCGGTTCCGGTTCCACCATTTTCGCCGTCTTGCGTGAGGGTGCGGATGCCAGCAGTCTGGCCAAGGCGGCCCGCGACGAGCTGGATGCCGGATTGTGGTCGTGGTCGGGTGAGACCGGGTGTTGAGTCACGCAGGATTATGCGTGGAACAGGCCGCCGGTGGTCGTGGCAATCACCGGCTGGCAATTGCGGCATTGCAATGCCGCCCGCTCCGGAACACGCTGCCGCATGCCGGAAACCGAGATGATTCTCCTCGTTCTCGCCGTCTGCCTGCTCGCGTGGCTTGCCTGGCAAGCGGGGCGCATGCTCGCCTGTCTCGCGCGCATCGAGGCGCGCTTGTCGGAAGTTTCCGTGCCCGCTGAGCCATCCAGCCATGAAAACGCCTCCGCGCGGCCAAGCTCCGGTGGTTTGTTCGAGTCGTTTCTGGATGAAGACCCGGCACGTCGCTCGCTGCCGAAAAACGAGCAGTTCGCTGCCTTCCGAGAATGGCGCAAGGACAAGGGGCTGAGCTGGTCTTCCGGCAAATGACCGGAACATCCCGTGCGGGTCCTTGCATGAGATGTTGAACATTTGTCTCGCGGGCCATGCGTGTGTTTGAAAACCGCCGGCTTCACCGGCGATGGTGGCGTGCATTTTAAAAAATTTCCCGCCCTCTCGCTGGGTCTTGGAAAATGCCGCAAATTGCTTTTTTCCGTTGCAAGGAATGTCTCGGTTTGCATCCTCCCGGCGCACTGCCGCGGGCTGCTGTCGGATCACTCCGAGCCGCAGACACACGGTGGGGCCACCACCCTTCCCGCAACGCATCGTCCTTGCCATGGCAAACATTTTTCCCCGCTGGACCAACTTACTGCCCCTCAAAATAGCCGTATGTGTCGGGGCCACCGCGGCGGGTGTGGGCTTGGCATTCACCTATTACGCCACGCCCAAGGCGCAGGTCGTCGGCTACCAGCCGTCACAGCCGATTCCGTTTTCCCACAAGATCCACGTCGAGCAGCTCGGGCTGGATTGCCGCTACTGCCATTCGTTTGTGGACGTGGCTGGCCACTCGAATGTGCCCACCGGCAATACCTGCTGGAACTGCCACCAGCACGTCCAGCGCGACAGCCC
>JALRFY010000216.1 GCA_023253625.1 Akkermansiaceae bacterium | reverse complement strand
CTGAGCATGAGCGAGCTTTGGAACCAGCCGCGGTGTTGGTCGGTGGCTTCCAGATAGAGGTCGCAGGGCGCGTGGAGTTCAGGATGCTTGTCGAGCACGGCCACATGCGAGCAACCGGAGTCGATCCACACATCGAGGGTGTCGCGGCACTTCTTCACGCCCGCGGGCAGGCCGAGTTTGGCGGCGATTTCCTCATCGGAGTGTTCGAACCAGAAGTTGGTGCCTTCGGTTTCGACGAGGTCGGCCACCTTGCGGGCGAGTGCGGGATCGAGGATGGCCTGGTTGTGTTCATCGAAGAACACCGGCAGCGGCACGCCCCAGGTGCGCTGGCGCGAGATGCACCAGTCCGGCCGGGCTTCGACGGTGCCGTAAATCCGGTTGCGGCCCCATGCGGGCAGCCATTCGACCTGGTCGATCTGTTCGAGCGCCTTGCCGCGCAGGGTTTCGAGCGAGATGAAGAACTGCTCGACGGCGCGGAAGATGATCGGAGTCTTCGAGCGCCAGCAATGCGGGTAGGAATGCTTGTAGGTTTCACGCCCTAACAGATGACCGCTTTCGGCGAGCATCTCGATGATGGGGTCGTTGCATTGGAAGACATGCTTGCCGACGAGTTCCGGCACGCCGCATTCTTCGGTGAATTTCCCTTCGTCATCGACCGGCGAGAGCACGCCGAGGCCGTTCTGCTGGCCGGCCACATAGTCGTCCGCGCCATGGCCGGGGGCGATATGGACGATGCCGGTGCCGGTCTCGGTGGTGACGAAGCTGGCGAGGATGAGTTTTGAGGCGCGCGGGAGGAACGGGTGTTGGGCTTCGAGGCCTTCGAGTTCGCGGCCCTTGATTTCGGCCAGGGTTTCCGCGAGGGCGAAACCGGTTTTTTGGTGGAAGTCCCCGATGAGTTCGCGGACGAGGACCAGGGTTTCCGTGCGGCCGGCGATTTCGTTGTGGAAACGCCCGACCACATAAGTGAACTCCGGATGCACGGCGAGGCCGAGGTTGGCGGGGAGCGTCCAGGGAGTGGTGGTCCAGATGGGGATGGAGGCGTTTTGCAGAGCGGACTGAAGTCCGCGCTCCATCAGTTCGAACTTCACGAAGATGGCCGGACTTTCCTTGTCCTTGTATTCCACTTCGGCCTCGGCGAGGGCGGTTTGCGCGCCGTAGGACCACTGGACCGGTTTCTTGCTCTGATAGATGCAGCCGTTTTCAACGAGCTTGGCGAAGACGCGAAGGATGTCCGCCTCATAGCCGGGGGCCATGGTGAGATAGGGATTTCCCCAATCGCCGAAGACGCCGAGGCGGCGGAACGAGTTGCGCTGGATGTCGATGAACTTGTTGGCGAAGTCGGCGCAGCGGCGGCGGATTTCCGCGGGTTCGAGGCCGGCGGTTTCCTTGACCACCTTGAACTCGATCGGCAGGCCGTGGCAGTCCCAGCCGGGGATGAAGGGGGCTGTGAAGCCGGACATGGTTTTGGATTTCACCACCAGGTCTTTGAGCAGCTTGTTGAGCGCGGTGCCCATGTGGACGTCGCCATTGGCGAAGGGCGGGCCGTCGTGAAGAATGAATTCCGGGGCGTTCTGCGCGCGGCGGCGGGCGATGATTTTCTGATAGAGATTGCCGGCCTCCCAGTTCGCGAGGCGTTTCGGTTCGTTGTCCACGAGATCGCCGCGCATCGGGAAGCTCGTCTGCGGCAGGGTCAGCGTGTCTTTGTAATGGGCGCTCATGACGGGGGGCGGACGCTAGCAACCGCCCCCGGGAGGGTCAACCACGGGAAAGCCGGGCATTTTGGCGGATTCATGAAGCGCTTTGACACGCGCATTGGCGTGGCACATGCTGCAGCCATGCACGCGATGCAGTTCGAGCAATCGGTATTCCATATCCTCCAGCGCGAGAAGCGTTTCGACGCCCAGGCGTATTTTTTCCTGAAGGAGGCGCTGGATTTCACGCTCAAGCGGATTGCGGAAAAAAACGGCGGCCGTGCGCGGCACGTGACCGGGCAGGAACTGCTGGAAGGATTCCGCGATCTTGCGCTCGATCAATTCGGGCCGATGGCCTCCACGCTGATGCACGAGTGGGGGCTGCGCCAATGCCAGGATGTGGGTGACATGGTTTTTCACCTGATCGAGGAGCAGGTGTTCGGCAAACAGGATTCCGACCAGCGCGAGGATTTTTCCGGCAGCTTCGATCTGGTGGAATCACTGGTGACTCCGTTCCTGCCCAAAACCCGCCCAGTGCCCCCCCCGGCGCGCGATGGCGTGCGCCATGCGGGCTCGCGGCGTATCACAAAGCGCCAAGCCCAGGCTTGATCGCGGCAGGGCGGGGGAGTTTCACCACTCGATGCCCACGCCCTCCTCGGGGATGAGCACTTGCTCGCTGATGCCGAGGCGGTCCGCTTCCGCCAACAGCCGCTCCACAGGTTCTGCGTGCGGCTCGTTGCCGAGCGGAAAGGTGCCATAGTGCATCGGGATCATGAGCTTCGCGCCGAGGTCGGCGAAGGCGCGCACGGCCTCCTCCGGGTTCATGTGGACGTCGCGGCCGCTGGGTGCCTCGTAGGCACCGATGGGCATGAGCGCGATATCGATGTTCTGTTTTTTGCCAATCTCGCCGAAGCCGGGGAAATACGCGCTGTCGCCGCAGTGGAAAATGGATTTGTCCCCGGCGCGCACGATGTAGCCGCCGTAGTCGCGGTGGGTGTCATGCAGGAAGCGCGCGCCCCAGTGGTGGGACGGCGTGTGGATGATTTCGAGCAGGTCGAAGCGCAGCTCGTCCCAGACGCCGACCTCGTAGGTGGCGGGAAACCCGAGTTTTCGAACAAGCGATCCGCTGCCGCGCGGGACGACGATGCCCTCGCGGGCCTTGAGGATTTTGAGGCTTGGCTTGTGCAGGTGGTCGAAGTGCGCGTGGGTCACGAGCACGAGGTCCACTTCCGGCAGGCCGTGCAGGTTGAGGCCGGGGTGGCGGCTGCGCTTCACGGGGCCGTGCCACTTCGCCCAGTTGGGATCGACGATCACCGAGTGGCCGGCGAATTGCAGGAAAAACGACGCATGGCCGATCCAGGTGACGCGCACCTTGCCATTGGCGGGTGGGTCGAGCACCGGTTCGAGCACGTTGCCGGCGCGGCGGCGGAAAATGCCGGGCACCACGCGGTGGCGGAGGAAGCGGTAATTGCGCACCGGCCATCCGCTCTGGGGCAGTAGGCCCGAGTAGCGGCCGGAGATGTGCGCCGGCGCGGCTGGCGGGTCCGGCTTGATGGATTTTTTCCGCATCGCTGGATACGTGCTCACGATTTGCATTGGAACGCAGCGCGCGCAAGCCGCATCGCCGCGGCCGTTATCCTTGGAGCTGCCGTTCGGCTTCCAGCCAATCGCTCTC
The DNA here is from genome assembly GCA_023253625.1 of Akkermansiaceae bacterium. GTDB lineage: Bacteria > Verrucomicrobiota > Verrucomicrobiia > Verrucomicrobiales > Akkermansiaceae > Luteolibacter. The sequence continues at coordinate 23,057 of JALRFY010000216.1, read as the reverse complement.
GCGATCGCCGGGGTGGCCTTGCTCGACGCGGCGGCGGTAATTCAGGTAAGCCGCACGCGCGATCATGTCGGGCGTGGCTTTCACGGCCGCGGGCAGGCTGGCGGATACGGCCGATTCCTCAGGCGTGGTGCCCGCCGCGGATGTTTTCACGGGCTTTTTGGCGGCTTTGGAGGTTGCTTTTGTCGCGTGTTTCTTGGCGGCCGGAGCTTTGGGGGCGCTGGCTTCGGAAGATTTCTTGGTGGTTTTTTTCGCAGGCATGGCAATTGGGGGTTGGTAGGCTTGATCAAGCAAGCAAGGTGCCAAACGATCCTTAATCCCGCGCCGTGGTGATTGCCAGTCCATATCTGCGGAGTATAGTGCGGCATGCCCGAGGGCTATTCATGGAGCGACATGCGCGGCGGCCGCACTTACCGTCTGCCCGGACCCGAGCACCTTGGCTGGTGGGCGGCGTTGGCCATGTTCTTTTCCATTTTGCTGCACATCGCCGTGTTTGTGGTGCTCAACCACATGAAAATCGCGTTGCGCTTCGAGCAGGCCCGTGAAATCAACACCCGCACCATCCACGTCCAGCAGGTCGAGGTCCGCATGCCGGAACACGAAGGCGTGACACCCGAGGAGGTCGTCACCCCGCCCGAGGATGCGTCCACGCTGCTAGAAGAGATCGATTTGCTCAGCGTCCTGCCCGCCGATCCGGAAATCGACATCAGCCCGGAGATCAACCAAGCCGAATACGCGCTGCAAATCCAGCAGCCTGTGCAGGAGGGAAACCCACAAACCATCGCTGCGGAAATCACCAGCAAGCTGGAAATTGACGCCGACCTGCCGGAATTCGGCCGCGAACCCGAGAATCTGAAACCCGCTGCCATCGGGCAGATCACCATCGATCCCGGCACCATGGAAATGGACGACGACGACCTTGGCCAATTCACCGCGGAAATGCTCCAACAAGGAGCCGGTGGAAAGGTTGAAAAAGGCGCGCTCGACGGCATTGCCTCGCTCGATGAAATGCTCGACCTGCCGCCCAATCTCATTCTCACCAGCAAGACGCTGTTGCCCAGCGACCTGCTCTTCGATTTCAACAAGTCCGAGCTGCGCGAGAGTGCCAAGGTCGGCCTCATGAAGCTGGCGTTGCTGATGGATCGGAATCCAAGCCTGTTCTGCTGGATCGAGGGCCACACCGACCTGATCGGCGGCGACGAGTTCAACCTTGAGCTTTCGATCCGCCGTGCCGGGGCGGTGAAGCATTACCTAGTCGAGTCAATGCGCATGGATGCCTCCCGCATCTTTACGCGTGGCTTCGGCCGCTACCAGCCAATCGTCACCGCGGGCGACCGGGATGGTCAGGCGATCAACCGCCGGGTGGAAATCCGCATGCGCAAAACCCCGCCGAGTGGCGACCAGATCAAGGTCACGCCGCAAAGGGCTCCGGTGATCGAAGAACCGCCCGCACCCGTGGTCGAGCCGCCCGCACCCGTGGTCGAGCCGTCCGCGCCGCCGCGCGCCGTGCTGGTGAAGCCGAATGTCGAAAAGCCCGCTGTCGAGGATCCGCCGCGTGCCGTACTTGTGAAACCGCAGCGCGCCTTGCCGCTTGAGGAAGTGCCGCCGCGCGCCCAACCCATCGGGCCGCCGCCGCTTCGTGCCCAACCGGTCGAGGAATGAAACGTGCCGACCTATCCGCCGACGCGATGCGCCAGGTGCTCGAAATCTACGCCGAGTGGGGAAACCGCCCGCTTGTCAGAAACTGCACCGGCCGCGCCGATTGCTGCCGTTTCCGCCTCGCCGGCCACACGCCTTACCTGACCAAGGGCGAGGCACTCGTCGCCGCCCGCGCCTGGAAGGCTGCCGGGCGCAGCGGCATCCGGATGCCTGCCGATGGCTCCTGTCCGTTTCTGCATCCAGACACCGGCAAGTGCGGGATTTACGACGGCCGCCCTTTTGGGTGCCGCACTCATTTCTGTGCCGCCGCCGGCGGGCCGGCATCGCGCGGCGAAGTGCGCGACCTGATCCATCGCCTCGAGGAAATCGACCACCGTCTGGGCGGCAAGGGCGCCATGAAACTGCCCGCTGCCATGCACGAGGCGATCTCGCCCCAGGGCAGCCGCAGGTCTTGAGCGCTGCGGAGAGGCTTGAGCCCGCGCTCGATGGCCCGCCATGCGGCGGAAGCACCGGAGTGCATTTTCGGGGGAGCCAAGTACACCAAACACAAAAAAGCCATCCGCTGCGCTGCTTGAATGCTGATTATTTTAAAAAAATTACAATTTGGCACCTTTTCCAAATTGGGGAAATTCGTGAGAAATGATTGCAATCAGATCCTAATTCGCTGGAAAAGAACAGGTTGAGTCGCCGGTTCATTTTCTTCAAATTGCTCTTGCCGTCTTGGTGTACTTTAGTGTATTTCATGATCACTGACGCGCCCGTCAGTGCGTTTTGATGATCGGCAACCACCAACGATACAAAGGCTTCAAGCCGTTCAAGATGGATCCGAAGTATCGGGTATCTGTCCCGCCGGCTTGGCGTCCGGACGCCGGTGCGACGTTGTTCATGCTTTTTTCCAAGGCCTACGACATGCCATTGGTCAAGGTGCTCAGCCAGGAAGCTTATGACGAGAAAGTGGCTGTGATTGTTGGCAGCGACAAGACGCCGGCGGAAAAAAGCAAGTTGCTGGGCAAGCTGGCGATGCTGTGCCGCGAGGCGACGCTCAATGATCAGGGCAAGTTGTTGGTGCCCAAGGATCTGAGCGAGAGCGCACTGATCGCGGCGGACTCGGATGTGGTGCTCGCCGGCCGCGGCATTCATTTCGAGATTTGGAGCAAGGCGCATTTCGAGAAGGTCTTCGAAATCGAGACCGGCCAGGACGAGGGCGACGACCTGGGGATTTTTTGATCATTCACCCACCACAACAGACAACACCCATGTGGTTTACCCTACCCACTCCGGCATCTGGCGCGGTCCGCAATACGGCGGCTCCGTCCGCCTTCGCACGGTTGCCGGGGGCGGGAACAATTTCTACGACACGGAACGCCGGGAAAGGGACTGCCCGGCGCTGCGTTTGGGAAACGGACGCCCGCGTCGCTCCTGGCTGGTTGTCGGCGCGGCGTCCGCTGGTTTTCATGGCAGGGCGGGGGAAGCTGCTCGGGACAGCGCTTCTTTCGCCGATTCATTCGATGGTCCGCGCGGCTTCCGGCTGGTTGTCCGCGCGGCCATCGTCGGATTTTCCCCTGAAACAGGATGTCGCTTCCGCGACACTGCGGCCTTCATTGGTGAACAAGGACGTCCGGCCCGCATCCGGCTGGTTGTGCGCGCGGACACCCGATGTGTCTGGTGACGCTGTGGCGGGCGGCGGCTATCACCTGCCGGTGATGCCGGCCGAGGTGGCGGAGTGGATGCGCGCCGTGCCCGGGATGTTCATCGTCGATGGCACGCTCGGCGGCGGCGGCCACAGCCAATTGTTTCTCGAAGCGGGTGCCGAGGTGCTCGGCATTGACCGCGACCCGGAGGCGCTCGCGCACGCGCGCGAGCGACTGGCAGGATACGGCGGACGTTTTTCCACTTGGGAGGGGAACTTCGGTCGGCTCCAGGAAGCACCGCCTATGCGTGATGGAAGGCGTGCCGACGGGTTGCTGCTCGATCTCGGTGTTTCCTCCCGCCAACTCGACGCGCCCGAGCGTGGGTTTTCCTTCATGCGTGAAGGGCCGCTCGACATGCGGATGGGCCCATCCAGCGCGCACAGCGCCGCAGAAATCGTCAACGAATGGACCGAAGAGGCACTGGTGCGGATTTTTTTCGAATTTGGCGAGGAACCGAAAGCCCGCCGGATCGCCGCGGCCATCGTGAAACAACGCGCGGCGAAGCCGTTTGCCACGACCACGGAACTCGCCGCCTGCATCGAGTCTGCGGTGGGTCGCCATGGGCGCATCCACCCGGCTACCCGCGCCTTCCAGGCCATCCGCATGGCGGCGAACGAGGAGCTTGAGTCGCTGGCCGCCGCGCTCGATGCCGCGCCGCAGATTCTCAAACCGGGTGGCAGGCTGCTTGTCATCACGTTCCACAGCCTCGAAGACCGCATGGTGAAACGATTCCTGCGTCGCGGCTCCGCGCGTTTCATCGATGATCCCGGCTGGCCGGAGCCGCGGCCGAACCCGGATTTCCAATTCGAGCTACCCGTCCGCAAGGCGATCGCCGCCAACGCCGCCGAAATCTCCGCCAACCCACGGGCCCGCAGTGCCAAACTGCGGGTCGCCCGGCTTTTGGACCCCGCGCCATGAACCGCCGCAAAGACCAACCCCGCACCTCCGCGTTCGTCATTTTCGCCATCATCCTCGCCACCGCCATCGCGGCCGCCGGCGGTGTGCTGCACGTCTATTTCAAAAACCGCCAGATCCAGGTCCGGCGGGAAATCGATGCCATCGATCGCCGCGTCGAGCACTGCCGCCTGGAAATCCGCACCATCGAGATGCGGATGGACCAGCTCCTGAACCGCTTCGCCATCCGCAAGCAACTCGAAGAGAACCGGTCGGACCTGCGGCCGATCTCGCTCGCCGTAGTTGAAGAGATGGATCCCGCGCCGCGGCAACCGCGTAGTGTGGCATCCGCCGCTCCCTAGCCAGTGAACACCGCCTTCCAGACCCGCTGCGTCCTTCTGTGCACGATCCTGGTGATCGTGCTCAGTGTGCTTTCAGGGCGGTTGGTCCAGATCCAGCTGGTGGACCGGCACCGCTACGCGGAAAGTTCCCGCAAGGCTTATCACCGCGTCGAGAAACTCCCCGCCATCCGCGGCATGATCGTGGATCGTCACGAGGAACCACTTGCCCGCAGCATTCCGGTATCCACCGTGTTCGTGGACAAGAACCACCTCTACGATTACAAGCTTGCCGCATTCGCGCTGGCCCACCAGGAAGCAAGCGCCGAGGAGGGCTGGTGCCAACTCGACGAGGCTGCCCGCCGCCGTCGCATCCATGCGCTGCGGGGCGATATCCTCAATCGTGAAACCGACGACGCCATCGTCGCCAAACACCTCGCCTGTGCCATCGGCGTGCTCGCGCGGCCGCTCGGCATGCGCCGCGAGGAGCTGCGTGCGCGAATTGAAAAAAGCCGCGGAAAATGGGTGCCCGTGGCCAAGGATCTGCCCGAAGATGTGGCCGATGGCTTGCGCGAACTGGTGGACACCCATTGGCTCCAAGGCTTCGAGTTTCAGAATTCCATCAAGCGCTGGTATACGGCACCCAATCTTGCCACCCACCTCATCGGCTTCACCGGTGAGATCGAGGAAACCAATGACGAAGGCAAGGTCGGGCACCGGGTCGTCGGGCGCTTCGGCATCGAGTCCGCGATGGAGGAATACCTCGCCGGTCGCGATGGCTGGCGGCAGCACAGCCGCGACGCCCGCGGGCTGGTCGTGCCGGGCGGATCCACCAGTTTGCTGCCGCCGCGCGCCGGGCTGAACGTCCAACTCACCGTGGACATGGGATTGCAGGCGATCGTCGAGGAGGAGCTCGATGCCTGCCTGGTTGAATTCGATTCGAAGCGCGGCGCGGTGGTCCTGATGGACCCGCATACCGGTGAAATCCTCGCCATGGCGAGCCGGCCGCACTTCGATTTGAACCAGCGCCGCAATGTGGATACCAATGGTTTCAACTATGCGGTCCAGGCCATTTACGAACCTGGCTCGACATTCAAAATCGTCGCCGTTGCCGCAGTGCTGAACGAGCGCCTTGCTGGTCCGCAGACCTCGATTTTCTGCCATCACGGTCTCTATCAGGAGGGGGCGGTCCGGGTGCCGGACCACCATCCCTACGGCAGTCTCACGCTCGAAGGCGTGCTGGTGAAATCCAGCAATATCGGGGCCTACAAGTTCGCCCGGCAGCTGGGCGTGACCCGCTTCTACGATTACGCCATGCGCTGGGGCTTTGGCTCGAAAACCGGCATCATGCTCAGCGGCGAGAGCGACGGCATCTGCCGCAACACCGGCAATGCCGTCGATTTCTCACGCGCCAGCTACGGATATGCGCTCAATGTCACGCCGTTGCAAATGGCCTGCGCCTATTCTGTCATCGCCGGCGATGGCAAACTGCCCAAGCCCCGAATTGTCAAATCGCTGGTCGCCAACGATGGCACGGTGATCGAGAACCATCCGCCAGAATTCACCGCCCAGGTCATCAAGCCCGGCGTGGCGCGCCAGATGCGCGAGGCATTGGCCAAGGTGACCGAGGAGGGAGGCACAGGAACGCTTGCGGCCGTGCCCGGATACAAGGTCGCCGGCAAGACCGGCACCGCATTGAAGCACAATCCCAACGGCCGCGGATACCTCGATGGGCGCTACACCGTTTCCTTCGCCGGCATGCTGCCCGCGCAAAATCCCGCCTTCGTCGGCATCGTCGTCATTGACGATCCGCTCACCACCAAGGTGAAACGTTACGGCGGCACTATCGCCGCGCCCGCATTTGGCCGCATCGGCGCACGCGCGGCTGCCTATCTGAATCTCCAACCGACCGAGCCACTCGCCGAAGAGCTGGCCGAAACCACACGATGACACTCCGCGAACTCACCGCCTGTCTTCCCCGCGTCACGGCCAGCGGCCCGCTGGACCTGGAAATCACCGCCGTCACCGATTCATCGCGCGAGGCCGGTGCTGGCATCATGTTCGCCGCCATCCGTGGCGCGCGCGTCGATGGCCACCGGTTCATCACTGATGCGCTGGCTGCCGATGCCCCGGCCATACTGGCCGAAACCGCTCCGCCGGACGATCTGCCATCTTCAGTCGCATGGCTGCATGTTGCCGATTCGCGCGATTCCCTCGCCCGGCTCGCTTCCGCCCTGCACGGCGATCCCTGGCAGCACATGAAGCTCGCCGGCGTCACCGGCACCAATGGCAAAACGACCACCGCATTTCTGATCCACCACATCATGAAAAGCGTGTGGCATCGCGCCGGGTTGCTGGGAACCATCTTCGTCGATGACGGTGAAACCGCCACCGCATCCACCCAGACCACGCCGGGGCCGGTCGGTCTTGCCGGGCTGTTGGGCCGCATGCGCGATCACGGCTGCCGTGGCCTGGCGATGGAAGTTTCCTCGCATGGCATCCACCAGAAACGCGTGTCCGCCATCGGCTTCGATGCCTGCGTTTTCACCAATCTCACCCAGGACCACCTCGATTACCATGGCACGCTCGAGGCTTATTGGCAGACCAAGGCTTCATGGTTCCGCAATCTCGCCGCGGAACCCCATGGCAAGAAGCCGGTGGCCGTCATCAATACCGATGACGCACGCGGTGCGGAACTTGCTGCCGAACTCAACGGCCGTCTGCCGATCGTCCGCTATGGCTTCAACGTCCACTGCGATTTCCGCGCCAACAACTTCCGCCAGAACCCGCGCGGCATGGAGTTCGAGCTGAATGCCAGGGGCCGCAGCCATCTGGTGCGCGCGCCGTTCATCGGGCGATTCAACATCTATAACATCATGGCCGCCGTCGCCGCCGCCATTTCCTGCGGCATCCGCCCGCGCGAGGCCATCGCCGCCATCGCCAACGCGCCTCAGGTGCCCGGGCGCATGCAAAACGTCGGCAACGCCGGCGGTGCCACCGTGTTTGTCGATTATGCCCATACGCCCGACGCGCTGGAAAACGCCTGCCGCACCCTGCGCGAGCTCAGCCCGCGCCGCCTCATCACCGTGTTCGGATGCGGCGGCGATCGCGACAAGGGCAAGCGCCCGCTCATGGGCGCGGCCGCCGCTTCCCTGAGCGACGCCTGCATCGTCACCTCCGACAACCCGCGCTCCGAAGACCCGCTCGCCATCATCCGCGACATCGAAAAAGGCATGGCGGGCAAAGGCCACCTCGCCATCCCCGACCGCGCCGAGGCCATTTCCCACGCCATCACGAACGCGCTCTCCGGAGATATCATATTGATCGCCGGAAAAGGGCACGAAACCACCCAGCAGTTCGCCGGGGAAACCATCGCCTTCGACGACCGCAAGCACGCCTCGCGCGCCCTGCGCACGCGTGCCGCCACCATCGCCCAGAACCGATGAATCCACTCACCGCCAGACGGATCGCGGAAATTCTCGGCACACAGGTGGCTGCGGGAAACCCCGACGCGCCCGCCGATGGCGGAGTTTCCATCGACAGCCGCACGCTTGGCAAAGGTGCGTTGTTTTTCGCGCTGCGCGGCGAGAACTTCGATGGCAATGCCTTCGCGCAAACGGCGATTGAAAAAGGCGCCTCGGTCATCGTCGTCAGCGGATGGAACGCCGATTGCCCGCCGCATGCCGCCGTCATCCTTGTTTCGGACACCCTGCTCGCCTTGCAGAAACTCGCCCATTGGTGGCGCAAGCAACTCGCCTTGCCGGTGGTCTGCATCACCGGGTCCAATGGCAAGACGAGCACCAAGGATTTCACCGCCGCCGTGCTCGCCCGCAAGTTCAGGGTCTCCGCCACCCGCGGCAACTTGAACAACCACATCGGCCTGCCGCTCACCGTGCTCGCCACCACGCCGGAACACGAAGCGGCGGCCTGGGAAATCGGCATGAACCACGCGGGAGAACTCGCCCCGCTGTGCGAAATCGCGCGACCGAAATATGGCATCATCACCAATATCGGCACCGCGCACATCGAACATCTCGGCTCGCGCGATGCCATCGCAGAGGAAAAAGGCACGCTCGCCCGCGCGCTGCCATCGGATGGCTCCTTGTTCATTTCCGCCACCTGTGATTATCACGAATACCTCCGCCAGCGCACCAAGGCCCACATGGTTTCGGTCGGCAATGGCCGTGGCCTCGTGCGTGCCGAGCACCTGCATCTGGCCGCCGACCACAGCCGTTTCGACCTCGTCATCGAGGGCGCGGGTGTGGCGCAAGTCATCCTGCCGGTGCCGGGCAAGCACATGGTCACCAATGCCCTGCTTGCCGCCGCCGCAGGCTGGAAACTCGGCGTGCCGGTGGAGGAAATCGCCGCCGGGCTGGCGCATGCCTCTCTAAGCGGGGGGAGGCTGCGCCGTTACCAGTCCGGTGACATCACGGTCATCGACGACACCTACAACGCGAATCCCGAATCGATGGCTGCCGCCATCGACACGCTCGCGGACATGCCATTACACAATGGCGCGCACCGCTTTGCCGTCTTCGGCCGGATGGGCGAACTCGGCCCCCATGCTCCAGCCGCACACCTGAAAACCGGCGAATTCGCCGCCGCGCGCGGGCTGCATGTGATCGCCGTGGGTGAAGGGTCGCAGGGCATCGCCGAAGGTGCCGGCGGCGCACCGCATTTCCCGGATTTCGACACCGCCGCGGCATGGTTGCGCGCCGAGGTGAAGGCCGGCGATGCTGTTTTGTTCAAGGGCAGCCGCGCCGCCACCGTCGAGAAAGTCATGAATGCCGCATTCCCCGAGAACTGATGCTTCCCGCCATCTACGATTTCTGGTTCCATGCGTTCGAGGCTGAAAAAGCCTCCGGCCAAACCGGCTGGGCGCATGCGTTCTCGTTTCTCAATCTGTTTCAATATATCACTTTCCGCGCCGCAAGCGCCGGGCTGTTGGCATTCATCCTGTCATTGATCTTCGGCCCGCACATCATCCGCCGGCTCATCTCGCTCAAGGTCGGCCAGCCAATCCGTACCGCCGATGAAGTCCACAAGCTCGCGGAACTCCACGGCGGCAAAATCGGCACGCCCACCATGGGTGGCGTGCTCATCCTGGGCAGCGTGCTTGTCGCCACATTGGTCTGTGCACGCCCGTTCAATCCCTTCGTCGCAGTCTGTGCCTGCACCATGGCCGCATGCGGATTGCTGGGCCTTTGCGATGACTACAAAAAGGTGAAGGAAAGGAAATCCGACGGCATCAGCAGCCGCAAGAAGCTTGCTTGGCAGCTCGTCATCGCATTGGTGGCTGCGGCTTTCATTTTCTTCAAGCCGGAGATTTCCGGCTTCGGCGCGGGCGTCGCGCGCATCGCCGCCGGCGAGGCCGGATTCACGCTCGGCGAAAACAACCCCATCGGCATCGGCGCGATCTGTTTCCCGCTTTTCAAATCGCCGCTCATCGATCTCGGCTGGCTGGTCATTCCATTTTTCGCGCTGGTCATCGTCGGCTGCTCGAATGCGGTCAACCTGACCGACGGCCTCGACGGCCTTGCCACCGGCTGCACCATCAGCACCGCGCTGGCCTACGCGCTGCTCGCCTATCTCGCAGGCCACTATTTCATGTCGGTCGAGTATCTCGTCATTCCGCACAATTTGTATATTGGCGAGTTGTCGGTGTTCCTGATGGCGCTTGCCGGGGCGGCCTTCGGGTTCCTGTGGTTCAACTGCCATCCCGCCAAGGTTTTCATGGGGGATACCGGTTCGCTCGCCATCGGCGGCGCACTCGGCAGCGCGGCGATCTGCACCAAGCAGGAACTGCTGCTCGTCATCATTGGCGGCATTTTCGTGATGGAGGCGATGTCGGTCATTCTCCAGGTCGGCTCCTTCAAGCTCCGCAGGAAGCGCATCTTCAGGATGTCGCCCATCCATCACCACTTCGAGCTGCTCGGCTGGCATGAAAGCCAGGTGATCGTCCGCTTCTGGATCCTTTCCATCATGTTCGCCCTCTTCGGGCTCGCCATTCTCAAGATTATCTGACATGCGCTACACCGGCAAACACATCGCCATCCTCGGTGCGGGCCGCAGCGGCCTGGCCGCCGCCCGGCTTGCCCTGCGCGAGGGAGCGCGCGTCTCCATGTGGGACGCCGGCGGCCCCGATGCCTTCGCCGGCCTGCCGCCGCAGGTGGAAATCCATCCGCATGTGGATGAAACACAGGTTTCCGGTGTTCCCTGCGACCTGCTGGTGGTCAGCCCGGGCATCGATACCTACGGCCCTTTCGTCGCCGCATTCGAAAAACAAGCCGGTGAGTCCATCGGTGAAGTTGAGTTGGCCTCGCGTTTCTATCAGGGGAAAATCATCGGCATCACCGGCACCAACGGCAAGACCACCACCACCGAGCTGGTCGCGCGCATCCTGGCCCAGGCTGGGCTCGGCGGCACGGCATGCGGCAACTATGGCACGCCTTTCAGCGAGGTGGTCATGCAACCGCGCCATCCCGCCGCCGTGGCGCTCGAACTCAGCTCGTTCCAGCTTGAAACGATTCGCACGCTCCGTCCGGACGTCGCCGTCTGGCTCAACTTCGCGCCCGATCACATGGACCGCTACCCGGCCGTCGAGGCCTATCATGCGGCCAAGTCGCGGATCTTCATGAACCTGCGGCCAGAGGACACCACCGTGGTGCGCGCCGGTGAAAACGTCGTCCTGCCGGATTGTCGGCACGTCAACTTCTCCACCACCGGTCCGGATGCCGATTGGTTCTCGGATGGAACCATCATTTTCCATGATGGAGTCCAATGCCTCGACATGGCGGCAGACACCGCATTGCGAGGATTGCACAACGCGGAAAACACCATGGCCGCCGCCGCCGCGTGCGCCGCACTTGGTGTCAGCCCCGGCATCGTGCGCGAGGCGCTGCACGGCTACGCTCCCCCGCCGCACCGCTGCGAACTCATCCGCACACTCGACGGCGTGGAATATCTCAACGACTCCAAGGCCACCAACCTCCACGCGCTCGAAAGCGCGCTGCGCTCGCAAACCCGCCCCGTCGTCCTGATCGCCGGCGGCAAGGAAAAGGGGCTCGATTACTCGCCGCTCCTTCCCTTGCTGCGCGAAAAAACGCTGGCCGCCGTGACCTTCGGCCAGATCGCCGATCCACTTGCGGCCATCTTCGCCGCCGCCGTGCCCACCGAGGCGGTGTCCACGCTCGACGACGCGGTGGCGGCCGCCCGCAAGCTGGCACCGCGCGGCTCCACCGTCCTGCTGTCCCCCGGAACCTCATCGTTCGACCAATTCCAGAACTACGTCCAGCGGGGCGATGCCTTCCGCGATATCGTCCATCAACTGCACTGATTCATGCCCATGAAATTCCAAACGCTCCCCGTCAAACGCCGTCCGCCGTCCAAAGGCATCCTGCATCGTTTCCATGCCGTCACCAGCCGCGGCCGCCGCCAGCGCGTGGCCGCCGCCGGTGCCGCCCAGGAATTCGAAGAGGAATACCATGGTTCGAAAATCTCGCGCTCGCTCACGATCATCTTCATGATCCACATCGTCGCCATCGCACTCATCTTCATCCACCAGCAGTTCCTGCAAGGCCGGGAATCCGGCACCGCCACCGCTTCCCGAAACAAGACCGCGGCCACCACCGCCAGCGAGGCACCCCGCCGGAGCGGCCTGCCGCCGCGCCTCTCCAGCGGCGAGAAACCCTACATCGTCCGTGCAGGCGACAATTACGCCCGCATCGCCACCGCCCAGCAGGTGGACGAGGGCGATTTGCGGGATATCAACAACCAAGTTGAAATCAGCCCCGGGCTCATCCTCAAAATCCCGCCCCGCCGGATCGTGGCCGAGGAGCCGCCGGAGCTGGCTGCCTTCCGCGAGAGCAATTCTCCGGCCTCCGGCCGTGGACAGGTCGTGGATGTCAGCGATGCCCCGCGCGCCGTGATGGTGCGTCCCGCAGCCGCGCCGCAGCGCGCCACTCCAGTCTCCGCCCGCCACCATGTCGTGAAACCCGGCGAGAGCATTTACGGCCTCTCCAAGCGATATGATGTCAGCCAGCGTGCGCTGATGGAGGCCAATGGCATTTCCGATCCGCTGAAACTCCGCGCCGGCGCCCGCCTGGCCATTCCCGCGAACTGATAGATCATCCCACATCCATTGGACTGAATTGGCCCGTTATTGTTCCATCCTCCTGTGTGCCGCGGTGGCCGCCTTGGTCGCCCTCGGGCTGGTCATGCTGGCCAGCACCAGCGCATGGGTGAAAGGCTACGAGGAACCCTATCACTTCCTCGCCCGCCAATCGGTCATGGTCGGCACCGGGCTTTTCTGCGCGGTGGCGGCCGCATGGTGCCCCACCGAATGGATCCGGAAATTGACCGTCTGGCTCTACCTGCTCGCCTGCGTGTTGTTGGTCCTGTGTTATGTCCCCGGCATCGGGGTTGAGAGCTTCGGTGCGAAGCGTTGGATCCGCATGCCGCTGATCAACCAGTTCCAGCCGTCGGAAATGGCCAAGGTCGTGGTCGCCATCGCGCTCGCCACCTGGTTCGCCCGTTGGCAGACCGAGGTGGGCACCTTCTGGCGCGGTTTCGTGCTGCCGGGCTTGATCGCCGGTATTCCCATTGCGCTCATCGCGGGGGAGACCGATGTCGGCTCGGCGCTCGCACTCTCGGCCACCACCGGAGCGGTGTTTTTCTGCGTCGGCAGCCGGTTGCGCTACTCGGTTCCAGTGGCCGTTTTGGTCGCCGCTGCGGCCGTCTGGTATGTCATGAACGATCCGGTCCGCTCGACGCGGATCGAGGCCTGGCTGGACTTGGAAAACCCCGAGCATGTCCTCGGCACCAACATGCAACAGATCCGGGCGCTCTACGCGCTGGGCAACGGCGGCCCTTGGGGCGTCGGCCTCGGCAACGGCGTGGAGAAATTCGGCACTCTCACCTTCGCCCACATCGATTTCATCTTTCCCGTCGTCGGCGAGGAACTCGGCCTCCTCGCCACACTCGGCGTCGTGCTGTGCTACGTGCTGATCGCCGTCGCCGGACTGGGCATCGCCATGCAGGCACTCTCCGTCTTCAACCGCTGCCTCGCGCTCGGACTCACCTGTGTGATCGTCATTCCTGCCATTCAGAACATCGCCGTCACCACCGCATTGTTGCCCAACGACGGACTGCCGCTGCCCTTTGTCAGCTATGGCGGCACCAGTTTGGTTTTCAGTCTGGCTGCCGTGGGCCTGCTGGTGGGCATCCACCGCCGCTCGCAGGCGCGTGTGCTGCGCGAGTTCGCGCTCGACCCGCAGACCCGCCTCGCGGTGCGTTTGTGAGGGCCGGGTGTTTTTTCCATGGCAAGATTCGCCGCAACGTGGCGTATTCAGCACCGATGAATATGCTCCGCCGCTACCTCTCTCCATTGTTGCTGCCGCTCGCGATCATGGCGCTCGCAGCCGTTTTCCTCTTCAACCGAGGCACCGCGCAAAGCGGAACATCCACTGCGGATCCCGAAAAAAAGAAAATCGTCTTCATCGCCGGCAAGGCCAGCCACGGGCCCGGCGAGCACGAACACCGCGCCGGATGCATGCTGCTTGCAGACCACCTCAACCGCAGCGGCCTGCCGGTCGAGGCGGTGGTCGTCACCAATGGCTGGCCCGAGGACGAATCCGTTTTCCAGGGCGCGTCCGCCATCGTGATTTACGCGGATGGCGGCGCTCGCCACCCCGCGATGCCGCATCTCGGCAAGCTCCGCCAGATGGCCAACGCCGGCGTCGGCATCGGCTGTATCCACTACGGCGTGGAAATCCCCAACGGGGCCCCCGGCGATTCCTTCCTCGACCTGATCGGCGGCTACTTCGCCACCGATTGGTCGGTGAATCCGCACTGGGACGCGAACTTCAAGGATCTGCCGAAACACCCCGTCACCCGTGGCATCGATGACTTCCAGATCCGCGATGAATGGTATTACCACATGCGTTTCCGCGCGGGAATGGAGGGCGTCACGCCGATCCTCAGTGATCTGCCGCCCGAGCAAACGCTCAAGCGCGGCGACGGCCCGCACTCGAACAACCCGCACGTCCGCGAGGCCGTGCTCGAGCGCAAGGAACCCCAGCACGTCATGTGGGTCTTCGAACGCCCCGCCTCTCTCGGCGGCGGACGCGGATTCGGCTTCACCGGCGGCCACTTCCACCGCAATTGGAAACACGACGACCACCGCGGCGTGGTCCTCAACGCCATCGCCTGGATCGCCAACCTCGACATCCCCGAAAAAGGCGTCCCCACCCAGACGCCCACCGACGATCAAATGGCCGCCAACCTCGACGAAAAAGGCCGCCGCTAAGCCAGGAAAGGGAAATGAACCGCGGATGAACGCGGGTGGGAATTTGACGGGATTTTCCCAGGCTTTTCCGACCGCAGTATGAGGGAAACCCGACTCCAGCCGCTTGAAGTAATCAAGTGCTGCGGTTCTGGGTTGCCTTGCCATGGCGGGTTTTCGAGCATGCGCGCCAACAACCAACCATCCCATGCCCCACAAGACCTTCATTGCCATAGATCTCGGTGCCGGCAGCGGACGCGTGATCGCCGCCACCGCCGATTCCCACAAAATCGAACTCGAGGAAATCCACCGCTTCGACAATCCCGGCACCGAGCTTCCCGGCGGATCGTTTTGGAACCTGATCGGCCTCCATCGCGAAATCCTCGAAGGGCTGCGTCGTGCGGTGGAGAAACACGGCGATTCGATCGCTTCGATCGGCATCGACACCTGGGGCTGCGATCATGGGTTGTTAGGGCCTGACGGCAGCCTGTTGGGGATGCCGCACCAATACCGCGATCCACGCCACGAGGGCATGCCGGAGGCGATGCACGCGCTCATGCCCGAGGCGGAAATTTATGCCCGCACCGGCATCAAGACGAACTTCTACAACAGCTCGCTGCACCTGCTGGCGGAGGCGCGGAAAAACAACCCGGCGCTGATGCACGCCACCAGCTTGCTGTTCGTGCCCGATTTGCTCGCCTTCTGGCTGACCGGCCGCCGCGTGGTCGAGCGCACCATTGCCTCGACCTCGCAATTGCTCGACCCGCGCAGCGGCGGTTGGGCATGGGAGGTGATCGACGCACTCGGCCTGCCACGCGGCATCTTCGGAGAAATCGTCGCGCCCGGCACGGTGCTCGGGCCGCTGCGCGAGGAAGTGGGCACATTCATCGGCAAGAGCGGAATCCCGGTGGTCGCCGTGGCCAGCCACGATACCGCCTCGGCGGTGGCCGGCATCCCGATGAAGGGCAAGGGCAACCTGTGGCTCTCGTCCGGGACCTGGTCGATCATGGGGATCGAGGCGGCGGAACCGATCACCACGCCCGAGGCATTGGCCGCGGGATTCTGCAACGAACTGGGCGTGCAAGGAAGCGTGCGGTTCCTGAAGAACATTGCCGGCCTGTGGCTCATCCAAGAGTGCAAGCGCCAGTGGGAACTCGATGGCGAGAGCCCGGACTACGCCGAAATGGCCGCCATGGCCGATGCGGCAGAGCCGTTCACCGCCTTCATCGATCCCGATGATCCGGTGTTCGCCAGCCCCGGCGGAATGCCGGAGAAAATCCGCACTTGGTGCGAAAGGACCGGCCAACCCGGGCCCGCCGACAAGGGGGCGATCCTGCGTGTGGCCACCGATTCCCTGGCAATGAAATACCGGGCCGTTTTCGAGGACATCAAGTCGCTTACGGGCTTCGATTTCCAACGACTGCACGCCGGCGGCGGCGGCACCAAGAACGAGCCGCTCAGCCGCGCCACCGCCAACGCGCTTGGCATCGAGGTGGTTGCCGGCCCGGTCGAGGCCACCTCGTGCGGCAACGTCATCCTCCAGATGCTCGCCACCGGCCATCTCACCGATCTCGATGCCGGCCGTGAATTGATCCGTCGTTCCTTCGACTTCCGTATCTATCAACCGCAGGACATGGGAAAATGGAACGAGGCCTACGGCAAGTTCAGAAGCCTGGCCGGCTGAGGCCGCGGTTGGCTGGGACCGGTCATCACGCAAACACTCCGGCATACATGGCAGCGGCATATATACGGCATTGGCGATCAAGGTGCCGACCCGGGAGATTTGGCTGGCCTGCCAGCCGGATTGAAAATGAGACATGTGATATTTGAAGGGGTGATTCAAGTTGTCGTCATCGGTGGCGTTGTCTTTGGAGTGCCCGATGCAACCGGGTGCGGCCACTGATTCCCGGGCTTGCCACTGTGCCAGCCGGCATTTATCCACAAAGACGTGATTATGCGAACCCCGCTTGTCCTGCTATCCTGCCTGACATGCTCGTCCTGCATCCTCGGGCCGCAGCCTGAGTCGCCCGCCCCCCCGGTGCCAGGCAGCATCCGCGGTGACTCCGCGCCTGATGAAACCTCGTTCGGCAACAAGGCGTGGCGGCAGGTTTTCACCGATTCCATGCTGCGCTCGCTCATCGAGCGCGCATTGGAAAACAACCCGGACCTCGTCGCCGCCACCTACCGCATCGAGCAGGCGCGGGCACGGGCCATGGGCGCGCGCGCCGGGTGGTTTCCAAGGCTGGACGGCAGCGCCGGCACCAGCCGGGACGGCAACCCGCCACTGGCCATGGGCGGAGGCGGCGAAGCGGCCACCTATGACATCGGTGCCGCGCTCAGTTGGGAACTCGATGTCTGGGGCGGCATCCGCCGCAGCAACGAGGCCGCACGCGCCCAGCTGCTCGAAGCCGGTTACCGCCGCGCTGCGGTCCAGACCTCGCTGGTCGCCGCCGTGGCCACTGCCTACATCCAGCTCCGCAATCTTGACGAGCGCCTTGCCATTTCCCAGCGCACCGTCGAAAGCCGCCAGGCATCGCTCGATCTCGTCACCTCGCGCCGCGATGGCGGCGTGAGCTCGGACCTGGAAGTGGGCCAGGCGGAGGCCCTGTTAGGTCAGGCGCGCACCGCGATCCCGGTCACCCGGCAGGCGATTTCCACCAAGGAAAATGAAATCCGCGTCCTGCTCGGCGATTTCCCCGCAGCCATCGCGCGTGGCGGCGGGCTTGAATCGCTCGATCCCAAGCTCAGAATCAAGGGCGGGTTGCCTTCCGGCCTGCTCGCCCGCCGGCCGGACATCGCCGCCGCAGACCAGGCCTATCAGGCGGCCGTCGCCGGCATCGGCGTGGCCGAGGCGCTGCGTTTCCCATCGCTCTCGCTCACCGGCAGCGGCGGAGTGCTGAGCCGCGAACTCGGCAATCTGCTCAAGAGCGACTCGACCACATGGTCCATCGGCGGGCGCATCGCCGGGACGATCTTTGACGCCGGCTTGAACCGATCCCGCGCGGATGCCGCCCGCGCACAGGCCAGGGAAGCACTCGCCAACCACGACCGCGCCGTGAAGCAGGCGTTCCGTGAGGCCGCCAACGCGATCGACGCCCACACCCGAACCGGCGAGATCATCACCGAGCAATCGCGCCTCGTCGAAGCCAACCGCAAAGTCGCCCGCGTCGCCAGCGATCGCTTCGAAGGCGGCGAATCGAGCTACCTTGAAGTGCTCGATGCCGAACGCAGCCTTTTCGAGTCCGAGCTCGTCCTGACAGACGCCCGCGCCAACCGGCTGCTTGCCGTTGTCGAAGCCTATCGCGCCCTTGGCGGCGGTTGGAAATGACCCGCCGGTGCAGCGCTGCGCGATGGGGAAATGCTCAAAAGCGTGAAATTTCGCGGGCGAGGCGGGCGAGGGCATCGTTCATGGCCATGACCCGCATGTGCTGCGGGCCGGAGGGCGCGAACGGACCGCCCTCGGCGATCACGGTGCGGAATGGCCGCGGATCCGCAGCGGGGCCGTGGACAGGCTGGAGTTTCCAAGTGCATTCGAGCACCAGCGCGCCGTTCTCATCCGGCTCGAAACGGGTGACTCGTATTTCAAGAAGCATGTCGTAATCCATGGTCACGAATGATTCGACGGGCAGGATGTTGAGGGAGTTTTTCAGGCGTCCGAGGTTGGCGGCGGTGACGCGCGAGATGCCGGCATCCAGCGGCTCGGCCCACAGGTGGTTCCGGTTCATCATCACGCGGCCATGGCCGCCGCGGCTGATCAATTGCTGGCGGTCAAGATACCCCGGCAGGCTGGGGCGCGCGATGGCGACTGCGGGCACGCTTCCGGTAATGGCGCGCTCGGGCACGGCGGGATCCAGCAGGTGGCTTTCCGAGCTGTCCTTGACGGGCCGCAGCACGCCGCATGAAACCACCAGCATGGCGGCGGGAATGATAACATATCGGATCATTTGGAACGCGGGGTTATTCTCCGGCATCGCGGCCGGATAGTATGGCATTGGGATCGCGCTTGAGTTCGTTGCCAAGTTCCTGGAGCGCGCGCGACGCGCGCTCGGTTTCCTGCAGCACGGCTTGCAGGCGCAACAGCACGGGCGACCGCGGATTGGCGAATTTGGCGATTTCGCCAGTGGCTTCATCGAGCTTTTTCAAACCGGCGTCGGCGCGCTCGATCACTCCGCGGAAATCGTCGAGCAATGGATCGAATCCTTCATCGGCCCTGGCCGCGAGACGGTCGATGCGCAGGATCGCCGCGTTGAGATTGTCCACGGCGGCGGTGAGCGTTTCATCGCTGGTGATGCGGCGGATGTCGCCGGTGATGCCGACGAGGTTGGCGTTGATTTCCCCGAAGTTGAGTTCCTTCACGCGCTGGTTGGCGGTGACGAGCACGTCGCGCAGCTCGCGGATCACGCTGTCGAGATCGAGCGCGTTGAATTTCCCGATGCCATCGGAAATGCCGGCGATCAACTCGTCCATCTCGGTGCCAACGGTGGGGATGACGGGATGCCCGGGTTGGGGATTGCCCTGATAGATGAAACCCGGCGTGTCCGGCACGATGTCGAACTCGATATACAACTGCCCGGTGACCAGGCTTTGTTGTTTCATTCCCGCGCGCAGGCCTTCACGAACGGCTTGTTGCACGCCCTTGAAAGACGAGAAATCGATTTCCTCACCATCGTCCGCTGAGATGAGCCGGAGATCGCTTTCCGCGAGTTCCACGACCACCGGGATGATCTTGCGGTTGTTTTCGCGGTCGAGGATGACGCTGATGGACTTCACGCGGCCGATGCGCACGCCTCCGAAGCGGACGTCGGAGCCGACCAGCAGGCCGTTGGCGCTTTTGTCGAAATAGAGCAACACGTTGTGGTGCCGGGCGAACATCTTGCCCGCGCCGAACATGACCGCCGCCGCACCGGTGAGCAGCAGGCCGACCAGCGTGAACAGTCCGATGATTGTGGGGCTGGCTTTATGGCTCATGGGCTGGGCGGGTTTCCGTTTCGCCGCGGGTGAGGAAGTGGCGGACGGTGCTGTTGTGCGAGTGATCGCGCAGTTTTCGCGGATCACCGACCGCGCCCTGGGTGCGGGTGGCAGTATCGAGGAAAATCGCCCGGTCCGCCACCGCAAAAATGCTTTCCAGCTCATGGGTGACGATGACGACGGTGGAGCCGAGCGCGTCACGCAGGCGCAGGATCAGGTCGTCGAGGCGGCGCGAGCTGAGCGGGTCGAGCCCGGCACCGGGTTCGTCGAGGAAGAGGATGTCCGGATCGAGCGCCATGGCGCGGGCAATGCCGGCGCGCTTGTTCATGCCGCCGCTGATCTGGGCGGGATAATGGTCTTCGTAGCCGGAGAGGCCGACGAGCGCGAGTTTGTAGGAAACCAGTTCGCGCACGGCGCGGGGTTTGAGGCTGGTGTGCTCCTCGATGGGCATGGCGATGTTTTCGGCGAGTGTGAGCGAGGACCAGAGCGCGCCGGATTGATACATGACTCCGAAGCGCCGCATCATGCGCTTGCGATCCGCGGGCGTGGCCGAGGTGAAATTTTCACTGCCATAACATATCTCTCCGGCCGCGGGTTCCATGAGCCCGATGAGGTGGCGCAGCAGGGTGGATTTCCCGCATCCGCTGCCGCCCATGATGATGAAGATATCCTTTTCCATCACCTCGAATGCGAGATCGCGCATCACCACGAACGCGCCGTAGGCCATGGTCAGGCCACGCACGGTGATGACGGGAGTCCGGTTTTCCGAGGTCATGAATCAGATGTCGAGGATGGTGAAAACGGCGGCGAAGAGCGAATCGAGCACAATGATGGCGGTGATCGACGCCACCACCGCGCGGGTGGCGGCCTTGCCCACGCCGGCCGACGAACTGTCCGCGTTCATGCCCTGCATGCAGCCGCACATGGCGATGATGATGCCGAAGAACACGCTCTTGCCGACGCCAAGGAAGGCGTTTTCCATGTTCACCACGGTGAGTGTCTCATGCCAGTAGAGCACCGGCGGGATGCCCGCCGCCGAGCCGACGAGCATGCCGCCGAGGATGCCGATGCAGTTGGCATACATCGTGAGCAGCGGCATCATCAAGACCAGCGCGAGCATGCGTGGCAGGACGAGGAAATCGAAGGGATTGAAGCCAAAGGTGCGCAGGGCGTCGATTTCCTGGTTCGCCTTCATGCTGCCGATGTGCGCGGCGAAGGCCGCCCCGGTGCGCCCGCTCATGATGATGGCCGTCATCATCACGCCCATCTCGCGGACCATGGCGATGGCGACCAGGTCCGCCACGTAGAGGCTCGCGCCGAAGTTCGCGAGCTGCACGTTTCCCACGAAAGCCATGATCAGACCGATGAGGAAGCTGATGAGCGAGACGATGGGCAGCGCGTTGGCGCCGCACTGCTGGACGATCGACCAGAACTCGTCGCTGCGGAAACGCGCGCGGCCGGCCAGGAAGCGGCCGGATGACTGCAATGCAAGGCCGGTGAATTCCACCACCCCAAGGAAAGCGCGCCATGCGGTGAGCGAGAAGTTGCCGAGCTTGCCGATATCGGTGGACTTGGCGTTCCTGGATTTCGCCTCGCTTTCTTCCGGCACCGAAAGCGCGAGTTCCATCAACCCGTGAAGATCTTCCGGCAGTCCGTCCAATAACGATGAAACGGAAGCGCCGCGGGTGGATTCACGGATGCGGGCGAGCAGGAATGCGGGCAACGTGGAATCGTAGCCGGCGAGCCCGGCAGCATCATAAGCATCCGGTGGTGCAGCGGGTGCATTGCCGGAAATTTCCACCGCCATGCCGCGCCGCCATGTGCCGGAGAGTTTGAGCACGCAGCGGCCGCCATCGCGCTTCCAGCAGGCGCGGGGTGGCATGGCTTGCCCGGATTCCATGGTGGCATGATGGCCACGATCCACCGGCGAAACAAGCCGCCAATCCACTCACGCCGGAGGTTCGCACATCTCGTCCAGCGGGCGGCCGGCGGCGAGCGCGGCGAAATCGTCGAATTCGGGTTTTTCCGCCGGCGGCCAGAAAACCCGCTCGGCGATGCGCTCCACGATCCATGCGGCGCACTCGTTTGCGGCTGTTAGATCGAGAGCCCCGAAGCCCGGCCACTCGTTGAGTTTCACATCGGCGGCGGTGGCACCGAGGGTGATGTAGCAGGGAGCGGGGAGGATTTCCATGCGGTCGCGCAATGCCGCAGCGTAGAGCGGGAGTTGCAGGTTGGTCCAGCGGTGCCCGGTGGATTTGCCTTTTGTGAAGACATGGTGAACCACCGGGCTGTCCTCGGGAACGTGGGCTGGCAGGGTGGTGTGCGCGGTGATTTTTTTCCGGTGCTCGCCGTCCACATTGGCCACGCCGCCGGTTTTGTAATCGATCACCCGCAGCGCACCGGAGGGCGTGTGGCGGTCGATGCGGTCGATCTTGCCGACCACCACGAACTTGCCGATGGGAATCTCGAACTTGGATTCCACCTCGATGGTTTCCCAGCCTTCGGCGCGGATTTCGCACTGCACTTTGGCGAACCACGCCAGCCGCTGGCGCATGCTCTCGGTCTGCAACCTCACCGCCAGCGGCACGCGTGCGGCGAACCACTCGCCGGTGACGCGCTCGAGCTCGGCGAGGAACCAGTCGCGGAGTTTTGATTCATCCGTGAAACCGCGCGCCAGCGGATCGCGGCCCCAGCGTTCAAGCACCTCGTGGACGACGGTTCCGAAATCACGCGCGTTCCACTCCACGCGCCGCGGTTCCGGCACCTGCATGCCCAGCGCGTGTTTCAGGTAGAACCGGAACGGGCAGGCGAGCCAGGTGGCCAGGGAGGTCACGGAAAGGCGCTCCGGCGCAGAAACCCGGCGCGGCTGCCATTTCCAATCGGCATGCCAGCGCAGCCCGGCTTCCGGTGGTTCGACACTGCGGAACAAGGACTGCACGCGGCCCGGCAGATCGTCGCGCGCGGCTGCCAGCAGCAGCCGCGATGGCTGCAAGGCCTCGCCACCCGGGCCGGTCTTGGCGCAGAGGACATCCACGCGTCCGCCACGGCGCCGCGCCTCGAGCATCGCCTGATAGAGAAACGCATCGCGTGCGGCGGTATCGGCATCGGTGGGCAGGCCGAGCATTTTGCGCGCGTTTTCACCGAGCCACGCATCGCCCGCCAGCCGTGCGGGCACGAGCGCTTCGTTCATGCCGCAGAGCACGAGATGGCTTTCCGGTTCCAGCAACA
>JALRFY010000184.1 GCA_023253625.1 Akkermansiaceae bacterium | reverse complement strand
CAGCGCGCGCCGCCTTCGATGGACATGTTGCAGACGGTCATGCGCTCTTCCATCGACATGCGGGCGAAGACATCGCCGGCGTATTCGTAGGCATAGCCGATGCCGCCCTTGGCACCCAGCAGGCGGATGATGTGGAGGATGACGTCCTTGGCATAGACACCGGGGCGGAGTTCGCCGTTGACCTCGATGCGGCGCACCTTGAGGGCCTCCAGCGCCAGCGTCTGTGAGGCGAGCACATCGCGGACCTGGGTGGTGCCGATGCCGAAGGCGATCGCGCCGAATGCGCCGTGCGTCGCGGTGTGAGAGTCGCCGCAGGCGATGGTGGTGCCGGGCTGGGTGATTCCCTGCTCGGGACCGACCACGTGGACGATGCCCTGTTTGCCGGAGGCGAGGTCGAAATAGGTGACGCCGAAGTCATCGGCGTTCTTGCGCAGTGCCTGCATCATTTCCGCTGCCAGCGGGTCCTGTGGGGCGTCCTGATCGATGGTTGGGACGATATGATCGACGGTGGCGAAGGTGCGCTGCGGGAATTTCACCTTGAGGCCGAGGTCGCGTAGCATACCGAAGGCCTGTGGTGAGGTGACCTCGTGGATGAGGTGCGTGCCGATGAACAATTGCGTGCGACCGTCGGCCAGCGTCCCGACGGTGTGCGTGTCCCAGACTTTTTGGAAGAGGCTTTTACCCATGGTGGAAAATGCCGGTTTTTTGCTTCCGGCGGGCGGGAAGGCTGCACGGGCGGGCAGCGCTTGTCAAAGCCGCATGCGGGTGGGCATGTGGATTCAGCGCAGTTCGATGATCAATCCCGCGATGATGCCGCCGAGGGCCAGGACGGCGATGAGGATGCCGAGGATCTTGCCGAGCCTGAGCCACCCGCCGGGTTTCTTGTCCGCTCCGCCCACCCACTCGTCCCAAGAGCGCGTTGTCGGGCTGCCGCTCCGGTGGTGGTGCCGCACCCCGCCGCGGAAGCGGGTATGATCGTCCTTGGGATAGGCCCGTTTCATCTGCGTCTTGTCACGCTCAGACATGTGGATAAAATACGGACGTAATTGCAGTCCGTAAAATCCTAAAATTCCCTTTTCCGGGACAATCGCCAATTGTCAAATCCTCAGGAATGAGGCAGGCACCGTGTGTCATGATCCGATTTCTTCACACCCGCATCCGCGTCCACGACATTGACAGATCCGTCGGATTCTACCGGCATCTAGGCTACCAATTGCGCGAGTTCAAGGACTCGCCGCAGGGCAACAAGCTTGCATTTCTCGAACTGCCCGGCAACGACGTCTTCCTGGAACTCTGCCACTCACCGGACTACACGGCGAGATGCCCGGAGGACCTCATGCACACCTGTCTCGGCGTGCCGGACGTCATTGCATACTGTGAAAAACTCGAGGACGCTGGCATTGAGATCTGGCCGTCCGGCTGGCGCGGTAAATTCGCCTCCGGCGCGCGCAAAATGGCCTTCGTGACCGATCCCGACGGCTATGAGGTCGAGATTCTTGAAAACTGAGCGAGGCCGCGGCATTCCGGGCTTTGCTTCGGGCCCGGGATCGTTCACCGATGGGGTATGGAAATTTTTGATTTGGTGCGCGAGCATGCCTTGATCCGCAGCTCGCAAGGCGTGCTTGGCTGGGATCAGGAAGCGAAGCTGCCACCTGCGGCGGTGGACCACCGCGCGAAGCAACTCGCATGGCTTGCCGCGCGTGCACATGAGCTGGCGGTGTCCGATCGCTGGAAATCCGCGCTCGGTCAGGCTGAGGCGGCGGACGATGGCTGCGACACGGTCCGCGGCGCGAACCTGCGCCAGTTGCGCCGCGAGTTCGAGCGCGCCAGTCAATTGCCTGTCGAGTTGGTTTCGCGCCAGACCACGGTGAGCTCGCACGCCAAGCATGCCTGGGTGGAAGCCCGCAAGCGCGGCGATTTTTCCGCCTTCGCACCCCATCTGGAGAAGCAGCTCGGCCTCGCCCGCGAAAAGGCGGACCTGTGGGGTTACGAGAGTGAACCATACGATGCCTTGTTGGAAAGCTACGAACGCGGCACCCGCACGGCGGCGGTGGCCGCCTTGCTCGAGGTGATCAAACCGGCGCTGCGTGAAATCGCCGCCCAGGCCGTGGAAAAATCCGCCTCACGAGCGGTCAAACCGCCCGCTGGCTCCTTTCCCGTGCCGCTGCAGGTCGAGTTCAACGCCCGGGTGGCGGAGGCCATCGGATTCGATTTCCAGGCCGGCCGCATCGATACCACCGCGCATCCGTTCTGCACCACGCTCGGGCCATGCGATGTGCGCTTGACCACACGCTACGATGAAAACGATTTCACATCCTCCCTCTTCGGTGTCCTGCACGAAGCCGGGCACGGGATGTATGAGCAGGGATTGCCGGCGGACGATTTCGGGCTTCCCTCCGGATCTGCCGTCTCGCTGGGCATCCACGAATCGCAGAGCCGCTTGTGGGAAAACCACATTGGCCGCTCGCGTGCGTTCTGGGAGCGTTGGTATCCGGTGGCCTGCGATCTGTTTCCGCAGCTCGCCGGATTTCCGCTCGACGACTTCCTCGCGCATGTCCGCCATGCTGCCTTCACGCCGATCCGGGTGGAGGCGGACGAGGCGACCTACGACCTTCACATTATCCTGCGTTTCGAAATCGAACGCCGCATGCTCCGCGGCGAACTGGCCGTGGCCGATGTGCCGGTGGCATGGAACGAAAGCTTCCGCGATCTATTCGGCTTCGTCCCGGAAAACGACACGGCCGGCTGCCTGCAGGACATCCATTGGGCGATGGGCGGCTTGGGCTATTTCCCGACTTACACACTCGGAAATCTCAATGCCGCACAGATTTTCGCCGCTGCCCGCAAGCATCCGGAAATCGCCCGTGCCATCGACATTGCGGATTACGCGCCGCTGCTCGCCTGGCTGCGTGAAAGGATCCACGCTTTCGGAGGCACGCTCGATCCGGCGGAACTGATGGAATCGGCCTGTGGCGGAAAACCGTCCGCAGTCGATTACCTTTCGCACCTGCGGGAGCGGTATCTGTGAGCTGGGGAGCCGCATGATTTTGAAATCCCCCAAAATTTCCTTGCCAGCTACCTTTTATCGCAAGATACATGGCGGCGATGGCGAGCTTTGAGCAAGAGGGTGGTTTGGCCGGGGATCTTTTCGTGAACTGGACGGTGCAGATGCGCAAGGGCGTGCTGGATCTCTGCATACTCAAGGCGTTGTCGGCGGCGGAGTGGTATGGCTACGCGCTGGTGAAGGCGCTGGTGGCGGTGCCCGGTGTGGGGGTGGCGGAGGGCTCGATTTATCCGTTGTTGTCGCGCTTGAAACGGCAGGGCCTGGTGACCACGAGGCTGGAGGAATCGCCCGAGGGACCGGCGAGGAAATATTATTCCGCCACCCCGGCCGGGCGGGCGCTGGCGGCGGAGATGGAGCTGTATTTCGCCGAAATGACGCGGGGTGTGTCGGCCATGCAGGCGAACGGCGATTTCACTGCAACTTCACCAGCCCGTCAAACGGTGTCCCCATCCTGAATTCACCCATCATTTCCCTATGAAACACTGGACCATAGAAGCAGAGCGGCGCCTAGCGGAATACCTGCGCGAGCGGGTGGAACGCGAGGGACTCGGCAGCGAGGACGCGGCGGAACTCAAGGAGGACTTGCGCAGCCACATCCACGAGGAGGCGGAGCGCGCGACACCGGAGACCATCGGGCTGATGCACCTGGAAAACATTCTCGGCCGCCTCGATGCCGGCTATCGTCCCCCGCCGCCAGCGCCGGCCCGCCCGGGCGCGGCCAGGAAGCCGGACCGCGGGTTTGCCCGGGTCCTGGCATGGAGCTTCGGCGTGGTGGGACCACTGGGCATTCTGGTTTTCGAAATGCTGTCCTCGTTCTGCGGCTCGGTGTTTTTCGATCCGGTGCCGACGTGGTGGCACGCGGCCATGATCGCGATGGTGGCGGGAGTGAACGCGTGGCTGTTGCGTGGCGGGCGGCGTGGCGGCGACAAGGCGAGGGGCGTGGCGGCAGGTTTCGTGCTGGTGACCGCGTGTTTCTATGCCCTGCTGTTCCTGCCCTTGATCCATCTGTCCGCCATCGCGCTGGTGTTTTTCGGTATGGGCATGTTGTCGCTGACACCGATCCTCGCGGCCATCGCGACATGGCGCATCGGTCGGCGGGCGGCCATGGGTGCGGACGACCGGTCGCGCCACAGGGCCGGCTGGCGGATGGGCGCGATGGCCGCGCTGCTGGCGCTGGCCGCGCTCGAGGGATCCGCCCTGTGGACACGCGCCAATCTGATCGAAGCGCTGGCGGATGACGAGCAATCCGAGGCGGCAATTTCCCGGTTGCGGACCTGGCACTCGGAGCGCGTGCTGCTCAAGGCATGCTACGAGGGCAACCGCGCCACCATCATATCCACCGACATTTCCGGCTGGATGCTGAGTGGCTGGAGGATTCCAACGATGGCCTTCGGCGGCGGAGGCATGAGTGTCTTCAACTCGGAAAAGGCGCGCGACGTATTTTTCCGGGTGACCGGAAAACCTTTCAACTCGCTCAAGCCGCCGGGCTCTTCGAAGGGCCGCGCGCTGATGGGCCGGGTGGACCCGATGCAGGACATGGAGTTCGACGCCCACGTCGGCGGCGACGATGTCGCGGTGCGGCTGAAGTCTCTCGATCTCACGGAATCGCGCTTTGATGGCCATGTGGACGCGGTCTCGCGCATCGCCTACGGCGAGTGGACGATGGTTTTCAAGAACAGCTCTGCGAACGCGCAGGAGGCGCGGTGCCAGGTCAGGCTGCCGCGCGGCGGCCGGGTGTCGCGGCTGACCTTGTGGGTGAACGGCGAGCCGCGGGAGGCGGCGTTCAGCACGGTTTCCAAGGTGAAGGCGGCCTACAAGGCGGTGGCCGTCGTGCAGCGGCTCGATCCGGTATTGGTCAACGTGGTGGGGCCGGATACGGTGATGGTGCAGTGTTTTCCGGTGCCCGCGCATGGCGAGATGAAGATCCGCTTTGGTGTGACGGCCCCGCTGGACGGCACGCGCTGGGAAATGCCACGCATCGTCGAGCGGAATTTCGGCACTTCCCGATCATTGGAACACGCAGTGTGGCTGCAGGGCGGCGATGGATTCAAACTCACCGGCAGCGGCAAGGCGCATGCCGCACACCGCGATGGCGATGGCCACTCGCTGGCGGCCACGCTTCACGGTGGCGCAGTGGCGCAAGCCGGCATCGCGCTGGAAACCGATCCCCTGCCTGCGGAACCGACGGTCGTCTGGTGTGAGGACCGCTTTGCCAACGCGGGAGAGCGATTCCTGATCCGCGAACCGGTGACCGTCACGCGTCCGGGCTCGGAACAAACCGTGGTGATCCTCGATGGCTCCGCCTCGCTGGCTGAGGCGAAGGATTGGATTGTTCCGGCCATCGCCGAGGCCTCGGACGTGGGGCTTTCCATCATTCTGGCCGATGATCACGCGCGCCGGGTCAGCCTGGAGGAACTGAAAAGCCACCGATTTTCAGGCGGCCGTGACAACGAGCCCGCCCTGCGTGAGGGCATCCGCCTCGCCAAGGAAAGCGGCGCGCCGGTGGTGTGGATTCACGGACCGCAAGCCGTCGGGTTGTCGCAATCCGAAGCGATCCAACAACTCCTTGAACGCGGCACCGTGCGGCCGGTCATCCATGAAATCGAGGCGGTGGCCGGTCCGAACCGCCTGGCGGAGAAAATTTTCCGCAGCGGCTGCCTGCGCCGCGGACCCAGCCTGAAGGATCCCCGGGAAAACCTCGCCCGCTTCCTCAAGGAACTGCGGCTGGAACAAAGGAAAGCCGCATGGCACTGGAGACGCGCCGCCACCTCCGATGGCCTGCCCGGCAGCAAAGTCTGGGACCAACTGGCGCGTTTCTGGGCCGCGGCGGCGGTCGAGGACCCGACGGTGGTCATGACCGATGCCGCCCGCGCCGAACTCGCAGCGCGCTATCAGATGGTCACGCCGTTCTCGGGTGCCGTGGTGCTGGAAACCCGGCAGCAATACGACGAACACGGCCTCACTCCCGCCGATGGCGATGCGACGCCGAAAATCCCGAGCGTGCCGGAACCATCATCCAGCCTGCTCGTGATGCTCGCCGCGGCGGCCTCCCTGCTGAGAAGAAAGCGCGAACGGATCGATGAAGCCGCGAGTTGATATCCCGCTCTCCAAGGACCCACTTCGCTCGAACGGCGCTTGATCCGACTGGTCCGGACGGCAAGGCTCCTGGCGCGACACACGCCCTACCATCACACGCCCTACCATGAATCTCGTCACCGAAAACCTGATCTCGCCCGTGGTCTTGTGCTTCGCGCTGGGTATCGTGTCGCGATGGATCAAGAGCGACCTGGCGGTTCCGGAGCCGGTCTATCAGGGGCTCTCGATCTACCTGCTGCTCGCCATCGGTCTCAAGGGCGGTGCCGCCATCGCCTCGACACCGCTGGCGGAAATGTTCGCGCCAGCCATTCTCACCTTGATCCTGGGCATCATCACGCCGGTCTCGGCGTTTTTCCTGATGCGCCGGGTCGGCAGGCTCGGGGTTGAGGATGCCGCGGCGGTGGCCGCCCATTATGGATCCGTCTCGGTGGTGACCTATCTCGCCGCGTCGGAGGCCGTCCAACGCGCCGGCATGCCCGGTGAGGGATACCTGCCGGCGCTCGTCGCCGTGCTGGAGGTGCCGGGCATCATCGTGGCCCTGCTCTTCGCCAGCAAGGCCGGTCAATCGGGCGGTGGCTGGAAGAAGGCGCTGCATGAGGTGGCCACTGGCAAGAGCATCGTCCTGCTCGGCGGCGGGCTGCTCATCGGCGCGCTGTGCGGTCCGCAGAAGCTGGCCGACGTTCAGCCGTTTTTCACCACCGCCTTCAAGGGGGTGCTGTGTATTTTCATGATCGAGCTGGGCCTTGCGGCAGGCAAGCGCCTGCGCGATGCCGGCCGGGCCGGTGCGCGGCTCCTGGTGCTGGGTTGTTTCATCCCGGTGCTCCATGGCTCGCTGGGCGTGCTCGGGGCCACCCTTGCCGGCATGTCGCCGGGTGGTGCGGCCGTGCTCGGGGCCATGGCGGGCAGCGCGTCATACATCGCCGCCCCGGCAGCCGTCCGCGTCGCGCTGCCGCGTGCCAATCCCGCTTACTACCTCACGCTCTCGCTGGGTATCACGTTTCCGTTCAATCTCGCGATCGGCATCCCGCTCTATCAAAAAACCGCCAACCTCCTCCAATCATGGCTGTGACCATCCACCTCCGCAAAGTGACCATCATCGCCGAGCGCGTGCTGCGCGACGACATCATCGGGCTGCTCAAGCGCCACGGCGCGACCGGCTGGACCATGACCGCCGTGGAGGGCGAGGGGACGCGCGGCATCCGTGCCTCGGAATGGGAGGGGCGCAGCGTGCAGATCGACACGCTCGTTTCCCCCCAGGCCGCCGAGGGCATCATGCAGGAAGTGGGCGACACCTACTTCGCCGACTGGTCGGTGATCGTCTATGCCGCGGATGTCGAGGTGCTCCGCGCGGAAAAATACATGGCTTGAGCCGTGGCGGCGGCGCTTACAGCGCCAGCAGGCGCTGCTTGAGCTGGTCCTTGGTCACCCCGGCACCGACGATCTGGTCCTTGACCTCGCCGTTCTTGAAGAACAGCAGCAGCGGAATCGAGCGGACGTTGAATTTCACCGCGAGGTCGCGGGCATCGTCCACATTCACCTTGCCCACTTTGGCCTGGCCGGAGACTTCATTGGAAAGTTCGTCGAGGATCGGCCCGATCATCTTGCAGGGGCCGCACCACTCGGCCCAGAAGTCCACGAGTACGGGCAGGTCGGAGTCGATTACTTCGGATTGGAAATTGCTTTCGGTGAGTTGGATTGCCATGCGCGGACGATGGAGGCGGTATCCCGATACGTCAAGAGCCTCCCGGCATCAATCCGGAGCGGCTCTTGGAAAGGCGTGCGAGGCGGGCGGCCGGGTTAGAGGCCGGTCGGCAGGTTGCCGGCGCTGTAAGCGATGAAAATCACAAGTGCTGCAAGCACGATGTTGATGATGGGCAGGACCATGAATGTATGTGGGTTGGGGTTTCAGGAGCGGCTCATTCGATAATTAGCGACCAGTCGCCTTTGCGCGGGTTGTCCTCGCTCTTGATCCAGACCCCGGCGAGCGAGATTTGGAAGATGAACAGCAGGATCGCGGCGGCCAGTCCGACACCGGAGAGCACTTTGAGAAGGCCTTCGTGGCGCTCGACGTCCTCCTCTTCGTCCTCCATACGAAAGGTGGCGGCTTGGGATGGCGAGGAAACGGCACTGATGGGGGCGGTGGGCGCTTGAAGCTGGACGGTCGCCTTCGGCAGCGTCGGTGCGGCACCGAGCGGCTGGGCACCGGGCAAGACACCCGGGGTGGCGGGTTTGAGCGGCGTGGTTGAGGTGGCCAGCTTGATGGTCGGCTGCGCGGGTTTGGCAGCCGCGGCGGGTGACTTGAGCGGCACGGTGGGAGTGGGCGGTTTGGGCGCGCCACCCGGGACTGGCGGGCGCACCGGCGGCGCGAGCGGCACGCTGGATGTGGGGACCATGGGAGCGTCAGCAGCCTTGAGTGTCACGCGGACGGTCTCCTTTTTCAGCGGCACGCTGGAAGTTTGTTTCGAGGGGGCGGGCGGTTGGTTTTCGTTTTCGCTCATACGCGCTGGGGTTTGGTATTGCTGACTTCGCGAGTAAGGCAAGCGGCCCCCCGGCTGTCAAACCCCCAGCACGGGAAATTTCCGCCTTTTTTCCGCCGCGTTCTGCGCGTCCGCTCGAACACCGGGGCGACCTGCCACCCCGCGTTTGTGAGAACGACGCAGTGGCAAAATGCATAAAGGTGGCACCGGCGGGCGCGCGCCCCCGGGGCGGATGGCTTTGAAAACCGCTTTTCCTTGATTGATGAAACGCCCGCTTTCGGGCCGTATGGGCCAGTCATGAAGCAAAGCCTCGCCCTCCTCGCCGCCACGCTGGTTCTTTCCCTCCCCGCCACCGCGGAAAAACTCAAGGCGCTCATCGTGGACGGACAGAACAACCACGCTGTCTGGCCGAAATCCACGGTGATGATGAAAAACTATCTGGAGGAAAGCGGCTTGTTCGAGGTCGAGGTGGCCCGCACCCGTTTCATTTCGAATTACAAACGCGAGGAGGCCTGGCTGCCGCACGCCGGTGCCGGCCAATCGGAGGGCACCGCAAAACCCGTGCCGGATCCCGGGTTCTCGCCCGATTTCAAGAAATACCACATCGTCGTCAGCAACTTCGGATACGGCGCGGCCGACTGGCCCGAGCCGACGCGGCGAAACCTGGAGGATTACATGGAGAACGGCGGTGGACTCGTCATCGTGCATGCCGCCAACAACGCTTGGGCCCACTGGCCGGAATTCAACAAGATGATCGGTCTCGGCGGCTGGGGCGGCCGCAACCAGAAGTCCGGGCCTTACGTCTATTATGATGCCGAGGGCAATGTCGTCCGCGACGGCGATAGCCCCGGCGGCTGCGGGGCGCATGGCCCCCAGAGCGAATTCCTGATCACCATGCGGGACAAAACCCATCCGATCACCAAGGGGCTGTCTGATTTTTGGATGCACAGCAAGGATGAGTGCTATTCCCGCCTGCGCGGTCCCGCCGAAAACATGACCATCCTCGCCACCGCCGCCGACACTC
Source organism: Akkermansiaceae bacterium (assembly GCA_023253625.1). GTDB lineage: Bacteria > Verrucomicrobiota > Verrucomicrobiia > Verrucomicrobiales > Akkermansiaceae > Luteolibacter. The sequence goes on along the minus strand of JALRFY010000184.1, from coordinate 8,744 downwards.
CGGAGTTGCAAATGGAAGGACGCAACGAGCCGATGCTGATGGTGATCCAATACGGCAAGGGCCGGGTGTTCCACACCACACTGGGCCACGACACCGAGGCCTTTGAGGGGGTCGGCTTCATCGTCACCTTCCTCCGCGGGGCTGAATGGGCGGCCACCGGCCAGGTGACCCAACCGATTCCGGAGGATTTCCCTTCGCCCGCTCGACCGTCGTCCCGTGGTTTTAAGTTGAAACCCTGATTCCGTGAGCGCGTGCAACCGTTTGCCGGGCACCAGCGAAGTCATTCCCAGAAGCACCACCATCCGCCCGTTGGAGGTGTGAGACCGGCCAATGACCGCAATCAAACGGACCGGCTGGAATTTCCCGGCAGACAATCAAGAATGCCGATTCGCTGTTGAAGCCCGGATGAATCCGCAGCCCACTACCTCGCGTGAACATCCATCATCTCGAATTGTTCTACCACGTCGCGAAGCATGAGGGCATCACCGCCGCGATCCACAAGATGCCATTCGGGATCCAACAGCCCGCCATCAGCGGCCAGCTCCTGCAGTTGGAGCGCGACCTCGGGGTGAAACTTTTCAGCCGGCGGCCTTTTGCCCTCACTCCGGCGGGCGAGGAACTGTATGACTTCGTCCATCCATTCTGTTCCCGCATGGGGCAGGTGGAGGCCCGCTTGAGGGGCGGGGAGAGCCGTCACCTGCGGATCGCGGCCTCGGCTTCCGTGCTCCGCCACATCGTGCAAGTGACAGCTCAGCCGGTGCTTGCCAAGTGACCGCGGCACGCCGAGGAAATGTGCTGCACTTGAAATTATCATCGCAATCATCCGACAAGGCGGATAATTGGTAATGCGAAACCCGCCATCCCAATATGCCACGCGTCATCATCACCGTTCCCGGCTCCAATCCTCAGCCCTACCTGTTCCAACTCGACCGCAAGTCGGTCACGCTGGGACGGGGCAGCATCAATGACATCGTTGTCGATTGCGGCTCTGTCTCGGTGAGGCACGCCGAGATGCGGCGTGTGGAAGGCGGTTACGAACTGCGGGACCTCGGCTCCACAAACGGCCTGAAGGTCCACGGTGAAACAAGCGAAGTGGTGCCGCTGCACGACGGTGACACGGTGCGGATGGGCGATGTGGCCTTTGAATTCCGGCTCAGTGCCGACGAGCTTGAGGTGATCAGCCGCGAGCGGCCGTTGGAGGAATCCCCGATCATTCGCGAGCCGGTGGAGCCCATGGCGGAGGGGCAAGTGGAATCGGACACCGGAGCGTCTTCCGAGCACGGGCCGGCGCAGGCCCCGGAAGCGAGGTGCAAAACGTCCGGGCGCAAGCTGCAACCGGCCTCGGCGGAATCACCTCAGGACAGTCGATTCGGTTGCATTTGGTTTTTTTGGACTCTCGTGATCGCAGCGATCGCCTTCAGTGCCGGCATGTTGTTGCGCTACGAGCGGGACACCGGCGAATCATGGCTGAAGTCGGTCAAGGAGCGCTTCATGCCCACGCAGCCGACCACGCCCGGGCCCAACCAGGCGGAATGAAGTCCGCGGCCCGATGAAGCGCCAGCCTTTGGGATTGAGTTGTGCGGCGGCTGAGTTACGGTCCCGCGCGGCACCCCATAGATGCACCGGATTCTGATCATATTTTTTGTCTTTCCCGCATGGCTGGTGGTCGGCCTGATGCACGCCGCTGCACAGGATGAGAGTCTGATGGTGGTGGAGGCGCACTCCGGCCGGATACTCATCGCTTCGAATGCCGCCGAGAAACGCCCGGTCGCCAGCCTCGCCAAGATCGCCACCGGCGCGGTCGCCGTCGATTGGGCGCTCGCCAGTGGCACCGATCTCGGCAAGGTGAGCTTGGTCGCGCCGCAAACGATCGCCATGGTTGGCGGGCCGAACCCGATGAATCTCCAGCCCGGCGACCGCCTGACGCTGCGCGACGCGCTCTACTCGGCGCTCCTCGGCTCGGACAATCTGGCGGCGCTCAGCGTGGCCGACCACATCGGCCGCGAAATGCTCCAGCGTCGCGGCAAATCCGGCGATCCGGTGGCCGAATTCGTTGCCGAAATGAACCGGCTCGCCAAGACGCTCGGCATGACCCGAACGCGCTTTGCCAACCCGCACGGCCTCGATCGAAAGGGTGTGCGCCATTATTCCACTGCGGCGGACATGGCACGGCTTTCGATCTATGCCATGCGCCGCAACGCATTCAATTTCATAGTCCGTCAGCCGGACCGCCAGGTCATGGTGACCGGTTTGTCCGGGTTGCGCAGCTACCGCGTGCGCAATACCAATGAGCTGATCGGCCGCGAGGGTATCCTGGGAGTCAAAACCGGCACCACTCAGGCCGCCGGTCCCTGCCTCGCCACCTGCATGGATCGTGAGCCGCTGGTGCGCGAAAAACCGGACGGCACCAAGGGCGTCACCCCGCGCCGCTTGATCGTGGTGGTGCTCAACAGCCCGGATCGATTCAACCGCACGCTCGGGCTCCTCTCGCAAGGTTGGGCGGTTTATGATGCATGGCTGGCAGCCGGCGCGCCAATTGACAAGCGAAGCCGCGAGCTCCTCAGCGTTCCCGAGCCGGGCTCGTGAGCGGATCTGCTCTTATTTCATCCTTACTTCATCAGGTCATGTCCACCGATCCATTGCTGCAATTGCTGCGCCGGAAGGCGCGCGTCCCCCACCAGGAACTCGCCGAACTGCTCTCGCTCGACCGCGAGGCGGTGGCCCGCCGTGTGGCGGAGTGGGAGAGTGACGGCACCATCCGCGGCTACCATGCGGTGATTGATCCGGAGATCGCCGGCGACACCGCGGTGAGCGCGTTCATCGAGGTGAAACTCACGCCGGAACGCGGCGGTGGCTTCGATCGCCTTGCGATGCGTATCGCCCGCTTCGATCAGGTGGTTTCCTGCTACCTCGCCAGCGGCGGCTATGACCTGATGGTGGTGGTCGAGGGCGCGGACTTGCGCGAGGTGGCCAGATTCGTTTCGGAAAAACTCAGTTCGCTTGAGGGCGTGCTGTCCACCGCCACACACTTCCGCCTGAAGACCTACAAGGAAAACGGCTTCCTTTTCGAGCACGAAGGCGGGCCGGAGCGTCTCGCGGTGGCCCCGTGATCTTGCGCCTGAGGCATCAGATGGCTTGTCGCGTGCGCGCGGCTCATCTGGCACCGGCTTCCTTGAGGCGGGCGATGGCTTCTTCGAGGCGCTGGCGGGTGCGGGCGAGTTCGGTGTCGAGGGTTTTGATGCGTTGGTCGCGTTGGGCGACGGCTTGTTCCCAGGCGGCCACTTGCTCGCGGGCGGCGGCGAGTTCGGCGGTGAGCGTTTGGTTGGTTGTTTCCTGTTGCTGGAGCGCGGCGGCGAATGTTTCGGCATCGGCGGCGGATTTCTCGGCGGCGAGTTGGGTGACTTCCAGAGACTCCTTGAGCAAGGCGATGTCTCGTTCAAGCGCAGCGCGATGTCTGGCATCCCCGGCAGCCTTGGTCCCGGCGGCGGAGATTTGTTTGCGGAGGTCCTGGTTGACGAGGCGCAACCGGTGTTCGTTGCGCCATTGCACGGTTACGAGCACCGTGAGCGCGATGCAGCCGGCGGCGTTGAGAAACGGCAGCAGGCGCGCTTTCATGGTTCCCGGGTCTCGAAGTTGACTTTCTCGACACCGGCGGCGCGCACGGCGTTGAGCACGGCGAGCACGTGCTTGTGCCGCGCCTCCTCGTCGGCGGAGATCATGACGCGCGTTTCGGCGGGCGAGGCGAGGGTTTGGAGACGGGTGGTGATTTCCGAGGGAGTGACGATGACGCTCTCCCACGTGATCACGCCGGTGGCGTCCACGGCGATCTGGACCGGCGGGGTCTTGGATTCCGGAATGCCGGTGGACGCTTCCGGAACGTTGATCGGCACGCGCTGCATGTGCGTCATGCTCAGACTCACCAGCATGAAGGCGGCGAGCAGGAAAAACATGATGTCGATGAGCGGGATGACCTCGATACGGGCTTCGTCGCCCTCGTCGCCGCCGACGTGGGATGTGAGTCTTACGGGCATGGTTTCCTGGATGCGAACGCCTCCAAATCGTGACCGTGTTCCTTGGCCGAGTGGACGAGCAGTTCGCAGTGGTTGATCCAGCGCTCGAGCGAACCGCGCAGCAGGGCCACGCGCTTGCGGAAGAAGTTGTAGGGCAGCAGGCAGACGATGGCGATGCCGATGCCCGCGGCGGTGGCGATGAGCGCCTCGGCGATGCCGCCCGACACTTTTTCCGCGGCGAGTTGCTCGTCGCCGACGAACGAGAACGATCCCATGATGCCGACCACGGTGCCGAACAGGCCGAGCAGCGGCGCGAGGGTGATCATGGTGCTGATGACCCACATCCGCGCCTCGGATTTCTCGATCAGGTGGGTGGCGTCCAACTGCATGGCGGCGAGCATCGAGGTGCGCGCGTGGCCCATGCCCTCGGCGAGGTTTTTCAGGTAGGGATCGGTGGTGGTTTGCGAAAGCCGCCAGGCGGTTTCGAAATCGCCGGTGCCGAGTGCCTGGCGTGCCTCCTCGTGGAGTGACGGGCGGACGATGGACTTGAGCCGCAACCACCACACGAGGCGGTCGAGGATGACGCACAGGGCGAGGAAAAATGTGGCGAGGATCGGCCACATGACCCAGCCGCCCTCGATGAAGGTTTCTACGACAATATTGGCGGGCACGGTGAGCACGGCGCGGTTCTAGCGGGTTTCAGCGAAGTTGAAAGACGATAGGGCGCCGCAGTTTCATGATATCGCCGGGTGGGAATTTCCATTTGCGCACGGTGCGGACTGCCTCGTGGTCGAGCAGCGGCCACGGTGAGGGTTCGGCGGCATGGGCGGAGATGACACGGCCGGAGCGGTCGATGGTGAACTCGACGATCACGGTGCCGGTCTGGCCCATGCGGCGGCAGGTGGCGGGGTAGTTCGGCGCGGGCATGCGGCCGGCGGCGAGGCGGGCGCTGGTGGACATTCCGCCGCCGCTGGTCGCGGCCGAGCTGCCGCGGCTGCTGGTGGATGAGGACGAGGCGCGGCCGGTGGTGGAGTGGCCGGAGCGTGCGGTGGATGCGGTGGCGCGCAGCGTGCCGCTCTTCGAACTGCGGGTGACGGCGGCGGGCTTGGGCAGGTCCGGAATATCCGGCAGAGGTGAAAATTCCGCCAATTCGGCCAATTCGGGCGGACTGGGCAGGGTTTCCGGAGGGGTCTCGATGGCTTCAGGCATGGCGGCCACACCACCGCCATTACAGCTGCCCTCGGGCAGGCTGGCATCCGGCATGTCGCCAAGGCTGAAATCCGCGTCGGCTATGAGGGTTTCCTCGATGACCGGTGTGAGGGGCTGCGCGCGTTCGTGGTGAGGGATCACCACGCCCACGGTGCCGAAACCGGCGACGCTCATCCAAGTGGCGAGCGTGCTGATGTTCAGGGTGTGGATGAGGGATTGCATGTCTTGGGGACGCGAAGTGGCCGATGTATGATGCCCCGGCCGGATTTTACTGGCAACCGATGGACGACATTTCTCAGAAAGTGGTTTCGAAGCCGCCGAAGATCATGCGGGGGGCGTTGGCCCGCGAGCCGAGCGGCGCGCGGCTGATGATGCCGCGTTCGTCGAAGAGGTTTTGGATGCCGCCGACCAGACGCACGTTGTCGTTGAACTGGTAGTGGCCGGTGAGGTCGAAGATCAGGAGAGGGTCGATTTTGCCGTCGATGGCACTGGGGTTGCCGACGCGGACATCGTCGTTGTAACCGCTGCCCCACGAGGAGGAAACATACGAGGCATCGAGGTTGATCCCCCATTTTTCCATCACGAGCGCGACTCCGGCGGCGAATTTCCACTCGGGAATGTAGGGGATTGCGTGGCCATTGCGGCCGCCCGCGAAGGTGCCCGCGCCATTGGCGAGCGTGCCGGACATGCCGGCGAATTCCGCGTGGGTGTAGGTGAGACTGGCATAGACAGGCAGCCCGAAGCCCCAGCCCGCGGCTTGGCCGTGGTCATACTCGACCCATGACTCGATCCCCCAGACCTCCGCAGCTCCGCCGTTCTGGCTGGGCAGGGTGCCCGCGCCGCCGGGGAGTTCGGGAGCGATCAATTCATCGAAATCGGTGAAGAAGCCGACCACCTCCGTGCGGAAGGCGTCTTGCTGGTGGCGGTAGCCGAGTTCGAAGCCGAGGCTTTCCTCGCTGTCGGTGCCCACCGCGTAGCCGGACGGATTGGCGGGCGACATGCCGCGGTAGATTCCGCCGAAGACCGAATCGCTTTCGGTCAGATCGTAGCTGGCACCGAGACCGCCCATCACCAATTCCTCGTCCACCGAGACGGCGGGGCCGGTGGCGGGGGAGGATTCCAGATCCAGCCATTCGTAGCGGATGCCGGGACGCAGCGTGAGTTTTCCGATGGAAATCGTGTCCTCGATGAAGACCGCGGTGGCGAAGGCCTCCTGGCGGGTGATCTCGGCCGGTGCGCTGCGGCCTGCGAAATTGAAGCCACCTGCTAGGTTGGAAGCGTGGGTGGTGGTGATGTTGGTTCCGTCCTGATGGTCGCAATGGAGGCGCAAGCCTACGGCCAGGTCGTGCTCCAGCGAGCCGGTCGCGAAGCGGATGTTCGCTTGATTTTGCCAGCCATAGGCCTCGTGTTCACGGAAGGCACCGGCATACTGGATGTTGCCGGGACCAAGGCCTCGCAGCAGGTTGTAGCCGCCCGGGGTGAGCATGCCCTCGGCCACGTTGGTCGGCACACCGGCGGCATCCAGGCTGCCGAGCTTGTCCCAGGTGCGGTCGAAGGAGTTGTAATAGATGGCACTCTCGAAACGCAGTGCATCGCTGGGTTCCGCGACCCACTTCAGATAAGTGCGCCAGTGTTCCGAGTCGAACTCGTCGTCGAAACTGGCGGCGTAGCGGCGGTCGGGATCGGAATCGACATCCGCATCGGTAAGACCGGTGTAGGATTCGTTGGCGTCGAAACGGGTGTAGCCCGCCTTGAATTCGAGGCGTTGTTTGAGCGCGGTGTCGGGTTCCCAGAACAGCTTGAGCATCGGCTCGATCAGCTTGAAACCGGTGTCATCCGAGCTGCCATCGATGTCGCGGTAGCCATCGGTGCTTTCGGCATGGAGTTCCAGCAGGTATCCGATGCGGCCGATCTCCGTTTCCTGGCTGTCGCCGAACCACGAATGCAGGAACAGGGTGTTGTCGGTGCCGTAGGTGAAACGGGAGAAAAACCGCGGATCGCCTTCCTCCGGAAAACGGGTGGAAAGGTAGTTCACCACGCCGCCGGTGGTTTGCGGGCCGTATTTCACCTGGCTCGATCCCTTGAGGAATTCGATGCCCGACATGCGGGCGGCCTTCGGCGCATAGTAGGCGGCAGGTGCCGCGTAGGGCGCCGGGGCGGTGAGGATGCCGTCTTCCATCATCGTCACCTTGGAACTCCGGAGACCATCCACGCCCCGCAGCGAAATGTTGGGGAAATTGCCGTAGCCGTCCTCGTCGCGGACGTAAACGCCGGGCACGCGGGCCGCGATCTGCGCGATGTTGGTGTAGCCGCGCTCGCGGAAATATTCCGCATCCTCATACGCCGCGGAACCCGGCAGCTCGAAGGCCGCCTCGCGGCTTCCCACCACGGTCATGGGCGTGAGCGTTTGCATCAAATCCTGAGCGCAAAGACTCTGGGGCAGCACGACGATGGCGGCACCACCGGCGAACAGGGCGAATCGATTGTTCAGTTTCATGGAAAGGCAATTGTCTTTATTGAGACTCAGTCGCAATTGGCGACACGAGAGAAAATCTGATACAGCTGATCCGGGTCAACCCGAAAAATGGGGAAAATTTACCATCTCCACCGACTTCACTGACGTCAAAGTCCACACCGATTTTTGTAAACCACAGAGGCACAGAGGAATGAAGAGGACACAGAGCAGATCCGACACAGGATCGAGGTCCCGAATCATTCACTCAATGGTAGCCGTGCGATTTCCCATCACACGCCCGGAGGCATCCCGCCGGGTCGCGCCATGAGCAAGAAGCTTCTCGGTCTCCTGGTTTTCGTGGCGCTGGTCTACGTGGCGGTTCCGCTGCTGATCGAGGCCACGGGCCGCAAGGACCTCTATTACGTGTTGACCTCCGTGGCGCTGCTGTCGATCGCCAGCGCTGGCGTGTGGCTCACCTTCTATATCGGCCGTATCAATATCGGGCAGGGCGCCTATGCGCTGATGGGCGGCTATGTATCCGCCATCCTCATCATGAGTGCCGGCTGGTCCTTCTGGTGGACGCTTCCGGTGGCGGGGATCTTCTGCGCCGCGGCCAGCGTGCTGATCGGCCTTCCCATCCTCAGGTTGCGTGGCGTCTATTTCGCCATGGTCACCCTCGTGCTCACGGAAGTTGCGCGGCTGCTCGCCCTGGCTCTGCCGGTGACGAACGGCGCCAAGGGCATCACCAGCATTCCGCTGCCCGGCGCCATCTCGGTCTTCGGCATCACGCTGGTGCCGGATTTCGCAACCATGGAAAACCCGCGCATCGCCTTCTACTTCCTCGCGGTCACGCTGATGATCCTGTGCTTCGCAGCGCTCTACCGTCTGGTGCATTCGCGCATCGGCCATATCTGCATGTCGCTGCAGCAGAACGAGGAGCTGGCTTCCTCCATCGGCGTCAACATTGCCTCGCTGCGGGTCATCGCCTATGCGATCTCCTCCTTCTTCGGGGGCTTGAGCGGGGCCGTGTTCATTGGCGCTACGCAGTCGATCTATCCCTCGAGCTTCAC